>NZ_LMDO01000007.1:0-142401 GCF_001425105.1 Pseudomonas sp. Root401 | reverse complement strand
TTGATCCAACAGCGTTTGACTGCGATTGGGTCAACCAATGGCTGAAGAAGCAGGTGAAGGTCTGATCAACAAGAGGGTGTCGGGCGGACGCTTACGAGGAGTCAGTGGGATGTGTTCGAGGGGACGGACTGCGCGGAAACGTCGAGAGGGCGGGTACGGCACGCATAAAAAAGCCCGCGAGAGAGGCGGGCTTATTCAGGGCTGACCTTCAAAGGCAATCGGACTTGCTTATCTGAAAGTCAGTGATCGGAGCACTGCTTGAGTCATTGATTGTGTATTTGATCAAGAGCCCCGACTTCACGAACTGTCCTAGACCTTTTTCATCGCAGGATACAGAGGCCGCAAGAGCCTTTTTGTCTTTCGTAAATGCGTCGGAGTCGATTTCATCTTTCGAGGTTGTTGTAAGCGTGTAGGAAATACGCATGATCCCGTCGTTATAGGTTACCGAATCAAGACGTGTGCCATCGACCATCTTCGGGGACTGGGCATTCATGATGAGCGCGGTCCCTTTAAGCTGGCGTTCTCGCTCCTCCTTTTTGTCTTCCGAAGCAGACCGTGCATGCCAGAGTTGAAGCAGGACAAAGAGTGAGATCATTACTGAGAAAAACAGGATAGGTCCGCGGTACTGCTTCAACTGAGATCTCCATGGCAAAAGGCTATCGGTTATTTGACCATGCCGTCCCCCTCATCTCAAGCCGGAAAAATGCCGATGATTGTTTGGTTGAAGAGGATCGAGGACAGGTGGATACAAACGCCAGCTCAGGTGCCTGCTGTTCTTAAGACGGTTGGATGGCAGCATAGTGGCTTGGTGTGTTGCCATTGACTGGGACTCCGAATTGGATGCGTCTGGGGGGAGGTGAGCCTGAAGGTTATCCAAGGACGTTTGTTGAGAACCTGAGTGGCAATTGCGCTCTGGTTACCGAGTCATGGTCTGAGGGAAGAATCAACGGTCGTCTTCTCTGGACCAAGAAGCAGGCTCGAAAGGCTGTTACCTGCCCATAGACGCCTGTGTAAGGGCTGGTTTCGCGCCGGTAAGAAGGGACAAACCCACGATTCTGAGGCCGTCAGATTAATGCACGCACCTGGCCCGTTCTTGGCTCGTAGCAGCGAAGTATTGGTGCTAAATTCGGCGCGTCCAGCGTGTGGGCCCATCTGGCTCAGCGGGATATTTAACCCCTCTCTCAACCGATTTTGTGGATATGGAAATTCAATGAACACTTCCAAGCTTTCGATTGCGCTGTCCTGCGCTGTTGCTGTTTTGATGTTGAGCGGATGCGCTGCCTCTGTGAAAAGCGGCGGGACTGAAACGCTCGTCATTCAGGAGTCAGCCAAGCAGAACCTGGTCGTAAACTTTCAAGGCAATAGCAAGGTTCAACAAAACGAGGATTGGCCTCGCTTGAAGCAAGAATGGAATGACGCCCTGCAAGTCGAAGCAACTCGCGCCGGCTACAGCCTTAAAGAGGCTCAGGCATCAAGCCTCGAAGGCAAGGACGGTGTCGGTATCAAGATCAACGTGACCAATTTCCGTTACCTGACCCCAGGTGCTCGCTACGGAGCCGGGGTCATGGTGGGAAATGCGTGGGTCAATTCCAGTGCAGACTACTCGGACTTGAAATCGGGTCACCTGATTGGAACTCGCACCTATGACACGTCCTCGTCGGCTTGGGAAGGTGTCATGTCGGCTATGACCAAAGAGCAGGTCCAGGCTATTTCCCAAAAAATCATAAGTGATATCAAGAGCGCAAAAGCCAAGTAATGCGATCCTGGTTAACCGGCGTCCTGAGTCGACGAATAAAGCGGGTTGCGGAAGAGCGCGGATGACTCAATGGAAAACACAGGGGTTCTGGAGTAAGGCGTGGACCTATGCGTTGTTGGTATTTCTCGTGGTGTTTACCTTTTACTCCGACGCGACCTGGTTGGGCGACGGCTCATCCAAGCCCAGGCGGGTCTTCAGCCCCGGCTTCATCGCGTTCTGTGCATTGGTGGCTGTGTTTGAGCTAATGGTGCTGAATCACTTCTATGGTGCGAACAGATGAGGTGAGAGTTAAAGGATTGAGGGGATGCGGGGCAGGCCACGATTATGAGACGGGCTGATTACAGATGAACTCAAAATCGTGGTCTGTCCCCTGTTTCCCCCTAACGTCCGGCTACATCCCTCCAGCTTCACTCAATCCGACCCCGGAACTTTTCCTTAAAATGATGTCAATTTGATAGCGTGTCGCGACGCTCAATAAATGAGGATCAACCAGTGCCAGGCTGTTTCCTGGCAGACCCAGGAACGTATGAAATGAAACTGATTCTTGCGATGGTATTGATGTTCAGCGGTTACGCCTTTGCCGGTTGTGGCAACATCGATGATCATGACCAGCGCGCTTATTGCAATGCCAGGGAAAGCGGCAGCAGTTGCGGAAACATCGATAATCACGATTTGCGTGCGGCGTGTAACGCAGAGCTGGGAGGCAGTTCTTGCGGCAACATTGATGATCATGACCAGCGGGCGTATTGCAATGCCAAGCAGGGCGGTAGCAGTTGCGGCAACATCGATAATCATGACTTGCGTGCGCGATGCAACGCGGAGACGGGTAGCAGTTCCTGCGGCAACATTGATGACCATGACCAGCGCGCCTACTGCAATGCCACCACCGGCAGCAGTAGTTGCGGGAATATCGACAATCATGATCTACGCGTCCAGTGTGAGTCCGCGAAGCGCTGATTGGGGGCATCGGCGGTGGAATGGGTAGGGAGCACCTGCATAGCGTTCCGCCGTGATGTATCTGCGTCGAAGCTGATGAAGCAACGCCCCGAGGAAGGGTTGATCAATGCCAAAGAAACTTCAGGAAAGCAAAGCAGCGACTGCTGCTGACATTGAGCGCTCCATCCAGGCACTGAACAAAATGGCAGAACGCCTCTGGGGCGATGGTCGGGAGGCTGAGGCGAAAGCCCTGCTCGATGCCTTGGATGCTTTAAACAGGGCGCTCGACAGGATCAGGATAGGGGAGAGTCGCAGGGTTCTTCATTGAAGCGTGACGAGAAATGGGACACACCCACGATATAAAACGGGCCGATTACAAGGGGGGCAAAATCGTGGTCTTGTCCCTGGCTTCACGGCGTCGGCGTACCTTTGGCGCGCAATGTACGGACCGGACACATGGTTGACACCTGTGCGGGGACATAGTGGACACATTATGCACCGTAGTCAGGGGTATTCACGTCGAAGGTCCGTAGGAAGTGNCCTTCGTTCAGGCATGCCGAGCCTAGGCGAGGCACCGAGTGGTGGGGCARRAGCGCTTTGGTTACTTTCGCGCTTTTTGTACGGACCGGACACATGGTTGACACCTGTGCGGGGACATAGTGGACACATTATGCACCGTAGTCAGGGGTATTCACGTCGAAGGTCCGTAGGAAGTGATGGCAGAAGTAGACGTCAAACAAGCCATCGCTTTCAGCGTTAGGGCGTATTGCGATGTGCTGTCCAACCAGTCCTTTGGCGATGCTGAAGTAGCGTTTCTGAAAGCGAAACCGACTGTGATAAACCTTGGCCAACACATCATCCGGGCCATATTCAAAGTCTGACAGTTGCTGCGGATACGCCCAGGGGCTGCTCCGATAGCGGTCCATAGGCACCTTGTAGCCCAGCGCCTGATGGGGGCGTTGTAGGTTATAAACCTCACGCCATTGATCAAAAGCCGATTGAGCGTCCATCAGTGTGGAAAAGTGACGTCCATTGAGCACTTCTGCTTTGAGTGAACGATGGAAACGCTCGAGCTTTCCATTGGTTTGAGGGTGTCGAGGACGGCTGAAGCTGATCCGAATTCCCAGCCGAATCAGCCAGATACTCAGCTCTGTAATTTCTCCTGGATTGCGTGGCGAACCCCAGGGCGGGCCGTTATCAACGTTGATACGAGCCGGCAAGCCATAGCGCTGGAAAACCTCAATCATCTTCTCCTTCACCGTGGCTCCCCGTTCGTTGTCACAAGCCTGAATGGCCAGGCTGAACCGAGAGTGGTCGTCCAGCAGGGTCAGGGGGTGGCATCGACCTTGTTGCAGCGCGAAATGCCCTTTGAAATCCATCTGCCAAAGATCATTAGGCGCGTCGTGTTCAAACCGCAGCGTCGCCGCTTGTTCTTTCTGAGACGGTTGAATCAGGCCATGCCGGTGCAAGACATTGGTAACGGTACTTGGAGCGATACGCCTTTCCAACAGGCTGCTAATGGTGCGTCCGCCCCATGCTGGATGGGCCTGCCTAAGGGCGATGACTTGTGCTTCCAAAGCGGCCGGGGTCAGTTTGGGGCTGGTCGCTGGTCTGCGGGATTTTTCTTGCAGACCAGACTGGCCCTGCGCTTCGTAGCGTTCGATCCACTTGTACGCTGTTTGCGGGCTGATACCGAATCGTCGGCACAGCTCACGTTTATTGCTGCCGGGTTGCCGTGCTAAGGCAACGAATTCTTCTTTCAGGCTCATGGTGTCTCTCGTAGTCCAGGGCATGATGGTTTTCCGGCGAAATTAGCTCGCTGGAAAGTGTCCACCATGTCCCCGCACACCCGTCAACCATGTGTCCGGTCCGTACACGCGTAGTCCAGGGCATGATGGTTTTCCGGCGAAATTAGCTCGCTGGAAAGTGTCCACCATGTCCCCGCACACCCGTCAACCATGTGTCCGGTCCGTACACGCTTTTCGAAAGTGACCCGCCGTCAGGGCGGAACCCTAAGCCGCCGTTACCGCAGCAACGGATATACACACCAAAACAAGTACCGCAAAAAAACAAAAAAAAACGGCACTTCCCATTTCTGAAAGAAGCGCCGCTTTTTCTAAGTGAACAGCATTACGACGAGTCAGGGCTTTTAGGGGGGGCGTGGATTACTTGGAAGCTTCCACCACACCACTCTGGCGGCTCTTGAGATTCTTGGCAGCCTTGTATTGCAGGGCCACTGACGGCACGTCGGCGCTTTTTCCGGTCTCGACCCAGCTACGAATCCGGCTCGCATCGGCGAAGTGCGTGTACTTGCCGAATGCATCGAGGATCACCAGTGCCATCGGGCGATTGCCCATCTTCGTCACCAGCACCAGACAGTGGCCGGCTTCGTTGGTGAAGCCGGTCTTGGTCAACTGGATATCCCAGTTGGCCTTGTGGACCAAGTGGTCAGTGTTGCGGAAGCCCAGGCTATACACAGGCTTGCGGAAGGTAACGGTCTTTTCCTTGGTGGTGCTCAGTTCGCTCAGCAGTGGATACTTGCGAGCGGCGATCAGCAGCTTGGTCAGGTCCCTGGCGGTCGAGACGTTGTGGATCGACAGGCCCGTCGGTTCGACGTAATGGGTGCTGGTCATGCCCAGCGCCTTCGCCTTGGCGTTCATGGCGGCAATGAACGCCGCATAGCCACCTGGATAGTGGTGGGCGAGGCTGGCGGCGGCGCGGTTTTCCGAAGACATCAGGGCGATCAGCAGCACCTCCCGGCGTGACAGCTCGCTGTTGAGCTTGACCCGGGAGAACACGCCCTTCATCTCTGGGGTGTTGGCGATGGTGATGGAGATGTACTCATCCAGGTTCTGTTTGGCATCCAGCACGATCAGGCCGGTCATCAGCTTGGTCACCGACGCGATGGGTACCACCACGTCCGGGTTGCTCGAATAGACGACTTTATCCGTCTGCAGGTCCAGCAACATCGCGCTGCCCGAGGCGACTTGCAGCTTGGCCGTATCCCGTGGGGCTGCGATGGTTTCCTGTGCAGCGACATTTTGCGTGATAAAGCTGCCTGTGAAAGCGATGAATAGGCTGATGATGGAAAGACGGATTTTCACGCGAGTAGACTCGATAGAGTTGAAGGTGCCGTTGAGCAACGACTTTTAAAAAAAACGTCGCATTTTAGGAGTATGGGCGACAGCAGCGCTATATGCCTGTACCGCCAGGGCTTGTGAATAAATAAAGTTTCATGAGGGGGATTTTGGCGAAACGAATTTGAAAAATTCGTAATTTGGCGGCTAAAGTCCGGTCGCCAGAAACACCTGTGGGAGCGAGCTTGCTCGCGATAGCGATGTGTCAGTCAACTGGATGTTGGCCGGTCCATCGCTATCGCGAGCAAGCTCGCTCCCACAGGTTTTTTGTTGACGCGTATCAGCCGTGCAGCGTTTCAGCCGCGTACAACGTGTTTTCCAGCAGGCAGGCGCGGGTCATCGGGCCTACGCCGCCGGGTACCGGCGTGATCCAGCCGGCGCGGGGCAGGGCGGTCTCATAGACGACGTCGCCCACCAGCTTGCCATCTTCCTGGCGATTGATGCCCACGTCGATGACGATGGCGCCTTCCTTGATCCACTCGCCTTTTACCAGGCCGGGTTTGCCGGCGGCCACCACCACCAGGTCCGCGCGGCCGACATGACCAGCCAGATCCTTGGTGAAACGATGGGTCACGGTCACGGTGCAGCCGGCCAGCAGCAGCTCCATGGCCATTGGACGACCAACGATGTTGGACGCACCCACCACTACGGCGTCGAGGCCATACAGGTCCACGCCAGTGCTTTCCAGCAGCGTCATGATGCCTTTAGGGGTGCAGGGACGAAGCAGCGGGATGCGCTGGGCCAGGCGACCGACGTTATAAGGATGGAAGCCATCGACGTCTTTGTCCGGGCGGATACGCTCCAACAGCTTGGAGGCGTCGAGGTGTTCGGGCAGCGGTAGCTGGAGCAGAACGCCGTCGATGTTCGGGTCATCGTTCAGGCGATCGATCAGATCGGCCAACGCTTGCTGGGTGGTTTCGGAAGGCAGGTCGTAGGCCTGGGAAAGGAAGCCGACCTCTTCACAGTCTTTACGCTTGTGCGAGACATAAACCTGAGAGGCAGGATCGCTGCCGACCAGGATCACCGCAAGGCCGGGCGTGCGCAGGCCTTGCTGGCGGCGCTCGGTGACTCGTTGGGCGATCTGCTGGCGCAGGCTGGCGGCGATCGATTTGCCGTCGATAAGTTGTGCAGTCATTGCGCGTGGTTAACCATCGAGAGGGGAAAAAAAGAGAACGCATTCTCGCATGTCGGGGCGTGGGGGCAAAGGCGCTTGGTCTGCAAATTCCCCTAACCCCTTTAATTAAATGAATTTTTTTTAAAAAAGAGTTGACGACCTATCAGGCCGTCTATAACATTCGTCGCACTTGTCGGGCACAGCCTAGCACTGGTTAAGAAGGTGGAGCGGAGTTGGTTGTTTCAACTCGGTAAAACTGAAAGCACTTAGTTTGTAATCGTCCAAGAATACAGATTAAAAAGGCGCCCGTAGCTCAGCTGGATAGAGCATCCGCCTTCTAAGCGGATGGTCGCAGGTTCGAGTCCTGCCGGGTGCGCCAATTAGGCAGCTTTGGCACAAGTAAGGCAACAAGGCAATATGGTGGGCGTAGCTCAGTTGGTAGAGCACGGGATTGTGACTCCCGTTGTCGTGGGTTCGATCCCCATCGTCCACCCCATATTCTAGAAAGGCGCCAGATCTAACAATCTGGCGCCTTTGCTTTAAAAGCTTGATACGCGGATGTGGTGGAATTGGTAGACACACTGGATTTAGGTTCCAGCGCCGCAAGGTGTGAGAGTTCGAGTCTCTCCGTCCGCACCATACAAGTCGCTATTTAAATAGCAGAAAACGGCGCAGTACCTGAAAAGGGCTGCGCCGTTTTTGTTTTCAGTGGTTCTGTGTTTGGCGTCGGTACGGTTTTTGGCGCTGCGCGTAGCGGTCGGTTCGTCGCGAATGTGTTTCGTGATGATGCGCGACATGTCCGTCGGTCTCCTTGTGGGGGCGGGCGTCGGGCGATCGGGCAAGCCGCTTCTATATATAGAAGCGTCGGCGCAGAGCCTTGGGCTGAATCGGCTGTATTTGCAATCCGGGTGGGGCATGACCGTTTGTCCCGTCCTAAATCCGGCGCCTGTTTCCAGCGCGTTTTCAGTAGGGTGACTTCTTGAGTTTGACCTACTAGAATGCATGCCCTTGATTCTGGGGTCGGAAACGCCCGGCCAACGTCTGTGCAACGAGGAATATCCATGCAAGTTTCTGTTGAAAATACTTCTGCTCTTGAGCGCCGCATGAGCATCACCGTGCCGGCTGAGCGCATCGAGACTCAGGTCAACAAGCGTCTGCAGCAGACTGCCCAAAAGGCCAAAATCCCAGGTTTCCGCCCAGGCAAAGTGCCAATGAGCGTGATCCGTCAGCGTTACGAAGCTGATGCGCGTCAGGAAGCCGTGGGCGACGTGATCCAGTCTTCGTTCTACGAAGCGGTCGTCGAGCAGAAGCTGAACCCGGCCGGTGCTCCGTCCGTCGAGCCTAAAGTGCTGGAAAAAGGCAAGGACCTGGAATTCGTCGCCACGTTCGAAGTGTTTCCTGAGTTCACGGTTGCCGGTTTCGAATCCATCGCCGTCGAGCGCCTGAGCGCTGACGTGTCGGATGCTGACCTGGACAAGATGCTGGACATCCTGCGCAAGCAGAACACCCGTTTCGAAGTGACTGAGCGTGCTGCCCAGAACGAAGATCAACTGAACATCGATTTCGTCGGCAAGGTCGACGGTGAAGTGTTCGCGGGCGGTTCCGCCAAGGCTACCCAGCTGGTACTGGGTTCCGGTCGCATGATTCCTGGCTTCGAAGACGGCCTGGTTGGCGCCAAGGCCGGTGAAGAGCGCGTTCTGAACGTGACCTTCCCTGAGGACTACCAGAACCTGGACCTGGCTGGCAAAGCCGCCGAGTTCACCGTGACCGTCAACACTGTTTCCGAGCCGAAACTGCCTGAGCTGAACGAAGAGTTCTTCGCCCAGTTCGGCATCAAGGAAACCGGTCTGGAAGGTTTCCGTACCGAAGTTCGCAAGAACATGGAACGCGAGCTGCGCCAGGCCATCAAGTCCAAGGTCAAGAACCAGGTCATGGACGGTCTGCTGGCCTCCAACCCGATCGAAGTGCCAAAGGCCCTGCTGGACAACGAAGTGAACCGTCTGCGCGTGCAGGCTGTTCAGCAGTTCGGTGGCAACATCAAGCCGGACCAGCTGCCTGCCGAATTGTTCGAAGAACAAGCCAAGCGCCGCGTCGTACTGGGCCTGATCGTCGCCGAAGTGGTCAAGCAGTTCGAGCTCAAGCCTGACGAAGCCCGCGTTCGCGAGCTGATCCAGGAAATGGCCTCGGCCTATCAAGAGCCTGAGCAAGTTGTGTCCTGGTACTACAAGAACGACCAGCAGCTGAACGAAGTCCGTTCGGTTGTGCTGGAAGAACAAGTTGTGGATACTGTTCTGCAGAAAGCTAGCGTGACCGATAAAGCGGTCTCTTACGAAGAAGCGGTCAAGCCGGTGGAAGCTCCACAAGCCGATTGATGGTTCTGCGGTAAGAAATAAACACCCATAAGCCAGCCTTCGCGCTGGCTTATGCGTATTCAAGACATAACTATTTGGGAGTGACTGCGAGACATGTCCCGCAATTCTTTTTATCAGCAGAGCTCTGACATCCAGGCCGCAGGCGGCCTGGTCCCGATGGTTATCGAGCAGTCCGCCCGCGGCGAACGTGCCTATGACATCTACTCGCGTCTGCTCAAGGAACGCGTCATCTTTCTGGTGGGCCCGGTAGAGGACTACATGGCCAACCTGATCTGTGCGCAACTGTTGTTCCTTGAAGCCGAAAACCCGGACAAGGATATCCATCTCTATATCAACTCCCCTGGCGGTTCGGTGACGGCGGGCATGTCGATCTACGACACCATGCAGTTCATCAAGCCTAACGTTTCGACGACCTGTATCGGTCAGGCTTGCAGCATGGGTGCGTTTTTGCTGACAGCTGGTGCCCATGGCAAGCGTTACTGCCTGCCGAACTCGCGCGTGATGATTCACCAGCCGCTGGGCGGTTTCCAGGGCCAGGCATCGGATATTGAAATCCATGCCAAGGAAATCCTCTTCATTCGCGAGCGCCTCAATACCTTGATGGCCAAGCACAGCGGGCGCACGCTAGAAGAAATCGAGCGCGATACCAACCGCGACAATTTCATGAGCGCTGAAGCCGCACGTGAATATGGTCTGATCGATGAAGTGATCAACCAGCGCCCCGCTTAAAATAAGCAGCTCAAAATGAGGTTGATCGGCAGGTCCGATCACCTGCGGGCTTGAAAAAGCCCGCAATTGCCTTCATCTTGTGTTGCAAGCCTATCGGATTTGGATCGATCGAATGACTGACACCCGCAACGGCGAGGACAACGGCAAACTGCTTTATTGCTCCTTCTGTGGCAAAAGCCAGCATGAAGTGCGCAAATTGATTGCCGGCCCCTCGGTCTTCATTTGCGACGAGTGCGTCGACCTGTGCAATGACATCATCCGCGAGGAGGTGCAGGAAGCCCAGGCCGAGAGCAGCGCGCATAAATTGCCTTCGCCTAAAGAAATCAGCGGCATCCTTGATCAGTATGTGATTGGTCAGGAACGTGCGAAAAAGGTACTGGCCGTAGCGGTGTACAACCACTACAAGCGCCTGAACCAACGTGACAAGAAGAATGACGACGTCGAACTCGGCAAGAGCAACATCCTGCTGATCGGCCCGACAGGCTCGGGTAAGACCCTGCTTGCCGAAACTCTGGCCCGCTTGCTGAACGTTCCGTTCACCATTGCCGACGCAACCACCCTCACCGAGGCGGGTTATGTAGGTGAAGACGTCGAGAACATCATTCAGAAGTTGTTGCAGAAGTGCGACTACGATGTGGAAAAGGCCCAGATGGGCATTGTCTATATCGATGAAATCGACAAGATTTCCCGCAAGTCCGACAACCCGTCCATCACCCGGGATGTTTCCGGTGAGGGCGTGCAGCAGGCCTTGCTCAAGTTGATCGAAGGTACGGTCGCTTCCGTTCCACCCCAAGGTGGTCGCAAGCATCCGCAGCAGGAATTCCTGCAAGTCGACACCCGTAACATCCTGTTCATCTGCGGCGGTGCGTTCTCCGGCCTGGAAAAGGTTATTCAAAACCGTTCCACCCGTGGTGGCATTGGTTTCAACGCCGAAGTGCGCAGCAAGGAAGAAGGCAAGAAAGTCGGTGAGTCCCTGCGTGAAGTCGAGCCTGACGATTTGGTCAAGTTCGGTCTGATCCCGGAATTCGTCGGTCGTCTGCCGGTCCTGGCAACGCTGGACGAGTTGGATGAAGCAGCGTTGATGCAGATCCTGACCGAGCCGAAAAACGCCCTGACCAAGCAGTATGCCAAGCTGTTCGAAATGGAAGGTGTAGACCTGGAATTCCGTTCCGACGCGCTGAAATCGGTCGCAAAACGTGCCCTGGAGCGTAAGACCGGTGCCCGTGGATTGCGCTCGATTCTCGAAGGCGTATTGCTCGACACGATGTACGAGATCCCCTCGCAGTCCGAGGTGAGTAAAGTCGTGATCGATGAAAGCGTCATAGAAGGCAAGTCCAAGCCACTGTATATCTATGAAAACAGTGAGCCGGCTGCCAAGGCCGCACCGGACGCTTAAGCGTCCCGCTGCCGGAACAAAGGAGGGGCCTTCGGGCCCCTTTGCTTTTTGCGCGTTTTAGACGTGTCTTAGCGCTTGTTTTTTTTCAAGGCTGCCCCCATCTTGGTTTCAAGCTTACTTCCATCTGTTTCCGGCCCTAGGGCCGCCGTAGAGGCGAAATCATGAAGACAACCATCGAATTGCCTCTCCTGCCATTGCGCGATGTCGTGGTGTATCCGCACATGGTTATCCCGCTGTTCGTGGGGCGCGAGAAGTCCATCGAAGCCCTTGAGGCTGCGATGACGGGCGACAAGCAGATTCTTCTGCTGGCTCAGAGAAATCCCGCCGACGATGATCCCGGCGAAGACGCACTGTATCGCGTAGGTACGATTGCAACGGTTCTGCAACTGCTCAAGCTGCCCGATGGCACCGTCAAGGTCCTGGTCGAAGGCGAGCAGCGCGGTGCTATCGAGCGTTTCAGCGAAGTGGATGGCCATTGCCGGGCCGAGGTGTCGCTGATCGAAGAGGTCGATGCGCCCGAGCGTGAGTCAGAGGTGTTTGTCCGCAGCCTGCTGTCGCAGTTCGAACAATACGTGCAACTGGGCAAGAAGGTGCCTGCAGAGGTCCTGTCGTCGCTTAACAGCATCGACGAGCCTGGGCGACTGGTCGATACGATGGCGGCCCATATGGCCCTCAAGATCGAGCAGAAGCAGGAAATTCTCGAAATCATTGATTTGTCGGCCCGTGTCGAACACGTGCTGGCACTGCTCGACGGCGAAATCGATCTGTTGCAGGTCGAGAAACGCATTCGCGGTCGCGTCAAGAAGCAGATGGAGCGCAGCCAGCGCGAGTACTATCTGAATGAGCAGATGAAGGCCATTCAGAAAGAACTGGGCGATGGCGACGAAGGCCACAACGAAATCGAAGAGCTGAAAAAGCGCATCGATGCCGCCGGCTTGCCCAAGGATGCACTGGCCAAGGCCCAGGCCGAGCTGAACAAGCTCAAGCAAATGTCGCCGATGTCTGCCGAGGCCACCGTGGTGCGCTCCTACATCGACTGGCTGGTCCAGGTGCCATGGAAAGCCCAGAGCAAGGTGCGTCTGGACCTGGCGCGTGCCGAAGACATCCTCGACGCCGACCATTACGGCCTGGAAGAGGTCAAGGAACGCATCCTTGAATACCTCGCCGTGCAGAAGCGCGTGAAGAAGATTCGTGGCCCGGTCCTGTGCCTGGTCGGTCCTCCAGGGGTCGGTAAAACCTCCCTTGCGGAGTCGATTGCCCACGCCACCAACCGCAAATTCGTACGCATGGCCCTTGGCGGCGTGCGCGATGAGGCGGAAATTCGGGGCCATCGCCGTACCTACATCGGTTCGATGCCGGGAAGATTGATTCAAAAGATGACAAAGGTCGGCGTGCGCAATCCGCTGTTCCTTCTGGACGAAATCGACAAGATGGGTAGCGACATGCGCGGCGATCCAGCCTCCGCGTTGCTCGAAGTCCTCGATCCTGAGCAGAATCACAACTTCAACGATCACTACCTGGAGGTCGATTACGACCTGTCGGATGTGATGTTCCTCTGCACCTCCAACTCCATGAATATTCCGCCAGCGTTGCTGGACCGGATGGAGGTGATTCGTCTGCCGGGCTACACCGAGGACGAGAAGATCAACATCGCCGTGAAATACCTTTCGCCCAAGCAGATCCAGGCCAACGGCCTGAAAAAGGGCGAGCTGGAATTCGACGAGGAAGCGATTCGCGACATCATCCGCTACTACACCCGCGAAGCCGGTGTGCGTGGCCTGGAACGGCAGATTGCCAAGGTCTGCCGCAAGGCGGTCAAGGAACATGCGCTGGAAAAACGCTTCGCGGTCAAGGTCACTGCGGACCTGCTGGAGCACTTCCTGGGCGTGCGCAAGTTCCGCTACGGCCTTGCCGAGCAACAGGACCAGATCGGCCAGGTGACTGGCCTGGCCTGGACCCAGGTCGGTGGTGAGTTGCTGACCATCGAAGCGGCCGTGGTGCCGGGCAAGGGTCAACTGATCAAGACCGGTTCCCTTGGCGACGTGATGGTTGAATCGATCACCGCTGCGCTGACGGTGGTTCGCAGTCGCGCCCGGAGCCTGGGTATTCCCCTGGACTTCCATGAGAAGCGCGACACGCATATCCACATGCCTGAAGGGGCGACGCCCAAGGACGGCCCAAGCGCTGGTGTAGGCATGTGCACGGCCCTGGTCTCGGCATTGACCGGTATTCCGGTGCGCGCCGACGTCGCCATGACGGGTGAGATCACGCTGCGCGGCCAGGTCCTGGCGATTGGTGGCCTGAAGGAAAAACTGCTGGCGGCACACCGTGGCGGGATCAAGATCGTGATCATTCCCGAAGAGAATGTCCGCGACCTGAAGGAAATTCCTGACAACATCAAGCAAGATCTTCAGATCAAACCCGTTAAATGGATTGACGAGGTCCTGCAAATTGCGCTGCAATACGCGCCGGAGCCCTTGCCGGATGTGGCTCCGGAGATTGTCGCGAAGGAAGAAAAGCGAGAGTCTGACTCTAAGGAAAGAATTAGCACGCATTAATACGCATTTGCCTGGGGGGCTTCCTTGACAGTTTTTTAGAGCCCTTGTTATAAAGCGGCTCTTAAGTGTCTGCAGGCCATTCAGCACTCGTTTTTGCTTTCACCAAAAAAACTTAGAATCATCTCAAATAGATATAAGGGGACTTAGAGTGAACAAGTCGGAACTGATTGATGCTATCGCTGCATCCGCTGATATCCCGAAAGCTGCTGCTGGCCGTGCGCTGGACGCTGTAATCGAATCCGTCACTGGCGCTCTGAAGGCTGGCGACTCCGTTGTTCTGGTTGGTTTCGGCACCTTCTCCGTGACCGATCGTCCTGCTCGTATCGGTCGCAACCCGCAGACCGGTAAGACGCTGGAAATCGCTGCTGCCAAAAAGCCAGGCTTCAAAGCTGGTAAAGCACTGAAAGAAGCCGTTAACTAAGGTTTCGTTGAGTTTATCCGGGTCGGGGTCATGCCTGGCTTGGCAGCGGAGCGGTAACACGGCCGGTTGCAACCGGTCTGGCACACCAGGGCTTGCAGGTTAGAGCCCGGTCCGCTCCGCCAGTTACGAGAAGGCGCATCCTCGGATGCGCCTTTCTTCTATCCGGATTCTACCCACGCTCCACGGTTGCCTAAATTTGAAGTTCAACCGTTTCTGGGGGACGCATGCTGCAGAATATCAGGGACAATTCACAAGGCTGGATTGCCAAGACCATCATCGGGGTCATCGTCGCATTGATGGCGTTGACCGGTTTCGATGCCATTTTTCAAGCCACCACCAATAGCAACGACGCGGCCAAGGTCAACGGCGAAAACATCAGCCAGAACGAGCTGAGCCAGGCGGTCGACATGCAACGCCGTCAGCTCATGCAACAGCTGGGCAAGGATTTTGACGCCTCCCTGCTGGACGAAAAAATGCTGCGCGATTCAGCGCTCAAGGGCCTGATCGACCGCAAGCTGCTGCTGCAAGGCGCACACGATGCGAAATTCGCGTTCTCCGAAGCGGCGCTTGATCAAGTGATCCTGCAGACGCCTGAGTTCCAGGTCGATGGCAAATTCAGCCCCGAGCGTTTCGATCAGGTGATTCGCCAGTTGGGTTACAGCCGTATGCAGTTCCGCCAGATGCTGGCTCAGGAAATGCTGATCGGTCAGTTGCGCGCCGGCCTGGCAGGCAGCGGTTTCGTCACCGATGCCCAAGTGCTGGCATTTGCCCGCCTGGAAAAACAGACCCGTGATTTCGCCACCTTGAACATCAAGGCCGACCCGGCCTCCGTCAAGCTGACCGATGATGAGGTCAAGGCTTACTACGACCAACACGCCAAGGAATTCATGACGCCTGACCAGGTGGTCATCGATTACCTCGAGCTGAAGAAAGCCTCTTTCTTCGATCAGGTCAGCGTCAAGGACGAAGACTTGCAGGCGGCCTACCAGAAAGAAATCGCCAACCTGTCCGAACAGCGTCGGGCTGCGCACATCCTGATCGAAGTGAACGACAAGGTGACCGAAGCCCAGGCCAAGGCGAAGATCGAAGAGATCCAGGCTCGCCTGGCCAAAGGCGAGTCGTTTGAAGCGTTGGCGAAGGAGTTTTCCCAGGACCCGGGTTCGGCGAACAACGGCGGCGATCTGGGCTACGCCGGTCCTGGCGTCTACGATCCGGAATTCGAAAAGGCCTTGTACGCGTTGAACAAGGACCAGGTCTCGGCACCGGTACGCACCGATTTCGGTCTGCACCTGATCAAGCTGCTGGGTGTCGAAGCGCCTGAAGTGCCTACGTTTGCCAGCCTCAAGGACAAGCTGACCCGCGAGCTGAAGACCCAGCAGGTGGAGCAGCGTTTCGTTGAGGCGACCAAGCAACTGGAGGATGCCTCGTTCGAAGCGTCCGACCTGGCGCAACCCGCCCAGGACCTGAAGCTGACCGTCCACACCTCGGCCCCGTTCGGTCGTGAAGGCGGCGAAGGGATTGCGGCCAATCGTGCCGTGGTTACTGCTGCGTTCAGTCCGGAAGTGCTGGATGAGGGTGCCAATAGCACCGCCATTGAGTTGGACCCGGAAACCGTCGTAGTGCTGCGTGCCAAGGAGCACCGCAAGCCTGAGCAACTTCCGCTGGAAAGCGTGGCAGGGCCGATTCGTGCTCAATTGACCAAGGAGCACGCCAGCGCGGCAGCCAAGACCCGGGCCGACGAGCTGATCGCCAGCCTGCGCGATGGCAAGGTTGCACTGGACAAGCCGGTCGATGGCCAAGGCTGGAAAGCCACCCAGGCGGCAACCCGCAACCAGGAAGGCATCGACCCGGCGGTGCTGCAAGCACTGTTCCGCATGCCCAAGCCAGAGTCCAAGGACAAGCCGACGTTCACCAGCGTGACCTTGCCTGATGGCAGCCTGATGGTCGTGCGTTTGAATGGCGTGAACGAAGCGGCGGCACCGACTGACGAAGAGAAGGCGGAGTATCGCCGCTACCTCGCGTCCCGTGTTGGTCAGCAGGACTTTGCGGCGTATCGCAAGCAGTTGGAGAGCCAGGCGGAGATCAAGCGTTTCTAATTGCTTGATGCTTTTTCAAACCTGGTTGTGATGCTGTTCAGTTAGAAAAAACGGCGCTTCTTTCAGAAATGGGAAGCGTCGTTTTTTTTTTGGCTTCGTTTTTTGGGGTATATCCGTTTCTTCGGTAACGGCTACTTAGGGGGCCGCCCTTACGGCGGGTCACTTTCGAAAAGCCAGCGTGGTTGATGGGGCGCCGAGATCAATGTCCACCGCGAGGCGGCCTGACAGCCGGCCTCGTTCTTGGTGGAGAGCGCGTTTTCCCTGTGGGGCTTGCTCACGAAAGCGGTAGTTCAGTTTGCAGTGATGTTGGCTGTGCCGACTTCATCGCGAGCAAGCTCGCTCCCACAGGGGATTGTGGTGATCTGAAGGGAGAGTGATCAACCCGCTCTGGCCGGGCTGGGTAAGGCGTTTCCGGCCACAGGCGATGGTGGGCTTTTCATCAGGGCATCCAATGCCTGCCGGTAGTTTTTGCCCGCCAGGCTCATGCTGTTGTTATGCGTCGCCCCCGGCACCAGCAGCAGGCGCTTGGGCTCCCGGGCGGCGTTGAACAGTTGCTCGCTGAAGCGCGGCGGGACGTAGCGATCGGCAGAGCCATGGACCACCAGCAGCGGCATGTTGATCTCGCCGATTTTGTCGATGGAGTCGAATTTCTGTGACAGCAACCAGCGCACCGGCAGGGAGGTATTCGCCATCGCGGTGGCGACATCGCCCAAGGAGGTGAAGGTGGATTCGATGACCAGGCCTCGGACCTGGGCAGCACCATTGTTCGCGGCCTCCTGGCCCAACTGCGCAGCGAGGTCCACCGCGACGGCACCGCCCAGTGAATGACCGTAGATCAGCCGCAGGGCCGGGTCCGGTTGCAGTACCTTGAGGCGTTCCCAGGCGATGCGTGCATCTTCATAGACGCTGGCTTCCGACGGCAGATCCCCATGGCTTTTGCCAAAACCCCGGTAATCGATAGCCAGCACTGAATAGCCCAGCGCCCTCAGTTGTTGGATACGAAACAACTGGCCGGTCAAATTCCAACGCACACCGTGCAAGTACAGGATCGCCGGTGCGTTCTTGCGTTCGGCCGGCCACCACCAGGCGTGGATATTTTCCCCGGCCTTGAAACTCTTGGGCTTGAGATCGAATTCCTGCACACCGCTGGGAAGCCCGCTGAACCAGCTCGCGGTCCCCGGCTCGATGCGAAAGACCAGCTCGCGCTCCTTATGTTGCAACGCTCCACAGCCCACTGGCAGCCCGACCACCATTGCGCTCATGACAAGGAAGGCCAGCCAGCGCCGCCGAAGGCGAGAGAATAAAGGTAAAGGCATCGACGCAATTCGCTACTCGAAACAGAAGATGCCTTGTAGCAGATTCTCCGAAAGCGGCGCAGGGATTTCGGACGGCCGTGGCGAGGAGGACGCTCGCACTGGGGCCTGTAGGAGCTGGCGAAGCCTGCGATCTTTTGATCTTGATCTTTCGCCCTCGACTCATTGGGCTGTGGAAAGATCGCAGCCTCGCTTCGCTCGACAGCTCCTACGGGCGCAGTCCAGCGGGAGCAAGCGCCCCCGCCACAGGTATGCACCGCGCATCTGTCAGTGCACATCCCCATACTCAATCACCGTCGACACCCGCGCGTTCCGGCCGTACGCGACCTTGGGCACGCCCGCCAGGCGCTTGTACAGTACTTGGGTCAACGACTCGCCTGGCCCCAGGCTGGCATCGCCAAAATCCCCGTCCAGTTGCATCGGATGCACGATGACCTCAAGCGAGCCATATGCCGGTGGCGCGGCGTAGTCCAGGTCGGCCGGGGTGCAGACGTAGTCCGCTGTCGCACCGCACAGGCTGCGAATGCGCCGGTTGAACAGGGTTTTGAAGATGCGCTTGGGCGGGGTCAAGTTCGCCCCCAGGTTGCGCGCCAGGCGCATGGGTACGCCTTGCCTGGCGGCGAAGCGGGCCACCAGTTCGCCGATGGGCCAGATGTTGTGCACATGTTGATGGGAATCGAGATGGCTGGGGCGCAGGCCGTGGTCCAGGCAGTGTTGCCATTGCGCCTGCAGTTCATCTTCCACCGCCGCCAGATCCTTTGAACCCAGGCGCAGGCAATAACGCGACAGGTTCAGGTCGAATTGGCCATTGGCATCGCAAAAAACCGCTCGCGAGGTGATCGCCTGGCCCAGCGGCGGGCCGTAGCTGAGGTTGAAATGCAGGCCAACGTGGCCGTTGAGCAGCGGTTGCCGGGCCATTTCACACGCCTGCTCGAAACCCGGCATGTTGGCCATGGCCGTGGCCGAACTGATCACGCCGGTCTCGAAGGCCCGCAGGATCAGCGCGTTTTCATTGAGGCTGAGGCCGAAGTCGTCAGCGTTGACGATCACTTGGCGCGGCATTCGTCTTCTCCTGGTTCTTTGGGGGGGACGATGCCGTCGTCGCGGTCGGTTTGCTCCGGCGTTTGCCGAACCATGGCTTCAAGCTTTTCCATAGCCGCAAGGCAAACCCCAGGAGCAAGCCACCGGGCTGCCAGGAATAAAAACTCCAGCGCCAGTGTTCCAGTTGGCCAGTCATGCGTTCGTGTAGCTGATGGCTGGAGTTCTCCAGGCTGACCCGTGATGCGTCGATCCAGCGCCAGTTTTCGTCCAGCCCCCAGCGAATCCACTCCTCGAGCAACACCCGGCCGCTGCCCAGGTCGGCATGCTGCGGCAGGAACGCCAGGTTGTAGTCGTACAGCCGTCCCTGGTCCAGCAGGCCGAGGCGATAGCTGATGCATTCGCCGTTCAGCTCCAGCAGCACCACCCGCACCAGGCCTTGGGCGGCGAGGGCGGTGAAGGCGAGGTTCATCCATTGCCGGCGCCTGGGGTCGGCGAAGATGCCGACGCCTTCCTCGCCTTTCCAACTGGCCGCCTCGACCTCGGCGAGGTTGCGCAACAACTGCCCCATGCTGATGGCGTCCGGTTTCACCCGGAGGATCTCGGCGCCACAGGCGGCGATCCGCTTGCGTGCGCGGCGCAATTTGTAGCGTGGGTCGCCAGAGATTTCCTGATGGTCGCTGTCGCTGATCAAATGCACCGGCACCCGGCAACTCAGGCGTCGTTCTCCGGTGGAACTCAGTGCCATCCAGGCACTGAGGACGCTTTGCTCGCCGACCGGCTCGACCACCTCATTCAATTGCAGCAGCGCGTGGGGCAAGTGCTGGCGGATCTGCATCAGCGCCTGCCCCATGCCCTCGGCGTCCAGGCGCACTATCAAGGCGATGCGGTCGGCCAATGGATAACCCAAGTGATGCAACACCCGGAACCGCAGCCCGCCGATACGCTCACGCCCCGATACCAGGGGCAGGCACAGGCACAGCGCCTGGTCCTCCCAGCCCAGCAACACCTGTAACTGCTGGTCCGGCAGCAGGGCGAATTCCGCCGCTTGCAGCCAGGCCAGGGTGTTGAAGGGCGTAGCGTCGGGCACCTGGGTTCGCAGCTGGTCATAGGCCGTTATGGGAAAGTCCTCGGCGCCCAGGGAGCGACACCATTGGAACCGGATCGCCATGGGCGTCAGGCCGCCGCGGTCGATGCAACCGGCTGGGCCGGTTTACGGAAGGCGTCCAGTGCCGAGCCGTTGTAAAACGTGTCGCGGAAGAACCGCCAGCGGCCGAACAGGCGATACATATGGGTGATCTTGCCGCGCTCCTGGAAGCCCATGCGTATATGCATCTTGATCGCTGGGATGTTCTCTATGTCGCAGACATCGACCATGGTGTCGCATCCTTTGTCCGCCATGACTTTCCACACATCAAGTTGCATGTCCGCCGACATCCTGGAACCCCAGTAAGCACGGGTCATCTCGCCACCGAACTGAAAGTATTCACCGGGGTTGATCGGGAAGTTGCAGCGATAGAAATGGCGGTCGAAATAGTCTTGCGTGCTGCCCCAGGCGAACCCCACGGTGTCGCCTTGATCATCCAGGTACATCAAGCCTGTAAAGCCTTCGGCTGCCAGCTCGCGCATGGTTTCGACGCGGTCGCCGAAATACCGGGCAAAGGCGTCGGCATTGCTGACCGTGATGAACTCCAGGCGCACCGGTGGGTAGGGCTTGAGGTTATGCGGGGGCAGTGGGGTTCGCACATCGTGCTCCAGCCACACCAGTTGCGAGTGGAGAAACACGTAGCGTCTGAACAGCTGTTTGAGGATGGCGCGCAGGCCTTTTTTCTGAATGCGATCACGCAATTTCTGCAGAACGTTCATGGTGCCTCCTGACGGGTGGCGGGTTGGGGGGAAACGGGAGCGGTCCAGCTCAGGGCAAACAGGGTTTCTCCTGGCAGGAGAAAGCGGATCTGCCCGGCCTCGCAGTTGAATGGGGCGCTGCGGCTATGGTTGTCGGGGCCGAAATACACCAGCTCGGCTTGCGGCTGGGGGCAGGGCACACCGTCCAGGTTGACCTGTTGCGGGCGCGTGCTTTTGTTCACGCCCAGCAGGCTGCGTCTTGCGTCGGTGGCCATGGCCAGCACGTCGACTTCGAAGGCGTCGTTGTCCAGGCGCAGCACTTGGTCCAGCCAATGCTGGTGGATGAACTGCTGGGCCAGGCCCACGGGCTTGAGTTCGAAGCGCTGGTTGTCCAGCACCCGCACCATGCCTTTTGGGTACTCCGGTTCGTCGGCGGACTGGAACCAGTTGAGCATGTCCAGCCAACCGTCCGCTGAGGCGTTGATCACCACGGACGTCCACCACAGGGCGGCGTAATGGGTTTCCTGGTCGTAGGGGCTCAGGCTTGAGCCGCTGGACATGTTGGTCTGGTCGAGCAGCAAGGCCTTGCGCGGCCGGCCGTTGCTGTCCAGGCCCACCAGCTCGGCGGCCTGACGCACGCTGTTGCGATAGGCCCGGGTCGCCAGCAGGTCGCGGATCATCCATTCGTGCCAGGCCAGGGCGTCGATCTGGTCACTGGATTCGGCCAGCAAGCGTCGCGCCCAGTCGATCCCGCGCCGGTCAGCGGCGTTTTCCGCCAGGGGACCGTTGGTGAACCGGGAACTGGCCGGTATGGCAATGCGCACCCCGGCGCGGGTGTTGGCGGGGTCGACGCGAACCTGACTGGCCATGCTCTCGAACACCTGCTGGAAACTGGCGAAATCCGGGTAGTTGAGGTTTGGCTCATCGGCGAAACTGAGGTAATGGATGCCTTTGCCGCCCAAGGCGCGGGTCGACGTGAGCCAGGCTTGCAAGCCGCTGTTGCTGGTGCGGTCGGCTCTCAAGTCGGCCTTGCGTGCGCTACCGGCCAGCAGGGTGATGTCCCGGGTGATGCCAAAGCGGTCCTGGTACAGGCGCCGGAACCTATCTTCGTGGTCCGGCTTGGCAGCGGTGACGTCGACAAAACTGTAATAAGTGGCGGCCTGGGGCTTGAGGGCATCGATGACCGGGTAGGCCGAGGGTGGGGGCATGACGTAAGGCAGGGAAATGCCCAGTTTTGGCGTTGTTCCCAGGACGTCGCGATAGAGTTTCAGGTGCGCCTGCCCCGGATCCTGGCGCAGCGGCTGCAGGTGCTCAGCGGCTTGGGCGAACAGGTTCGCCGTGCCGTCCAGCCAGAACGCCGCCTTGCCGTTGCCCTGCAACTGCAAGCGCCAGGTTTGCTCGACGTTGGCAACGGGCAAGGCGACCTGATCGAACTGCCAGTAGGCCGGGTATGGCTTGAGGTTCAACTGCACCTGTTTGCCATCCGCGACGCGCCGGGCTTGCAGGCTGCGCACGCCGCCGTGGAACTTGCCCGCCAGCACGGCTTGTTCACCGGGGGCGACCTTGAAATACAACTCATCGCCGTCATGGGTTTCAGCGCTGAAATGCACCTTGGCCGGGGCGAACATCGCTTGGGTCCGGGCATCGTGTTCGATGTTGTAGCGGCGGAAGCTATAGCCGGGAATTTCCAGTCGATAGCTGGTGGCCCCTGGCAGCAAAGGCCACTGCTGCTCGCCACGTTCCTGGTCGGCCTTGATCAAGCGCTCACCCACCAGGCGCCCCTGGCCGTTGAGCAGGTACAGGTGTTCTGAATTGGCGTTGGCCTGCCAGGCTGGCACCCAGCGCACGGTCACGTAATCCGGGCGGTCGGTCTGCAGGTACAGGCTGCCGTCGCGGATGCCGGTCCATTGCATCGCTGCACCCTGGGCAAAAAAGGCCAGGCTCCAAAGGCACAGGCCGGCAGCCATTTTCCACCAGTGCCGCACCGGCCCCATCGCGAGCAGGCTCGCTCCCACAGTTGATTTGTGGTGGTCGCAGATAGTGTGTTCGGCACCGCGCCCCTGTGGGAGCGAGCCTGCTCGCGAAGGCGTCGGCACATTCACCATCGGTGCAAGCTGACTCGGTGCTTTCACAAGGGCATCACCGCCCCCTGTGGGAGCGAGCTTGCTCGCGATGGCGGTTTGGCAGGCAATCACACTCATGCCGATTTCCCCAACAGCATCTGGCGCATCGGCAGCAAGTCGCTGGGCAGGATGATCAGTGTCTGCCACAGCGCCACGCCGCTAAGGCGGCAGTACATGGCCAGCAGCGCCACGGTCACGCCCAGGTAGGCGATTGAAGACGCGGCGGCGGCCCCGACAATGCCGTAGCGGGGAATCAGGATCAGGTTCAGTGCCAGGTTCAACAGTGCGCCCACGCCCATCAGCAGCGAAACCGTGCCGGGGCGGTCCTTGCCCAGCAGGTCCAGGCGCAGGATGCTCGCGTAGCACAGCCCGAACAGCCCCGGCAGCAACGCCAGCAAGGCGGGATACGCCGGCTGGTAGGCGGCGCCGAACAACGTGACGATCAGCCATTGGCCGATCAGCGCCATGCTCAGGCAGGCGCCGAGCATCACTGTAGCGGTCAGGCGCAAGGCCAGGGGTGTCAGGCGTTGCATGTCGCGGTCCTGCTGCAACAGGCGTTTCATCAGCGGCGTGGTGACAGCTTCCGGCACGATCAGCAGCAATTCGGCGGCGGCGCTGGCCATGGCGTAGTGACCCAGGGCCGTGCTGCCCAGCAGGGCACCGATGAACAGGAAGTCCGAGCGCAGCAGCACTTGCTGGAACAGCAGGTCCGGATGGCTGCGGGCGCCGTAGCGCAGCAGTTCGTTCTGATGAGTGCGATCCCAGCGCAGGGTGACCACATGATCGCGGCGCAACCACATCCAACCGGCCAGCACCACCAGACTCAGGCCCGCCAGCCAACTGATCAGCGCCGCTTCCAGGGCCGCATCTTTCCACATCCAGAACAGCACCAGGAACAGCACCAGTGGCACCAGGGATTCCATCAGGCGCAAAGCGTTGAAGGCGCCCACGCCGCCGGAGGCGTTGTGCAGCGTCAGCAGACCACTCTTGAGCACGGTCAACGGCACGGCCAGCAACAGCAGCCAGGCGAGCAATCCCAATTGCGTGGCGATGTCCAGCTCGCCGCCGAATTCGCGCACCAGCGCCACCACCAGCAAGGTCAACAAGCCGGCCAACAGGCAGCCGAAGACCAGCACCTGGCTGAGCAGCAGCCCCATCGAGCGCTGCTGCGCCGCCTGATAACCCACGGCGGAATTCAGGCCACCGCTGGTGGCGGCGCTGATCAGGTCCGGCAGGGTGCTGAGCAAGGCAAACAGCCCACGTTCGCTGGGGCCGAGAATTCGCGCCAGCAGCACATTGCGCAGCAGGCGCAGGCCGATCATCGCCAGGCGCGTGCCCATGCTCAGCGCCAGGTGCTTGAGGTAATGAGCGCGGCTCATGGGCGTGTCCCTCGGCGAATGCGCCAGGCCAGTAATTCAGGGTGATGGGCGTTGTGTTGGCTGACGCCGAAACGTGGCACGTTCAAGGGGTCGCCGTCGTTGCGATACAGCCCGGCCTCGGTGCCGAGGGCGAAGGCAAAACCGTGGGCCGCCACCTGTTGGCGCACGCGCTCATCGTGATCGCCGTTGGGGTAGCAATACACCGGCAAGGGTTGGGCGCAGCCGTTTTCCAGGGCGATCCAACTGCGTGTCAGTTCTTCGTGCAGGCGCTGGTCGTCCAGCCCGGTCAGGATTGCGTGGCTGGCGCCATGGGGGCCAAAGCGGATCAGGCCGGAGTCCTCGAGCATGCGTACCTGGGGCCAGTCCAGGGCCTGGGGCTGGGAACCCTGCGGGCAGGCGTCGGTGAGGTCGCTCAACGTCTGTGCATCGAGGCTCTTGAGGCTTTGCAGGTAATGCAGCAGCGCCAGGCTGCGGCGCTCGTCGTCGATGTCATCGAGCAGCACCGGCAACGGTCGACCGACGAGCTGCAAGTGCTCGATCAATGCGCGCCGCGCCACCTGGCCATGGCTGCCCCAAAGGGTTTCGCCGATGCTTTCCCACCAGAAGTGCTGGCGGCTGCCGATGAAATCGGTGGAGAGGAAAATACTCGCCGGCACCTGGTACTGGCGCAGCAACGGAAAGGCATTCATGGCGTTGTCGCGCCAACCGTCGTCGAAGGTCAGGGCCACCCGCGGGCGGTTCGGAACGCTTTCAGGGTCGGCCAGCAACAAGCTCATCAGCGGCACGCACTCGAAATGCCGTAGCAACCAGATCAGCAAATGTTCAAACGCTTCGGGCCCCACGCACAGTTCGTTGCGGTGCGGCAGTTCGGCGGCGCGGTCGTTGTTCAGCACGCGATGGAGCATCAGGATCACGCCGGCACCACGCAGGGGATGGCGGCCCAGGGACGTGTTCAGGTACAACCAGCCGCCGGTGCGCTTGAAGACTTGTTTGATCGACATCGGCCGTACTCCTTAGCGATTCTGCTCTGGGTTCCATTGGCTGTAGCGCTGGCCCCGCAGGAACTGCCAGAGCCCGATGCTCATGCCCGCCAGCGTCACCAGCACGAATGCGGCCAGGCGAAAGGGCCGGGGCAAGCGGTGGCGCGCGTCCATCAAGCCGATCAGCGCCATGGCGTAACCGAGCAATTGCGCCACCAGGCTCAGGCGATAGAACGGATGCTCGTTCCACAGCCAGGCATTGCTCAGCAAGAGCGGCAGCAGCAACACCGGCGCCAGGCGGCGGATCAACTTGTGGCTGATCAACCCGATGGCGTAGAGCCCATGACGCAGTGGGTTGAGCAGTTCCCGGCGCTGAGCCAGGCTCTGCAACCCGCCGACGGTGACCCGCTGGCGACGGCGAAACTGCTTGTCGGCTTCGTCCACGCCCTGGTCGGTCACCCGGGCCATGGGGGCATAGACGATGGACTTGCCGGCGGCTGGCGCGCAGGTGCTGAGGAAAAAGTCATCGTTGACCTGGGCCGGTATCGGTTGGAACAGCACCCGGCGCAGGGCCAACAGCGCGCCGTCGGCCGAGACCATGCAACCGGTGCGACTCTCCACCCGACGCAACCAGCCTTCGTAATGGCGATACAGGCTGTCGCCCAGGCTCAGGCCTTTGCCCGGCACCGGGATTTCCATGTGCCCGGCACAGGCGCCGACTTCCGGATCGCCCAAGGGTGCCAACAGATGGCTGAGGGTGTCGCTGGCCCATTGGTTATCGGCGTCGGTGAACACCAGGATCTCGCCGCTGCTGTGGGTGACACCGGTATTGAGGGCGGCGGCCTTGCCCTGGCGCGGCAGGTCGAGCACGGTGATGCGCGGGTCGATCACCTTGCGTGCGCAGGCCACCGTGTCGTCGGTGGAGCCGTCGCTGGCGAGGATGATTTGCAATGAATGAGCCCGATAATCCTGGGCCAGCAAGGTGCGCAACTTTTCCTCGATGTGCCGTGCCTCGTTGTGGGCGGCAATGACGATGCTCACGTCCATCGGAAACGCCTTGCCGTAGTGCCGCAGCGGAAACAGCGGCGCCAGCAGGCTCAACATCAAGGGATAACCGAGGTAGGCGTACACCGGCAACAACAGGCACGACCAGTAAATGAATTCAGCCACGGGCAGGTCTCCTGGCATTCCAATGACACAGATTGAGCAGCAGTGCGGCGCCGGTCAGGTGCAGGCGCACCCCATGCAAGGCCCACAATTGCAAGGTCAGGCGCGGATCACGCCGGCTCTGGCGCAGGCTCAGGAACAGGGGCGGCAGGGCGGTGACCAGCAACAATGCCAGCGCCAGGTGCAATTGCCCCTGGAGCAACGCGAGCACGGCCAGCAGGTCCAAGCCCCAGGCGCCAATGGACAGCGCCGGGAAGCGCAGCAGGCGCAGGCTCGGGCCATGGCTGCGGAGCAATTGCAGATGGCTGCCTTGGCGCCACAGTTCCTTGCGCATCCACTCGCGCCAACTGCCTTCGTAGCCCCAGTGCAGGGCGACGCTTTCGTTGACCAGCAGCAATTGCGCGTCGGCCTGGCGAAGGCGCCAGGAGAAGTCCTTGTCTTCGCCGGTGCGCAGGGTTTCGTCGAAGCCACCGACCCGTTCGAACCAGTTGCGACGCATCAACAGGTTGGCACTGGGCAGCCACTGCACCCGATGCAGGAGGCGTGACCCCGGGCGCTGGCTGCGGCGCTGCCAGGCTTCGGCGAACCACGGCGCCTGCCGGGGCGTGTCGAGGTCCAGGCCGAGTACGTCGCCCTGGTGGCCTTCGAGTTCCAGCAACAGCTTGAGCCAGTCGGCCGGCATTTCGATGTCGGCATCGATGAACGCCAGCCAGTCACCCTGGGCGACGGCGGCACCGCGGTTGCGCAGGGCGCCGATGTGCACGCCTGGCACGATCAACACCCGTGCCCCCAACTCGTTGGCGATGCGCGGGCCATGGTCGTCGGAGCCGTTGTCCACCACGATCAATTCACATGCCAGGCCTGCCTGGCGGGCGGCTTCCTGCGCCGCTTGCAGGGTACGGCCGATGTGCCGGGCCTCGTTGTACATCGGGATGACAATGCTGACGCAACTCATGGACGAGCCTCCTGCGGCGCGGCCTGCTCGGCGTCGTAGCGCAACACGCTGGTGAGGGCGAGCATGATCCACAGCAACTTGTGGTTCGGCGCGCTGAGGAACATCAGGAACAACGCCAGCGAGAGGAAACTCATGCCCAGGTGCGTCAGCAGGTCCGCTTGCGCCCAGTCCCGCCGCTGCAGCCAGAGCCGACGGGCGTGCAGCAGGTTGTACAGGCCAAGGCCGATCATGGCGACGAACATCAGCCCGCCGGGGACGCCGACTTCGCTGAAGATTTCCAGGTAGGTGTTATGGGCCCGGCGATACAGGTCCCCCAGCTTGCGATTGGCCGAGAACGCCTTGGCATAGCCGGTGGGGGCGTAGTGCAGGGGAAAGGTCCCGGGGCCTGAGCCGAGTATCGGGTTTTCGCGGATCATCTGGCTGCCGACCAGGATGTACGAGGCGCGGCGACCCAGGGATTCGTCCTGGTGGGCGCTGGCGCCGGCACTGAGGATGCTCAATGACTGGATGCGCGCGACATAGCCGGCCGGCATCACGGCGATCGCCAAGGGAATCAGCAATGCCAGCCCAAGCATGGCGAAGCCCAGGTGCCGTGGGCGGATACGCGGCAACTGCGCGCGGTAGTGATACAGGCCGATCATCAGGCTGAGCATCAACACCACCAGCCCCGAGCGTGATTCGGTCTTGGTCATGCCGCCCAGCAACAGGATGAAACAGCCGCCCCAGAACAACCGGTGCAGCAAGCTCGGGCCGCGCACCACCAGCAGCAACGCCAGCGGCACGGTAAAGGCGATCAGCAGGGCGAAGGTGTTTGGGTCTTCCAGCAGGCCGGACGCGCGGCCCTGGTCCTGGTACTTGGCCGAGAACATCGCCAGCACGCAGGTAGTGGTGACGCTCAAGGTCACCAGGCGACAGAACAGGTCCAGGTTCAATTCACGACCGACCAGCAGCGTGATCACGAACAGAATCAACCCAACCGCCAGTTCGCGAAAATGGGTCGTGGACAGGCCCATGTTTTCCGACAACAGCAGGCTCAGGCCATAGAGCACCATGAAGCCGATCAGTGGCCGCCAGATATTGCTGCGCAGGCGTGTCCCGGGAATCTGGTGCACCGCCAGTTGCAACATCAGGATCATGATCAACGCCAGGCCAAGGAATTTGCTGCCGGAAAAGGCGTTGTCCTTGAACAGGCCTTCGAACGGCACCAGTGCGGCGATGCCCAGCAAACCCCAACCGGGCTTGCGGTACAGCACGGCGACGCCGACCAGGCCGAGTACTGCGCCCGGTGCCAGGAACGGATAGGGGCTGGCCAGCAACGCCAGGCACACCAGGCCCAGCAGGCTGACGATCGAGAGCGGGACAATCATGAGCGAGCCTCCCGTGCTGTGCGGATGTAAAGCTGCGACCAGCGTTCGGCCAGCGTGCGCAGGTCGTAGCGGTCCCGTTGGGTGCGGCGTGCGTTGTCGGCCAGGATCCGCGCCAGGGGCGGTTCGCTGAATAGCGTTTCGATCTGCGCCGCCAGTTCCGCGCTGTCGGCCGGTGCCGCGAGCAGGCCGTTATGGCGATCCTGCAACACGTCGGGAATGCCGCCGACGCCGAACGCCACCACCGGCACGCCGGCCTGCATGGCCTCGAGCAGAATCATCGGCGTGCCTTCGGTGCGCGAGCTGATCACCAGGGCGTCGAGGCGACTCCACCAGGCGTTCATGTCGGTCTGGTAGCCCGGCAATTCGATACGCGTGGGCAGTCCGGCGTCGGTGATGCGCTTGAGCAGTGCCTGGCGTTCCGGGCCGTCACCGAGCATCACCGCGTGCAGCGATGCATGCTTCTGGCACAGCGGGATCATGGCGTCGAGGAACAGGTCCGGACCTTTCTCGCTGCTCAAGCGGCCGACGTAGCCGACCCGCCAGCGTTGCTTGTCAGCGCGGTGGGCCAGTGGCGTGCTGGCCGCTGGCAGGCCATTGGGGATGACATCGAGTTTTTCCGCTCGCACGCTGGCCCGGCGATGCAGCGTGGCAATGCTCTCGGCCACGCAGACGACCCGCTTGACCGAGGCGGTGCGGCACAGTTGCAGGCTCAGCCAGGTATAGAAGCGCTGCTTGGGGCTGCGTGGGGTGAAGCCATGCTGGGTAATCACCAGCGGCAGGCCCAGCAGCGTGGCGGCGGACCAGCCGAACAGCAGCCCCTTGAAGTTGTGGGTGTTGATCAGCGGTCGCTCGTCCCGGCGCTGGAGCAGGTGCTGCAACAGCTCGGCCCAACTGGCGCAATGACGGCAATCGACCCCGGCCTGGCGAAAACGCGTGATCAAGGTCGGTGGCGCCGCCAGGAACAGCACCTGGTGCTGCCCGGGCGTCGCCAGGCAATGATCGAGCAGCATCCGCTCGGCCCCGTAGAAGCCGCCGCTGTCGAGCAGATGAATGATCGACAGGGGGCTGCTGTGGCGGGTCGGGCCGAACGGCGCGTTCAATTTCGCACCCAATGGACAAGGCTGGGCAGGCTCCAGTTGCGGTGCGGGTTGACCTGGTCGGGGGACTGCTCGTTGATCACCAACAGTACCGGCACATCCAATTGCTGGGTGATTTGCGCTGGGTGCTTGAAGCGATGGTCGAAGAACTCACGCACATAGACCAGGGCGATCGCCAGCAGCAGGCCGCTGAACATGCCGAAGACAATGATCAGCATCGGCTTGGGAAAGGCCGGGGCGGTCGGTTCGAACGGTGGGCTCAGGACCCGCGCGTTGGACAGGTCGGTGTCCAGCGACCGCGCGGTGCTGGCTTCGGCGAAACGCTGGGCATAGGTGGAGAACGCCGCATGCAGGGCGTTGATCTCGGTGTCCATCTGCCGCAACTTGCTCTGGGTTTCCTGCAACTGGTGGATGCGTTCCTTGAACGTGGCGATGCGCTGGACTTTCTGATTGATCACCGAGCTGACGACGGCCAGGTCGGTGGTGCGTTCCTGGATCCGGTTGTTCACCACCTTCAGGAACTGCTGGCGCGTGCGGACGATCTGTTCCCGGGCCAGCAGCATCGGTTCGCTGCCGGGCTGGAAGATCGCCAGGTCATTCATGTAGCGGCTGACCTGGCTGGTCAGTTGCTCGCCCAGCTGTCTGATTTCCCGGTCTTCGAAGGCAATGTTGTCCACGGTGGTGGTGAAGGTGAACGGGAAGGTGTAGTCGTTGAACCGCGAGCTGTTCGCTGCGGCGAGACTGGTCTTGAGGTAATCGAGCCAGCGTTGGCTTTGCAGCAGGCGATCCTGGTACAGGTTCAGGGCCTGTTCTTCGGTGTTGATGGCGTTCAGGCGGAAGGTGATTTCTTCCTTGGGGTCGGACGAACCGATGTTTTCCAGCAGCCCCAGGCGGGTGCCTTCCAGACCGTCGAGACGAGTCTGGTACTGGGCTTTCTTCTGCTCATAGAACGTCTGCGGCATTTCGATCGATTGCAGGTCCTGGCGGCTGCTGAGGTAGTTCTGCAGCAGTTGCGCCACGAACCGGGTGCCTTGGGCCGGGTCGCCAAAACTGTAGACGATGGAGATGACGTTGGAGCCGGGCAGGGTCTCGATCTTCAGGTTTTCGATGGCCTCTTCGGTCAGCGTATCGAGCACGGTGTCGCGCACCGGATCGACTTCAAGCCCCAAGCCATCGCGCAGCGGGTTGATGACGTACTCGCGCAGCGGCTGGGTGATATACGTCTTGAGCGGTTCGCTCACCCATTTGTTGAAGATGCCGGGGCTTGGGGTGTATTCGCCCTGGTCGCGCAGGGTGCTGATGGTCTGCCGGATCAACGCCGGCGAGCGCAGGATATTGCTCTCGGTTTCCATGTCCGCCAGGGACGGCGGGATGAAGGTCGCGTTCTCTTGGTTCAGCGACGTGGTGGCGTCGCCCTGGGAGAGTTTTTTCGACTGGACGATCACCTGGGCGGTGATATCGAAGCTCTGCTTGAGCATCAACGGCAGCACCAGGGCGATCACGGCGAAAATCAGGAAGATACGCTTCACCCACTGCTTGTTGGCGAAGAAGATCCTGAAAAACTCGTGCAGATAATTTTCCTTGGGGTTCATGATCGTCACCTGATTTCAGTTGTCGCTGCCTTTGTTGTCGACGCGGTAGCCGAAGCCGAACCCGACGCCCTGGAACAGCACTACGTCGGCCAGTTGCCTGGCCGTTTCGCCAGCTTTGGCCAGTCCGGTCTTGGGCACGTACAACATGTCCTCCGGCTGCAGGTAGGCGATCTGCGAGGCGTCGCCGCTCAAGGCCTTTTCCACGTCGTAGTGACGGGCTTCGACCTGGTTGCCGTTGCGGCGCATGATCATCACCGAGTCGAGCCGGGCCTTGACGTTCGTGCCACGGGCCAGGGTCAGGGCTTCAAGAACCGAGATCGGCCGGCGGATCGCATAGGCGCCGGGTTGGGCCACTTCACCGAGTACATAGATCTCGTTGCCGGCGGTGGACTTGAGCAGCACATCCACGGTCATGTGGCCGGGCAGTTGGGCGTAGCGCTCGTTGAGGAAGGTCTCCAGCTGGGTGACGGTCATGCCTTGCAACGGCACCGAGCCAATTTCCGGGAAGCTGGCGTAGCCATCCCGGCCCACGATGATTTCCCGACTCATGCCCGTGGCCGGGTGGGTCAGGGTGTTGCGCAGGTTCGCCTCGCCGGAGAGCGGGCTGGTCACCAGGACGGTCAATTGGTTGCGATTGGGTTGGAACAGCATCTTCTGGTCATAGGCACGCTGCACCGCCAGGCGCGCCTCGTCGGTGGTCAACCCGGCGACTTTCACCGAAGTGTTGGCGCCCGGCAGTTCGATGGTGCCGTCGGGCATCACTTGTTGCGTGCCATTGAGCTGGCTGGCGGCGGTGAAGTTCAGGGCAACCTGGTCGCCCGGTTGCACTCGATATGCCTGGGAGGAGGTCGTGCCGATGTGGAAGATCACATCCAGCACATCCTGGGGCCGCAAGGTCTGTTCGACCTTGGGCATGTCGGTGGCCTGGGCATTGGCCGGCGCAGCCGTGAGGATCTGCACCGGCATCGAGCGGGTATCGGTATTGCTGGAGCAACCGGCAAGCGGCAGCAACAGCAGGACAAGCATTCTGGCGTTCATCTCGTCATCCTTTTGCAGGCTTACAGGTTGTTGTAGAGCCACTTGGGCATGTAGTACTTGCGGCGGTTGAACACGCTGCCCACCACCTTCGCGCCGGCCTGGGACAGGCGCTGGCGAGCGGCCTGGGCCACTTCCCAGCGGGTGTCTTCACCGCGCACCACCAGCACCACGCCGTCGACCTGGGTGCTGAGCACCAGCGTGTCGCTGGCCGAATACACTGCGTCGGCGTCGATCACCACAAAGCGGTACTGCGCCGCCAGTTGCCTGAACAGTGGGCGCAGTCGCTCGGGGCTCAGGTGCTCGGCATTGCGGCCCAGGCGCCCGTGGGGCAGCACGTCGAAGGGCAGGCTGGACGCCTGCACCACGCAGTCCTGCAACAAGGGCGGGGCGAGGCTGTTGAACAACAGGTCGGTGAAACCGCGCTCCTTGTGCAACGACAGTTGCTGGCTGAGGTTGCGCGGTGACTGGCTGGCATCCACCAGCAGTACGCGACCGTTGCTCATCTGCGCCAGTTGAGCGGCCAGTGCCATCGCGCTGGTGCTGGTTCCGGTGCCGGTGTTGGCGGCCGTCAGAAGAAGAATCCGCAGGGAAGGGTCGAGCACGGTCGAGGTCAGGTTGGTCTCGCTCGGGCTTGCTATGGTCAGGATATTGGTTGAACCGTCCATTTAACTCGCTCCGTGGCCGCTGAAAACTTTGAAGGGGGTAATCATCAGGATCTTCAAATCCAGCCACAGGCTTTGTTCAGCGATATAGCTGAGGTCCAATTCCACGCGCTGGTCGAAGTCGATATTGCTGCGCCCGGAGATCTGCCAAAGGCCGGTCATGCCGGGGTAGATGCTCAGGCGCACAAGATGGTTGTCCTTGTAGCGATAGGCGTTGAACGAGGTCGGCCGCGGGCCCACCAGGCGCATGTCGCCGGTCACTACATTGATCAGGTTCGGCAGTTCGTCGAGGCTGCTGCGTCGCAGGAACCGGCCGATGGGCGTGATGCGCGGATCGTTGTCGATCTTGAAGTCGATGGCATCGGCGCCGTGTTTGTTGAGGTGGCGCAGCGACTCCTTGAGCGCCTCGGCGTCGGCAACCATGGTGCGAAACTTGTACATGCCGAAGACTCGGCCGCGATACCCGGTGCGCTTCTGCACGAACAGCACGGGACCGGGGCTGGAGAACTTGATCAGCAGCGCCAGGCCCAGCAGCAGCGGGCATAACAGCAGCAGGATCGCTAGTGCGCCGAGGCAGGCCACTACGCGGTTGGTGCGCGAGACGGTCCAGGGCCGACCGCCGTCGCGACCGGTCAACCAACCTCGGCCCTGGCGGTGGATGGCCGCGTCCAGGCGCCTGCGGTGGTCGGGATCGACACGCTTGTCGCGTCCAGGGGCGTTGATCTCGATGACTTGCTCATGTCGGGTCATGGATTCCTCCGCTGAGGTTGGGCCGCAAGCGTTCAGTCGCCAGCGGTGCGTGGGCAGGCCGTGCGTAGTAATCGAGGAACCACTGGATGAAGCGGCCCAGGCCGTCGTCCAGTTCGATACACGGCTTGAAACCGGTGGCCCGTGCCAGGTCGCTGGCATCGGCGCAGGTGTTGAGCACGTCCCCTGCTTGCAGGGGCAGCAGTTCGATGCGGGCGGTTTGTCCCAAGTGTTTTTCCAGCAGCGCGACATAGGTGCGCAGTGCCACCGGGTGCTGCCCGCCGATGTTGTAGATCCGCCAGGGCGCACGGCTGGTGGCCGGGTCCGGTTGTTCGTGATCCAACAGGGGGGTGACCTGGGGCGCACGGTCGACCAGGCGAGCGATGCTTTCGACGATGTCGTCGATGTAGGTGAAGTCGCGTTGGTGCTCGCCGTGATTGAACAGCTGCAGCACACGGTCTTCGACGATGGCGCGGGCAAACTGGATCGGCGACATGTCCGGGCGGCCCCAAGGGCCGTACACCGTGAAAAACCGCAGGCCGGTGCAGGGAATGCCGAACAGGTGGCTGTAGCTGTGGGCCATCAGTTCGTTGGCTTTTTTGCTGGCCGCGTACAGCGACAGCGGATGGTCGACGTTGTCCTGCACTGAATAAGGCGTGCGCGGGTTGGCGCCGTATACCGAGCTTGAGGAAGCGTAGATCAGGTGCTTGACCGGATAGCGACGGCAGTTTTCCAGGATGTTCAGGAACCCGGTGATGTTGCTGTCGACATAGGCCTGCGGGTTTTCCAGGGAGTAGCGCACGCCGGCCTGGGCGGCGAGGTGAATCACGACGTCCGGGCGCCGGGCCTGGAACAGTTCATCGATGGCCGGCGCGTCGACCAGGTCGATCCGCGCCAGGGGGAATGCGCCGGCCTGGTCGTTTACCCAAGTCACGCGGTCGTGCTTGAGCTGCGGGTCGTAGTAGTCGTTGAAATTGTCCAGCCCGCACACCCGATGGCCGTCGCGCAGCAGTCGCAGCACGACGTGGGCGCCGATGAAGCCGGCCGCGCCGGTGACCAGGATGTTCATGCTTGTGACCCGGGTAGCGGGGTGCCCGGCACGGTGTGCCGCAGCCCGATACCGCGATACAGCAGCCCGGCGGCGGCCAGGTGTTCGGGGTTGTACAGGTTGCGGCCATCGATGATCACCCGGGCGCGCAACTTGCTGGCCAGCAGGTCGAAGTCCACCACGCGAAAATTCTTCCACTCGGTGCAGATCACCAGGGCGTCGGCGTCTTCCAGGGTGTCGTCGCGGGTGGCGCAGAGGTTCAGGTCCTTGCGATAGCCGTAGAGGCGCCGGCATTCGGACATGGCTTCCGGGTCATAGGCATGGACCCGGGCGCCCTCGCGCCACAGCGCTTCCATCAGGTAGCGGCTGGGAGCTTCGCGCATGTCATCGGTGTTGGGCTTGAATGCCAGGCCCCAGATGGCAATCGATTTGCCGGCCAGGCCGTCCTGGAATTGCGTCGCCAGTTTCTCGAAGAGGATGTGCCGCTGGCTGTCGTTGACGTCGGTGACGCTGCGCAACAAGCGCAGTGGCATGCCGCTTTGTTCGGCGGTGTGCAGCAAGGCCCGCAGGTCCTTGGGGAAGCACGAGCCGCCGAAACCGCAGCCGGGGTAGATGAAGTGGTAACCGATGCGTGGGTCCGAGCCGATGCCTTTGCGCACCGCTTCGATGTCGGCGCCCAGCCGTTCGGTGAGGTTGGCCAGTTCGTTCATGAAGCTGATGCGGGTGGCGAGCATGGCGTTGGCGGCGTACTTGGTCAGTTCGGCGCTGCGGTTGTCCATGAACATCAGTTTTTCGTGGTTGCGGCAAAAGGGCGCGTAGAGCTCCGTCATCTGGTCCCGGGCCAGCGGGTCGGCGGTGCCGACGATGATCCGGTCGGGGCGCATGCAATCGGCCAGCGCACTGCCTTCCTTGAGAAACTCGGGGTTGGACACCACCCGCACGTTCAACTGCTTCAGGCCCCGCCGCGCCAACGCCTGGCGGGCGCATTCGGCCACCTTGTCGGCCGTGCCCACCGGCACCGTGGACTTGATGACCAGGGTGCGGTCGCTGTCCATGAAGTCGGCGATTTGCTGGGTGACGGCCAGCACATGGCTCAGGTCTGCCGAGCCGTCTTCATCGGCGGGGGTGCCGACGGCGATGAAAATCAGTTCGCCATGGTTGACCGCGTCGCTGGCCTGGGAGCTGAACGACAAGCGTCCGGCCTTGATGTTGTCTTCGAGCAAGCTGGACAGCCCCGGCTCACTGATGGTGGGTACGGCTTGTTGCAGTTGCTGGATTTTTTTCGGGTCGATGTCGATGCACAAAACGCGGTGCCCGACGTCGGCCATTGCGGCCGCCTGGATTAGCCCGACATACCCCGTACCAAATACGCTCACGTCCATTTTTGGCGCGCCTCGCAGACCGAATGATGTAACTCGGATGAAACTGTTTAGAGGGGTATAGCGCAGCTTCAGAAAAGCGTGTCAGCAAAATGACAGTTGTCAGTGTTGGCAATTCAAGTGAAGTCGGGCCTTTTGATATCAAGTCCTTGACTGTCTTAGTAAAGTGGCTGTTTTATTGGGCTTAACGGGAATTTGACAAAGCGATAAACGGTAGTAATCCATAGATTTTTACATTTTGTGACGCGTTTTCGTGTCATTTTTGGGGTAACTTTTTTTTGACGCGTGGTTGGGTCAAGCATTTCTTGCGCTTTGAAAATCGGCTGCTAACGTGCAGGAACGAAGTGCTTTTGACACGGTGATCTGGTCGAGGAAAACATGGTCCGCTACCTCAAGGAATTGCTGCTGGTTCTGTACCTGCTCAAGGGATACGACTATTACCTCGACCGTCTCAACGCGTTGGGCCTGGGGTTCGCAACGTTGCTGTTCGGCGCCATGTTCGCGGTGTTGGTGCTGGCGCTATGGATGACGGCCTACATACGCCAGACCCTGGTGAGGCATGTGTTTGCCTTGGCGATGTTTGTTTCAGCGGTGTTTTTCGAGGTGTACACCCGGGTCACGGACAGTTACCTGACCTATAGCCAGTTCGTTTCGCTGGTGTACTCGGGGGGATTTATCCAGGAGGCGGCTTATCAGTACCGCGACGTGATTATCAGCGCGGTGATCAGCGGCTTGCTGCTGTTATTCGGTATCGCACTCAAACCTCGGCGGTCGGTGCGGTTGCCCGGTTATCTGCCGATAGCGGCGCCGGTGCTGGGCGTGTTGTTGCTCAGTGGCGTGTTGTTCCTGCGGGCGGGCGAGGGCGCGCGCGGCCTGCCGGTGATGTACACGTCGTTGGCCTATTTGAATCTGTTCGCCTACGAGTCCTGGCACAACACCATTGGCCCTCGGGAGCCGGTCACCCTGGTGCGACGGTCGTCTTTGATCGAGCAGGATATCGTGCTGATCATCGATGAAAGCATTGGCGGCAACTACCTGGATATCAACGCGCCATTCGGCGTGCACACCGGCCTGAAGACGCCGCCCGAGGGCGTGGACATCTTCAATTTCGGCTATGCGGCCTCCATTGCCAATTGCAGCGTCGACACCAATGTCACCCTGCGCTATGGCGGTACGCGCGCCGACTACATACGCATCAACAGCACTCGACCGTCGATCTGGCAATATGCCAAAAAGGCTGGTTTGCGTACCGTCTACATCGACGCCCAGCTCACTGGCGGCTATCTGCAGAACCTGATGACCGAGCTGGAAAAACAGGACATCGACGAATTCGTCCAATTCGACCAGGCCAGCGTGCGCGACCGCGACATGGCGGCTGCGGCGAAGTTGATCGAACTGCTGGGCGACGACCAGGCTGAACTGGTGGTGATCAACAAGGTGGGGGCGCATTTCCCGGTACACGACAAATACCCCGATGACTTCATGGCTTACCGCCCGGCCTTGCCGCGAGGGCAGTTCCAGGAGGTGGCCGAAACCGGCAGCCGCGATGGCTTCAACGGCCAGAAAGATGACTGGTTGCTGTACCGCAACGCTTACCAGAACACCCTGCTGTGGAACGTCGGCGAGTTCTTCAAGCGAATCTTCCAGCAGGCCGATTTGAGCCATGCCGTGTTGATCTACACTTCCGACCACGGCCAGGACCTGCACGAGCGCGGCAACCCCGGGCTCAACACCCATTGCGGCGGTGACCCGGTGGCGGAGGAGGGGTTGGTGCCGTTGGTGGTGATCCAGGGCGCGCAGTTGCAGGCCCTGGATTGGCGCCGAGCCTGGGCACAGAACAAAGACCGCTCCAGCCACTACAACATCTTCCCGACGCTGTTGCAGTTGATGGGCTATGACCCGGTCGGGGTTGAGGCGGCCTATGGAAAATCCCTGAGCCAACCGACCGATGATGATTTCACTTTCAACTATCGCTTCAATGCGCGGTTGGGGGCGAAACCGGCTTGGAAACACATCGACTTGGGCGACATCGTGACACCGCAGTCCGGCCAGGTTGAGATGGCGGTGGGGCATTGATTGGCGCTGAGCTCTTGGTGGGAGCGAGCTTGTCGCCGGTCAGGGTCTTATTGATTGAGTACATATCCGTTGTTGCGGTAACGACCACTTAGGGTTCCGCCCTGACGGCGGGTCACTTTCGAAAAGCGGAACCATAAGTCGCCGTTACCGCAGCAACGGATATACCCCTCCACCCGACGAGCAAATACCAAGGCTCACCAGCGAAATGGGGATGCACAGCTGTATTGGCCGATGGGGCCCATCACTCAACTCCGCTATCCTGAACCTCAAGTCCACCCGTCGAGCCTTTCCATGCTTGAAGTCCGCCAAGTGCATAAAAGCTACCCCACGCCCCAAGGCCCGTTGCCGGTGCTGCAAGGTATCAACCTGACGCTGATGCCAGGCAGCAGTCTGGCGCTGATGGGGGAGTCGGGCAGTGGCAAGAGCACCTTGCTGCACCTGGTCGCCGGGCTGGACAAGGTCGATCGCGGCAGCATTCGCAGCGGCGAGTATCGGCTCGATGGCATGAGTGAAAGTCAGTTGGCGAATTGGCGACGCACGGAAATCGGCCTGGTGTTCCAGCAGTTCAACCTCATCAGCAGCTTGTCGGTGGAGGACAACCTGGCGTTCCAGGCGCGTCTGTGCGGTCGTTATGACGCAGCGTGGCAAGCCCATCTGGTGCAGCGGCTTGGGCTTTCAACGCTGCTGCGGCGTTATCCCGAGCAACTGTCCGGCGGCCAGCAACAGCGGGTGGCGCTGGGGCGGGCGTTGGCCTCGCGACCGCCCTTGTTGCTGGCCGATGAACCCACCGGCAGCCTCGACGAAGCCACCAGCGACGAAGTGCTGCAACTGCTGCTGGAACTGCTGGAGGGTAGCCCCACCAGCCTGCTGATGGTGACCCACAGCCCACGGGTGGCGGCTCGCCTGGCCCAGCGCGTGGTGTTGCACGGCGGGCAGTTGGCGCAGGTGGCCCAGGGGTGATGATTTTTCGCCAGACCCTCAAGGCCCTGCTCAGCCATTGGCGCCAGCACCCGGTGCAATTCTTCAGCGTGCTGACCGGCCTGTGGTTGGCCACCAGCCTGCTCACTGGCGTGCAAGCGCTGAACAGTCAGGCCCGGGACAGCTACGCCCGGGCCAGCCAACTGATCGGCGGCGAACCCCAGGCCAGCCTCAGTGCACCCGGTGGCGGCACCTTCCCTCAGCAATGGTTTGTCGAGCTGCGGCGCCAAGGCTGGCCGGTGTCGCCAGTGTTGCAGGCTCGGGTGCTGCTCAAGGACCACGAGGATCAGCGCCTGCAACTGATGGGCATCGACCCGGTGTCGCTGCCGCCCGGTGCCGCGCTGGCGGGGCAGGCGCGGGAGATGACTGAGGTGGTGGCGTTCTTTACCGACCCCGGCCGCACCTGGATCGCCCCGCAAACCTTGCAAGCCCTGGGACTGACCGAGGGTGACCGACCCCAGAGCGTCGATGGGCAATCCCTGCCACCGCTGCATGCCCAGGAGGACATGGCGCCGGGCGTGCTGTTGATGGACATCGGTTTTGCTCAACAGGTACTCGGGTTGCCGGAGCAACTGTCGCGGCTGCTGTTGCCTGCCACGTTCAGCGCCGCATTGCCGGAAGCGTTCAACGGTCGCCTGCAACTCAAGCACGCCGATGAAGAAAACAACCTGTCGCGCCTGACCGAAAGTTTTCACCTGAACCTCGACGCCTTGGGTTTTTTATCCTTCCTGGTGGGGCTGTTCATCGTCCACGCGGCCATCGGCCTGGCCCTGGAGCAACGCCGCAGTCTGTTGCGGACCCTGCGCGCCTGTGGCGTCAGTGCGCGAGTGCTGGTCACCAGCCTGACCATCGAACTGGGCGCGTTGGCCTTGCTTGGGGGGATAGCCGGGGTGCTCAGCGGCTATTGGCTGGCGAGCCTGTTGTTGCCCGATGTCGCGGCGAGCCTGCGGGGGTTGTACGGCGCCGAAGTGGCCGGGCACTTGAACCTCAGCCCATGGTGGTGGTTCAGCGGTGTCGGCCTGAGCCTGCTCGGTGCGCTGCTGGCCGGGGCCGACAGTCTTTTGCGGGCGGCGCGCCTGCCCTTGCTGGCGCTGGCCAATCCACAAGCCTGGCATCAGGCCCATGCCCGCTGGCTGCGACGCCAGGGTTGGGTGGCGACGGTGGCGGCGTTGATTGCCGCATCGGCGTTGATCTGGGGTGATAGCCTGGCCAGCGGTTTTGTCCTGATGACCGCCTTGTTGCTGGGCGCGGCGCTGGCCTTGCCGGTGCTGCTCAACAGCGCACTGAAGCGGCTGTTAAGCCGCAGCCGCTCGGTGCTCGGGCAATGGTTTCTTGCCGATTGCCGCCAGCAATTGCCGACGCTGAGCCTGGCGTTGATGGCCTTGTTGCTGGCGCTGGCGGCGAACATCGGCGCTGGCAGCATGACCGCCGGTTTCCGCCAGACTTTCAGCAATTGGCTTGAACAACGGTTGACCGCCGAGCTGTACATCAACCCGCAGACCCCGGCCCAGGCGGAGGAACTGCACGTATGGCTCAAGCAGCAGCCGGCGATCACCGCCGTCGTTCCCCTCTGGCAAGTCTCGGTCCCGTTGCAAGGCTGGCCGACGGATATCCAAGGCATCATCGATCATCCCCACTATCGACAGCATTGGCCGCTGCTGGAATCGGCCGGCGACAAGCCGTGGGAGCAACTGGCTGCCGCCGACACCCTCATGCTCAGCGAACAACTGGCCCGGCGTCTCAAGGTGAGTATCGGCGATCAGTTGACCCTGCCGACGCCGCAGGGGCCATGGGCACTGCGCATCGTCGGCATCTACGCCGACTACGGCAATCCCAAGGGCCATGTGCTGGTCAACGCCGACCACTTGCTGGCGCACTGGCCGAACCTGACGCCGAACCGTTTCAATCTGCGCATCGAACCGTCCGCGATCCCGGCGCTACTGACAGCGTTGCAAGGCCGGTTCAGCCTGGATGACAGCCGCATCGTCGACCAGGCCCGGCTCAAGGGCTGGTCGACCCAGGTGTTCGAACGCACCTTCGCTGCCACCGCCGCTCTCAACAGCCTGACCCTGGCGGTGGCCGGGGTGGCGTTGTTCATCAGCCTGCTAACCCAGAGCCAGAGTCGTCTCGGCCAGTTGGCGCCGCTGTGGGCGTTGGGGGTGACGCGTCGGCAGTTGATGCTGCTCAACCTCGGCCAGACCTGGCTGCTGGCGCTGCTGACCTTGGTCCTGGCGTTGCCGCTGGGCATCGCCCTGGCCTGGTGCCTGGACACGGTGATCAACGTGCAGGCTTTCGGCTGGCGCCTGCCATTGCGGGTGTTCCCGTTGCAATTGGTGCAGTTGCTGGCCCTGGCGATGCTCGCCACGCTACTGGCATCGGCCTGGCCGCTGTATGCGTTGTACCGCACGCAGCCGGCGGATTTGCTGAGGACCTTTGCCCATGAAGATTAGATTCGGCGTGTTGTTGCTGCTGGCGGCGCTCAGCGGTTGTGATGACTCCGTGCCAGCGCAAAAGGGCTTTGCCGGCCTCGGCGACCAGGCTGTCGCATTCACGCCGGTTGTGCCTGGGCGGGTGTTCGGTTTCCCCGCCGACCATGGCCTTCATGAAGGTTTTCGCATCGAGTGGTGGTACGTCACCGCCAATCTCAAGGATGCCCAGGGGCATGAGTTCGGCGTGCAATGGACGCTGTTTCGCAGTGCCTTGAATGCCGCACCCCAGGCTGGCGGTTGGCGCAACCAGACGATCTGGCTCGGCCACGCGGCGGTCACGTCCGCCACCGTGCACCATGCCGCCGAGCGTTATGCACGAGGCGGGGTGGGGCAGGCCGGGGTGCAGGCGGTGCCCTTCAATGCCTGGATCGACGACTGGCAGTTCGGTACCCAGGCTTCAGGGGACGAGCCGTTGGCGGACATGCAATTGAAGGCGCGCGACCCACGCTTCAGCTATGCATTGCGGCTGACGTCGAGCCGGCCGCTGGTGTTGCAGGGCGATCAAGGTTTCAGCCAGAAATCCGAACAGGGGCAGGCGTCGTACTACTACAGCCAGCCGTTCTTCCAGGCCAGCGGTGAATTGGAAATCGATGGCCAGCGTTACGCGGTCAGCGGCCCGGCCTGGCTCGACCGCGAATGGAGCAGCCAGCCCCTGACCGCAAACCAGACCGGATGGGACTGGTTTTCCCTGCACCTGGACAACGGCGAGCACCTGATGCTCTACCGCATGCGTCACAAGGACGGCGCGCCGTATCTCACGGGCACCTGGATCGACGCCCAGGGACAAGCGCAAACCCTGCACGCCGGGGAAATCAGCCTCGTGCCCCAGGACACCGCCAAGGTCGCCGGACGCTCGATGCCGGTAGTCTGGGCCATCAAGATCCCCGGCAAGCAACTCGACATCACCCTCCACGCGCTCAATCCCAATGCCTGGATGAACCTGCGCATTCCCTATTGGGAAGGACCGGTGCGACTGCGTGGCAGCCAGGGCGGCACCGGTTACCTGGAAATGACCGGCTACTGAGAATCGCCGGAACTCCCCGCGAACGCCGACCCTCATAGTTTATGAATGTCTCGCAGGAGCCCGTCATGAGCGATGACCTCAAACTTGCGTCGCTGGCCGATTGGCAGCGATTGTTCGACGACAAGGCCTACTGGCAGCAGTCCCCCGATGCTCACTTCACCGAACTGATGCGGGTGGCCAATGACCTGTTCGGTCAGGGCGCCATCGACCTGGCGCAGTGGCAGGTCTTGAAGACCAAGGCCGAGCAACTGCATCAGCGCTCTCCGGATGCCAACGTCGCTGAAGAAGTCGCCGACCCCGACGCCTGACGCCTCACCCCTGACCTCAGGCCTGAAAGATTCAAGGAGTTCACCATGCAGCAGCGTCCCGATCAGACCCGGCAAAACCCCGACGCCCCGGCATTGCCCGGTGAAGTGGAACGCGATAACGATGCCTTGCGGCCCAATGACCCGGCCAAGCGTAAACAACAGCACGGCGACCCTGATGCAGGGGATACCGATGCGCAGAAAACCGGTCGGCGTGGCTGAGGTTTGTCACGTCGACCGGTATTAAAAAGAGTTTTTTAATGACGGTTTAACTTTGTCTCGATGTGTTCGCGGCGGATAACTTTTGTGCTTGTTCTTGTTTTTGTATAGCTGCTGTACAGCGCTATGTAGCGGTGCCGTCCAAACACAAAATCATGGCGAGGGAGCTTGCTCCCTCTGTGCTGTGTAGAAGCGGCGTAGGAACCGCGTAGGAGCAGCGTAGGAGCTGTGTAGGAGCTGTGTAGGAGCTGTCGAGTGCAACGAGGCTGCGATCTTTCCCCAAGCACTTGAATCTCAAGCGAAAGATCAAAAGATCGCAGGCTTCGCCAGCTCCCATAGAGATCGCGGAGACAGTTGCAACATGAATAATTATTTAAACGGGCGCGCGGACATATTCTGAAAGTTCCATTATTATTATTCGCGTTCGCCCAGTGTCAGGCTCTTTACCAGTGCATGGATTGCCGAGGCCATCGCACTGGGCGAACACCACCCTGAATCAACAACTATCGATTATTTTCAACTGCACATCGACCTACAGAGTTGGCCGATGCGTAAGCGGCTACCTCCGATTCAACCAGCGGCCGGCGAGCGCCAGTCATCGGAGCCCGAGGTGCCGCTGACTTCGTGGGTCCAGGTGATTTTGCGATACGTGAAGTGCACGTCCTCCAGATGGGTGAAGTGTGAGTTTTCCGGGTTCTGGCAGTTGAGCATGTAGTCCTTGATATCGACGATAATCGCGTCCTCCAAGGTGGTGGTGTAGTAGTGCTCTTGGGTGCCTGCGGCCGAGGTGCGGTACCACTGGATCTTGACTTCCTTCAGCCGTTCGCCGCTCGTCAGGGCGACCTGAAGCAGTGGCGAAGCTTTGTCGAATACCTTGGTGATGATCAGGGGTTTGTGTATGCGCTGACCGGTTGGCTGGCCGGACTGCGGATCGCGAGGGATGGTCACTTGGTGCTCGAAAGCCTGCACCATAACCTGGTCTTCATGACCCTCTTGGTAGGTGTTGCCCACTGAATCGGCGGTAAACGCACCGGCGGTGATCAGACCTTGTTTGGTGCCCTCAACGGACATGTACGCGGGAGTTGCCAATGGATGCTCTCCTTCCTGGATAACGATAGGGCCTGGGACGGGAGTCGCCCCGAGGTGGCCTCACGGATATCAAGAGCTATGCCATTTTTTAAAAACCTATATATATCAATAGGTTGATCTTCTATCGGGAAGCGCCTCCCCGCAGGCAAGCGAGAAATCGCTCAGAGGCTTGCCCGGCCCATTGCAGCTCCTCGCGGCCCGATCAGACACCGCGATACCCGGGACGGGTGGCCAATAAAGGCGCGCCGCGCGCGCGCCTGTCAGGCAGCTTTTTGCCGTTTTATCCTTCAGCTTATTCCTACACGCCCAATGCGGCCCGGCACTCATCGATGGAGCGCTGTTGCGTCTGGGCGTACAGCCCCAGCTCATCGATGGTCGCTCGTCCCAGCGCCTCTTCGAAGGCCTGGCGATTGGACTGGCCGGCATAGTGGCTCTGGGCGGCATCGCCGAGGTTCGACTGGAAAATGCCGGCGGCGCTGACGGGCAGGAAGTCCTCGTACACCAAGGGTTCGGCGCGCAGGTATTGCTGCTCGAGCAAGTGCTCCAGGGAGACGGCTTGCTCAAGGGTGCCCTTGGCGGCGAGGCCCTCGGGCGTGACGAAATAGCGGAAGTACGCCAATGCTTGTCGGCGCAGTTCGTCGTGGTTGTCAGGGAATTCGACAAAGTGTTCGGCCATCAGCCGGTTGTAGCGTTCGGCGTTGGCTTCGTTGGGAAACTCCCCCAGTGCATCGCGCGCGGCGTTCAGCAATTGATCGTAGAGCGCGCGGCCCTTGGGCGTGAGGGCCGCGCCACGTTGTTCGATTTCGCCGAAGCGGGCGCTGTGGCTGCCTTGGGTCTGGGGCTGGTCGGTGAAGGCGACGGGTTCGTCGAGTGCCTTGAAACTGGTCTGGCGCAGCAGGATCGGGCATTGGCGGCGAGGCGGGCCTTCGATCACGGCCTTGGGGGTAATGCCGTGCACGGGCATCCGAGCCTGGACGATGTCGATGTCCAGGGTACGCGGTGTCAGGTGATTGATGTGCGGACCCTTGAACGCCACCACATCGGCGATCAGGCGATGTTGGGCGCTCAGTTGCCGGTACTGTTCGGCGGTGACGGTGGCGCTGTGGTGCCAGCGAAAGGTTTCCAGGGCCTGTAGGACGAAGTCCCCAGCCTGGGCTTCCGTCAGGCCACCTTGGCGTTCGGCCTGGTCAATGAGCTCAAGGGCGCTGGGGGTGAATATCTGCCGCTTGTCCAGCACCGATTCGGCAAAGGCCCGAAGCTCGGCGTTCTCGATCAGTTCCAGGCGCAGCAGTGAGGTAAACACTCGGAACGGGCTGATCTGCAACGCGCTTTCGTGTACGGCGCGGAAGGCGGTGGAATGCACCGGCACCCCGGCAGGTGTGAGGTCGTAGTAGCCCACCGGCTGCATGCCCATGACCGCGAACAGACGCCCCAGGGTCGCCAGCTCGGCGGCGGTGCCGACGCGGATCGCGCCGTGGCGTTCCAGGTCCAGGCGCTCGAGTTCGCCGGTGCTGCGCAGGTGTGCGGCCAGGACCGGGTCTTCAGCCAGCACCTGGGCGTTGGTGTGCTCCACCAGCTTCATCAGGGCGCCATACAGCGGCACCTCGTCGCGGTACATGTCGGACATCGCCCTGGAGAAGCGTTGGCGGATCAGGTCGGGGCTGACGAAGCTCATCGTAAGAATTCCTGGCGAGGGCTGTGGGAAAGATGGACGAAAGATCGCAGCCTTCGCCGGCCCCGGCAAACGAAGAATCTTCAGGACTTCATTCTGCCAGGGACTGATCCACCAGCTCGATCCAGTGCCGCACGGGCGTGCGACCGGCGCCGTCGAGGTGGTTCTGGCAGCCGACGTTGGCAGTGACGATCAACTCTGGCTGGCCGCTTTCCAGCGCATTGAGGCGGTTGTCGCGCAATTGCCGCGCCAGGGCCGGCTGGGTCAGCGAATAGGTGCCGGCCGAGCCGCAACACAAATGGCCGTCGGGCACCTCGGTGAGGTTGAAACCCAGCCGCGTCAGCAGCGCCTCGATGCTGCCGCCGAGTTTCTGCGCGTGCTGCAAGGTGCAGGGGCAATGCACGGCAATGCGCTGGTTCCTGGCCGCGCAGATCTGTTCCAGCGGTTCCTTGCCGAGCACTTGCACCAGGTCCAGCGCCCGTTCACTCACCTGTCTGGCCTTGGCGGCGTAGGCCGGGTCATGTTCCAGCAGGTGCCCATAGTCCTTGATGAACGCGCCGCAGCCGCTGGCCGTCTGGACGATGGCTTCAGCGCCGTTTTCCAGGTGTGGCCACCAGGCGTCGATGTTCTGTCGGGCGCGGTCCAGCCCGCTGGCCTGGGCATCGAGGTGATAATCCAGCGCACCGCAGCAGCCGGCCTGCGCACAGGGGATCACGCTGACGCCGAGTCGATCCAGCACCCGCGCGGCCGAGGCATTGGTGTTGGGCGACAGGCCCGGTTGCGCGCAACCTTCGAGCATCAACACCGTGCGCCGATGCCGTACCACTGGGCGTTCACTGTGAGCTGGGGAGGGGCGGGGCAACTTGGCGCTCAGGTTCGTCGGCAGCAACGGACGGAAGATCGCTCCAAGACGCAGCAGGGCCTTGAACCGCTCCGGGCTGGCGGCCAGGCTTCGCAGCCCCAGGCGCAGCGCGCGTTGGCCGGCGGGGCGCGGTACGGCGTGATCGACTACCGCCCGGCCGATGTCCAGCAGGTTGTGGTAATCCACGCCGGATGGGCAGGTGGTCTCGCAGTTGCGACACGACAGGCAGCGATCCAGGTGCAGTTGGGTGCTGGTCGTCGCCGGCTGGCCTTCGAGCACTTGCTTGATCAGGTAGATGCGTCCGCGCGGGCCGTCCAGTTCATCGCCGAGCAATTGGTAAGTGGGGCAGGTGGCATTGCAGAAGCCGCAATGCACGCAGCTGCGCAGGATCCGTTCGGCTTCTTCGGCGCGGGGCAGATGCTTGGCTTCATCGCTGAAACGGGTCTGCATGCTAGAACTCCGGGTACATCCGACCAGGGTTGAAAAGCCCCAGGGGATCGAGCTGGGCCTTGAGCTGCCGGTGATAGCGCAGCAGCGCCGGGGCCAGTGGCTGGAACGGTGTGTCGCTGGCCCCCTGACGATAGCAGGTGGCATGGCCGCCGACTTCATGGGCCAGGGCTTGCACCGTGTCGGCCTCGGTTTTCAACCAGCGTTGCGCGCCGGCCCAGTCGATCAACTGCGCGCCGGGCAGGGTGAGCGGCCCGGTATGGTTGGGCAACGACAGGCGCCACAGCGGCAAGCCTTCATCGAAGAAGGCCAACTGATGTTCATTGAGTGCCGTCCAGTATTGATCGTCGATCACCTCGCCACCGAAACGCTGATGAGCGGCGCTGACCGAGCCTTCGCCACCCTCCAGGCGCAGGTGCAGGCAATCGCCGTCATGGCTGGCGGCGCTGATGGGCAGTGGCTGACGGCCCCATTCGGCGAGTTTTTCCAGGGCCTCGGTGCTGTCCAGTTCCAGGCGGATACTCAGGCTGTGACGGGGCTTGGGCAGGACCTTCAAGGAAACTTCGGTGATCACCCCCAGGCAACCGAAACTGCCGGCCAACAGGCGCGACAGGTCGTAGCCGGCGACGTTTTTCATCACCTCGCCGCCGAAACGCAGCAACGTGCCGTGGCCACTGATCAGCCGCGTGCCCAGGACGAAATCACGCACCGAACCGGCCCATGGGCGACGCGGCCCCGACAGCCCGGCGGCGACCATGCCGCCGACCGTGGCGTCGTCACCGAACGCTGGCGGTTCGCAGGGCAGCCGCTGGCCGGCGGCGTCGAGGGCGGCGAGCAGTTCCCGCAGCGGGGTGCCGGCCCGGGCCGTGATGACCAGTTCGGTGGGGTCGTAGTGGACGATGCCACGATGCACGCGGGTGTCCAGCACTTCGCCGGCCACTTCGCGCCCCAGGAAAGCCTTGCTGTTCGAACCCTGGATACGCAGCGGCGTGGCGTTGGCCCGGGCGCGATTGACCTGTTCGAGCAGCAGGTGGCTGGCGTCCTGGTCGGCTTCGCGGCTCATCAGAAACGCTCCAGTTCAGGAAACGGCAGTTGCCCGCCATGGATGTGCATGGCACCGAATTCGGCGCAGCGGTGCAGGGTGGGGATGTTCTTGCCGGGGTTGAGCAGGCCTTGGGGATCGAAAGCTGCTTTCACCGCGTGGAACAGGTTCAGTTCGTCGCTGTTGAATTGCGTGCACATCTGATTGATTTTTTCCCGGCCCACACCGTGTTCGCCAGTGATGCTGCCACCTACCTGGACACACAGTTCGAGGATTTTCCCGCCCAGGGTTTCGGCGCGCTCCAGTTCGCCGGGCTGGTTGGCATCGAACAGGATCAGCGGGTGCATGTTGCCGTCTCCGGCGTGAAAGACGTTGGCGACGCGCAGGCCATGCTCGGCACCGAGGCTGGCGATGCGCTGCAGCACCTCGGGCAGGGCGCGTCGCGGGATGGTGCCGTCCATGCAGTAATAATCCGGCGCCAGGCGACCCACCGCCGGGAAGGCGTTCTTGCGCCCGGCCCAGAACCGCAGTCGCTCGGCCTCGTCCCGCGCCTGGCGCACCTCGGTGGCCCCGGCCTGCTCCAATACCTGGCGGACCCGTTCGCAATCGTCATGGACATCGGCCTCGACCCCGTCCAGTTCGCACAGCAGGATCGCTTCGGCCTCCACCGGATAACCAGCGTGGATGAAGTCCTCGGCGGCGCGGATCGCCAGGTTGTCCATCATTTCCAGGCCGCCGGGGATGATCCCGGCGGCGATGATGTCGGCCACTGCCCGCCCGGCCTTGTCCACCGAATCGAAACTGGCCAGCAGCACCTTGGCGACCTGGGGCCGGGGCAACAGTTTGACCGTCACTTCGGTGATCACCCCCAGCAAACCTTCGGAACCGGTGAACAGCGCCAGCAGGTCCAGGCCCGGCGAGTCCAGGGCTTCGCTGCCGAGGGTCAGGCGCTCGCCTTCGATGGTGAGGATTTCCAGTTTCAACAGGTTGTGCACCGTCAGGCCGTACTTGAGGCAGTGCACGCCGCCGGCATTTTCCGCGACGTTGCCGCCGATGGAACAGGCGATCTGCGACGAGGGATCCGGCGCGTAATACAGCCCGAACGGCGCCGCCGCCTGGGAGATCGCCAGGTTGCGCACACCGGGCTGAAGCCGTGCGGTGCGGGCGTCGGGGTCGATGTGCAGGATCTGGTTGAACCGCGCCATCACCAGCAACACGCCGCTTGCCAGGGGCAGGGCGCCGCCGGACAGACCGGTCCCGGCCCCCCTGGCGACCACCGGCACATTCAGCCCATGGCAGAGCTTGAGCAGCGCTTGCACCTGCTCGACGCGTTTGGGCAATGCCACCAGCAGGGGCGTGGTGCGGTAGGCCGACAGGCCATCGCATTCATAGGGCTTGAGGTCTTCCTCCTGGTGCAGGATGTCCAGGTCTGGAATCTGTGCCTGCAAGGCTTGAAGCAGGGCCTGTTTGTCCACCCTGGGCAAGGGGCCGTCGAGGTGTTCGTCGTAGAGGATGTTCATGAAGTCGATACCCTGTAGGAGCTGACGAGTGTAACGAGGCTGCGATCTTTCCCCAGGCGATTGAGTCTTGAGCGAAAGACCCTGTTGATCAAGGTCAAAAGATCGTCCGAACGCGGCCCGAGCCTGCGGCAGCTCCTGCGGAGCCCAGACCAGGGGGCATCCCTTGCATCGCCGTCACTGCCCCAGCCCCTTGAGAAACTCCCGATACAGCGCAGCGGTTTTCCCCGGTTGCTCGATCATGGGCAGGTGGCCGATCCCGTCCCAGATTTCCACGCGCAAGTCCGCGATACCTTTGCTCCACACCGGCACGCTGCTCACATCGATCACCCGGTCCTTGCGGCCCCAGAGCAGCAGCGAAGGGGCGCGAATATCGGCCAGGTGGGACTCCATCGACGGGCTGGCGCTAAAGTCGGCGTAGATCTCCGCGAGTTCTTCGCGGTGCTGTACGTAACGCTCGGCCACGGCCGCCATTACCATGCCCGGTACCCAGGGCGGCGAGGCCATGGTCATTGCGTAGAACGGCATGAACTCCTCCCGGGAATGCACCAGGGACGGGTTACGACCGGCGGCCAGTTGGCGGTCCATGTCGCTGGGTTGGGGGGAGGTGACGCCGGCCGGATTGAGCAGCGCCAGGGTCAGCACGCGGTCAGGCGAAGTGGCCGCCAGCCACGCGGCGAGATGCCCACCCATGGAGTTGCCGATCACATGGACCTTGTCCAGGCCACAGGCGTCGAGCAATTCGATGATCCGCCGGGCCTGGGTCGGGATGTCGTAGCCGCCGCCGGCCTTGAAGCCGGTTTCACCATGGCCGGGGAGGTCGGGGATCACCACCCGGTAATCACCGACAAAATGCCGGGCAACCCGCAGCCAGAGGTTCTTGTCGCCGCTGTAGCCGTGCAGCATCAGGATGCTGGCGGACGCTTCATAAGGCCCGCCTTGCCAGGTCGACACGGTCATCTCGCTGATGGGCACGGTGATTTTGCGCAACCGGTAAAGGCGTGCCTCCAGGGCCATGTTCATGTCGTAGATCACATGGCCGATGCCGGGATACGTCAACCAGCTCCAGGCGATAAGTACAGCAAGAACTACAAACAACACCAGCATGTTTTGCCCTCCATGGGCTGCGACAGAACGTAATCAAACGGATCAGGCGGTAATAAGCAACGTAAACCCGGGGACCTCTTTCCGAGTGTTTACGGATTTCCTTGTCATATATAGCCAAAATACCAGCAGAGTCCCGCATTTGAAGGAGAATAAATACCCCTGTATTCAGTGGTGGCTATTTGATGTTCCCCTGATAGACTCCAAGCTACCCCCCCCCGTCCCAATGACTTGGGAAACCCGCGGTGCAGAGGCTTCTATGCTAAAAACGGGAAAGAAGGGACGGACGCTGGCCAGGAGGCTTTATATATCGCGCATTCTGGGCCTGACGCTGGGGTTTCTGTTGGTGAGTGCTGCCGTTTTTCCCCTCAAGCCGGCGCCGTGGGTCTGGGGTTTCATGCTGTTCAACGGCCTGCTCTGGCCACACTTGTCCTACTGGTGGGCCCGGCGTTGCTCGATGCCGTACCAGGCCGAACACATCAATTTATTGATCGATGCGGCGCTTGGCGGCTTCTGGGTCGCGGCAATGCAGTTCAACCCGCTGCCCGCGGCCGTCACGCTGGCGATGATGGCGATGAACAATGTCGCCATTGGTGGCCTGCGTTTCCTGCTCATTGGGGCCTTGGCCCAAGTGGCCGGTATTGTCGTGGGCGTGCTGATCTTCCCGCTGACCAGCGTCCCCATGACCAGCCCGGCGCAGATATATGCTTGTTTGCCGTTGCTGTGCCTGTATCCGATGGCGCTGGGTTGGTTCTGCTATCGCCAGGCCTACATCTTGGGCCGGCAAAAGCGCGAGTTGCTGGCCCTGAGTCGCACCGACAGCCTGACCGGCTTGCTCAACCATGGCGCCTGGAAAGATCGCCTCAACGAGGAGTTCCAGCGTTGCCAGCGTCATCCGAATGACGGGGCAGGGCGCGGCGCGATTGCGCTGATCGACATCGATCACTTCAAGGCCATCAATGACACCTATGGCCATGTCGCCGGCGACATCGTGCTGCGCCAGCTTGGCAAGATGCTCAAGCAAAACCTGCGGGCCGCCGATGTGGTCGGGCGTTATGGCGGGGACGAGTTCTGTGTGATTCTGCCGGACCTGACGCTTCACAACGCCGTGCAGGCCATGGATGGCTTGCGTGAGCGCTTTGCCACGCTCAGCTATGAACAGAGTCCGGCGCTGAAGGTGAGCCTGAGTATTGGCCTGGCGGCCTTCAACCCGTCCTATGGCGATGCGACCCATTGGCTCAATGATGCCGACCAGGCGCTCTACGAGGCCAAGACCGGCGGGCGCAACCGGGTCACGTGTTACCGGCATCGGCAGGTGTTGGAGGCGTCGGTCATTTCCACCTGAGGTGGCCACCTGCGGTCTAGAGCCTTGGCCTATTGTCGGGTAGGGTGCCTATGGCACTCTTTCGATACGGAACAAGGATGAAATCATGATGATGACCGCTCTTCGCTCCCGTCTGGCCGTCAGTCTTGGCCTGAGCCTGGCCCTCGGCGCCTTCGCCCCCGTTGCTTTCGCGCAGCCCCATCAACAAGTCCTGAGCGACGCCGAACAGTACAAGGGCGAGGCCCTGAAACTGCTCGAACGGTTGGTGAACATCGACTCCGGCTCCGGCTATGTGCCGGGGCTGACTCAGGTCGGTGATATTGCGATCGATGAATTGACGAAGTTGGGCGCCACCATCGAAAAGGTGCCTAACTCGGACGGCACCCAGCACATCCTGGCGACCCTCAAGGGTACCGGCAAGGCAAAAATCCTGCTGATGGCCCACATGGACACGGTGTTCAAGGAAGGCTCGGCCGCCGAGCGTCCCTTCCATATCAAGGATGGCCGGGCCTATGGGCCGGGGGTGATGGATGACAAGGGTGGCATCGTCGCTGGGATCTACGCCTTGAAGGTGCTCAAGAACCTGGACTTCAAGAACTACGCGCAGATTACTTTCCTGCTCGACGCCAGCGAAGAAACCGGCTCGGACGCCGCCACCGACCTGATCAAGAAAACCGCCAAGGCCCATGACGTGACCCTCAACCTCGAGCCGGGGCGCCCGGCCGATGGCTTGGTGGTGTGGCGCAAGGGCAGTGCCACGGCACTGGTGGAGGTCAAGGGCAAGGCGTCCCACGCCGGTGTCGCGCCGGAACTGGGGCGCAATGCGGCGATGGAAGCCGCGCACCAGATCCTGCAACTGGGCAAGCTCGGCGACGCGGAAAAGAAAACCACCATCAACTTCACAGTGATCAAGGCTGGCGACCGGACCAACGTGATCCCCGACCAGGCGAGCGCCAAGGCGGATGTGCGGGCGGCGGTGCCGGAAGAATTCGATCGCATCGAAAAAGACCTGGCCCGGGTGTCGCAGGACAAGTTGATCGCCGATACCGAAGTCACCACCAGCCTCAAGCGCGGCTTGCCACCGATGCCGCAGACGGCGGAGTCGGACCGGTTGATGGCCATGGCCCAAGGCATCTATGGCGAACTGGGGCGCAAACTGACTGAAGAGGGCAGTGGTGGGGCGGCGGATGCCAGCCTGTCGGCCGGGGTCGGTACGCCGACGCTGGATGGCTTTGGCATTGTTGGTGGCAACATCCATACGCCGGAGGAATACGCCGAAGTCGAGAGTGTGGTGCCAAGGATCTATCTGTTGTCGCGGATGATCATGGAATTGGCGGGGCGGTAAAGCGCTGCCCATTTTTTAAAGGATCGAAACATCGCACCGTCCCGCTGTGGGAGCAAGGCTTGCCCGCGATGAAGATGACGCGGTCTCCTGGGGAACCGAGGCGCCTGCATCGCGAGCAAGCTTTGCTCCCACTGGGATTTGTGTTGCGCCGCTTCGATCGTTCGGTGGCGGCTATACGCAGGTTGGTAGACCGGGTACCAAGGCAAACCCAGCGCGCCACAAGGGCGCCCCGCGCACAGCCGCCATAATAAATATGCCGGAGCCGTGCGCCTGATTTTCAGCGACCCGGAAACGATAAAGCCCTGGCCTCAAGGCGCACAAGCCGGCGGATTCTGGCGTAGTTGTACGTAACGGCGCAAGACGATGTGGCTCGGTCCTACCCCGAGGCTAATGTGATAAACATCCAGGCTTTTGTAGTGAGGGAGTTTAGCGAAACGTCGCACCGCCCCGCTGTGGGAGCAAGGCTTGCCCGCGATGAAGATGACGCGGTCTCCTGGCGAACCGAGGTGCCTGTATCGCGAGCAAGCTTTGCTCCCATAGGGATGTGTGTTGCGCCGCTTGATCAGGTTCAGTAAACCCAAACCTCAACCCGCCGATTCTTGACCCGTCCTTCATCCTTGCTGTTGGCCGCCACCGGCATCAATGCACCGAACCCTCGCACTTCGCGCAGCGCCACACCGTATTTGACCAGTTCACGCCGCACCGCCATGGCCCGCAGTTTGGACAGAAGGTCGGCCCGCGCCGGGTCGTCCTTGGCGTCGCCAAAACCTACCAATGTCACACGTCGGTCGGTTTTGCCATGCTGCTTTATATAGTCGAGCACGCGGCCCAGGTCCTGGTGGGCCTTGTTGTCCAGGCTGGCGCTGCCTTCTTCGAAGCGGAAGTTCACGGTCAAGCGTTGGGCGTGGCGGCTCAGGGCCTGGTAACCCTCGGGCATCAGTGCATTCGGCGTGACGGCCATGGCCTGGACGGTCTGGGCGATGAACCCGTTAGCGGCGACGATGGTCTGGCCCTGCTCGCTTTGGGTGAACGCCACCAGTGCCTCGGCCCACGGGTTGGTTGCCTGGGGTGGCAAATAAAAGAACAGGCGCCGGGACAAGGGGTAGTCCTCGGTGGCGATCAGGTTGTTCAACGGCAACATGGGTTGGGAATCACCGTCGACAATCGCCAGCGCCTTGGCCTGGCGCACATAGGGCAAACCGATGAAGCCGATGCCCTGCGGGTCCTGGCTGACAGCGTCGGACAACTGTTCGCTGGATTCGAAGCGCTGTGCTGTAGGATCCAGCCGTTTGCCCTGTCGGCCGAGGACCAGTTCCTTGAAGGTATCGTAGGTGCCAGACTGTTCATCCCGGGCATACAGATGAATCGGCCCACCCACGCCGCCCACGGCCTCCCAGGTTTTCGCCTCGCCACTGAATATTCGCGCCAGTTGCACGGTATCGAGCTGACGCAACGGGTTCTGCGGATGAAGAATAATCGCCAGGCCATCGATGGCGATGACTTGCTCGGCGGTGGGACTTTTCAGGTCGCCCAGGGACGACAGTTCCTTCAGCTCGCTGTCCTTGATCGGTCGCGAAGAGGCGGCCAGGTCGGCGTTGCCCTGCTTGAGGGCGGCGAAACCGGTGCTGGAGCCGTGGGCCGCGATGTCCACTTCTACCCGCCGGCCGTCGACGGTCTGGCCGACGATGCGCTGCTCGTTGTCGCGACCGGTGATTTCGCTGCTGACCCTGAGCAGGCCCTGATCCTCCATCAAGCCCCTGACCAGGGCCGGTCCGAGCGCCGCGCCGATGGTGTTGGAACCTTGGAGGCGCAGGGCCGGGCCCTGTTCGGGAATGGGCAAACTGCCGGCCGATGCCATGAACGGCAGCCAGAGGCCGATGAAAAAGACAACGCGCAGCCGCATGCCGGCACCTTCTGAACCCGAGGAAGTGCCGGAAGATTAAGTCAGTCAGGTTACTGAAAGGTGACAGGGTTGCGACTTGTCAGACGCGGCAGGGCGATGGGGGTCGCAGAATCAGAAAGTTTCTGTGGGAGCAAAGCTTGCTCGCGATGCAGGCGGCACGGTTCAACTGCAAGATCGTGTCATCGTTCATCGCGAGCAAGCTTTGCTCCCACAGGGGTTGGTGTGACGCGGTCAGCTCAACTGCAACCAGATCGGCGCATGGTCCGACGGTTTTTCCATGCCCCGCAGTTCATAGTCCACGCCTGCATCCTTGACCCGTGGCAGCAGGCCGTGGGAGGTGAGGATCAGGTCGATGCGCAGGCCGCGCTTGGGCTCGTCCTCGAAGCCGCGGCTGCGGTAGTCGAACCAGCTGAAGCGATCGGTGACGTCCGGGTTCAGGTGACGGAAGCTGTCCACCAGGCCCCAGTTCTTCAGGCGTGCCATCCATTCGCGTTCTTCCGGCAGGAAGCTGCATTTGCCGGTTTTCAGCCAGCGCTTCATGTTGTCCGGGCCGATGCCGATGTCGCAGTCTTCCGGGGAAATGTTCACGTCGCCCATCACCACCACCGGCTGGTCGTTGCTGAAGCGGCTTTCCAGCAGTTGCTGCAAATCGCTGTAGAAACGTTCCTTGGCCGGGAATTTGGTCGGGTGGTCGCGGCTTTCACCTTGTGGGAAATAACCGTTCATGATGGTCACCGGCACGCCGTTGGCATCGGCGAAGGTGCCCCAGATGAAGCGCCGCTGGGCATCCTCGTCGTCGCCCTCGAAGCCCTTGTACAGGCTCAGCGGTGCCTGGCGCGAGAGCAGGGCGACGCCGTAATGGCCCTTTTGCCCGTGGTAATGCACGTGATAGCCCAGGGCCTGCACCTCGGCCAGGGGGAATTGTTCGTCGTGGACCTTGGTTTCCTGCAGCCCGATCACGTCCGGCTGGTGCTTCTCGATCAGCGCCGCCAACTGATGGGGGCGGGCGCGCAGCCCGTTGATGTTGAAGGAGACGATCTTCATGGTCGGCTGTCCTGGCAAAACTGCGATGCTAGCTGACATGTCGGAACACGGCCAGCGTGGCAGTAGGACAAATGCGCTGCTAATGTCCTGTGGCGAGGGGATTTCCCCGTTCGGCTTTGTAGGAGCTGGCGAAGCCTGCGATCTTTTGATCTTTCGCTTGGGATTCAAGCGCCCGTGGAAAGATCGCAGCCTCGTTGCACTCGGCAGCTCCTACAAGGCTCATTACCAAGCCTCGCCCCCAGGAGATCCAACGTCATGCCTGAAACCGCCACCGCCATCGCCGACATCCATATGCTCGACAGTGGTTATTCCCGTGAAGCCCGTTCGTTGCTGTACCAGGCCTATCGCCACGAGCCGACCTTCAGCTACCTGTTCGAATCCGAGCGTCCCGGTTATGAACAGCGGGTACGGGCCACGGTGCGTGAGCTGGTCAAGCAGCATTTTCTCCAGGACCTGCCGGCCATCGGCTTGCTGGTCAACGACCGCCTGATCGGCATCGCACTGATTGCGCCGCCGCAGCGGCGCCTGGGCATCACCGAAAGCTGGGCCTGGCGCCTGCGCATGGTCTTGAGTACCGGGTTTCGTTGCACCCGGCGCTACCTGGAATACCACGCGGCGGTGCTGGCCTGCCTGCCGTCGGATGCGGTCCATGTATTGCCGCTGCTGGGGGTGCACCCACAGTTCCAGGGCAAGCATTTCGGCGAACAGTTGCTTGAGGCGGTGCATAACTGGTGTGCGGTGGACGAGCATTCCCAGGGCGTGGTGCTGGACACCGGCAACCCACGTTACCTTGAGTTTTATAAACGCCAGGGTTACGAGGAAATCGGCGAAGTGGCGGTAGGACCGATCCGCGAGCATGTGTTCTTCCACGCCAACCCGCAGGTTCTGCAAAGCGCAACGGCATAGTCGGCCGAACTTTTGCGAAATGTCCGGCTCTATCAAGCACCTACGCTCGTGATAGCATCCGCGCCATGAACCTCTCAGGAAGAATGACCAGTGGCGCGCTCCTGCTGTCCCTCAGCTGCGCAGCGCTGGCAAACAGTGAATTGGAAGTACGGGTCAAGCCGTCCAACGATGAACTCAAGGCCAACGTAGAAGGTTACATCGGCGGTGTGGGTGATCGTGACGAGGAGGCCTTGCTGCGCTTCAGCCGTGGTGCCGAGGAGCAGGCGCGCAAGGCCGCCCAGGCGCTGGGCTACTACCAGCCGCAGATCGACAGTGAGGTCAAGGGCGGCAAGGACCCACGCCTGGTGCTGACCATCGACCCCGGCGAGCCTGTGCATTTGCGCAACGTCACCGTGCGCATTGATGGCCCGGCGGCATCGCTCAAAGCCTTTCGCGTACCCAGCAACACCGCCCTCAAGCCCGGCGCGGTGCTCAACCATGGGCACTACGAAGACGCCAAGCGAATCATCCAGAACCAGGCCTCGCGCTATGGTTTTTTCAGCGGGCGTTTCACCCAGCAGAAGCTGTTGGTTGACCCCCAGGCGGGCATCGCCGACATCGAGCTGATTTACGACAGCGGCCCGCGCTATGCCTTGGGCCCGGTGAGTTTTGAGGGTGATACGCCGTTCGACGAAGATCTGCTGCAGCGCATGGTGCCGTTCAAGGCCGGCACGGCGTACGACTCCGAACTCATTGCAGAGCTCAACCAGGCCCTGCAATCGAGCGGTTATTTCGAAGGCGTCCGGGTGGATGCCGCACCGACGGCGGCCACCGACAACGTGATCCCGGTGGCGGTCAAGCTCGACACGCGCAAGCCGCGCACCATGGGGCTGGGCCTGGGTTTTTCCACCGATGTCGGCCCACGGGTCAAAGCCAATTGGACGCGTCACTGGGTCAACCCCCAGGGCCACAGTTATGGCTGGGAAGCGGAAGTGTCGGCGCCCCGGCAGAACGTCGGCCTGTGGTACGACGTGCCGCTGGATCCGCCGCTGACCGACAAGATACGTTACGCCGGCGGTTATCAATATGAAGAGCTGGCCGGCACCGACAGCCTCAGCAAACTGCTCACCGTGGGCCCGGAATGGCACAGCAAGTTGCCCAGCGGCTGGCAGCGGGTGGTGTCGCTCAAGTGGCAGCGCGAGGAATATCGCCTCGGCGACGATGCGGGCCTGAGCACACTGCTGATGCCGGGCCTCAGCTATTCCTACCTGCGCAGCGACAACCGCATCGATCCGCACAACGGTTACCGCTTGCAGTTCGACACCAAGGTCGCCAAGGAAGGGCTCGGCTCGGACAACAACCTTTTATACGGCACCGCCATGGTCAAGGGCCTGACCACGGTGTTCGACAAGCATCGTTTGCTGGCGCGTGCGCAGATCGGCGGCAGCGCCACCAATGGCTACAAATCCATCCCGCCGTCCCTGCGCTTTTTTGCCGGTGGCGACCAGAGCGTGCGGGGTTACGACTACCAGAGCCTGTCGCCGGAAAACGCCGAGGGCGACCGTATCGGTGGTCGCTACATGGTCGCCGGCAGCCTCGAGTATCAATATTCAATCGCGGAAAAATGGCGAGTGGCGACGTTCATCGACCAGGGCAACTCGTTCAACAGCCTTGAACTGCCGAGCCTCAAGACCGGCGTGGGCGTCGGCGTGCGCTGGGTTTCGCCGGTGGGTCCGATCCGCCTCGACCTGGCCCATGCGATGGACGACGACGGTGGTATCCGCTTGCACTTTTCCATGGGGCCTGAGCTGTGACGCGTGGTTTGAAGATAACGCTCCTGGCGCTCGCCGGGGTGCTGCTGATGCTCGTGCTGACCTTGAGCGTGGTGCTGGGCACGGCGTTCGGCAGCCGCTGGGCCCTCGGCCTGGTGCCGGGGCTGACCGTGGAGAATTTCCAGGGCCGGCTGGGCGGGCAGTGGAGCGCCGATCACCTGCTGTGGCAGCAGGACGCCAGTCGGGTGGAAGTGGATCGGCTGATATTCGCCTGGTCGCCGCTGTGCCTGGCACGCATGACCCTGTGCATCGAACAGCTCAAGGCCGACCAGGTCGCCTTGCAATTGCCAGCCTCTGCCGATGAACCGAGCGGCGGTCCGATCAGTTTGCCGGACCTGGACTTGCCGCTCGCCATCGAACTGGGCGATGTGCAGGTCGGCAGCCTGTCGTTCAACGGCAGCGAACAGCTCAAGGGCCTGCAATTGGTTGCCCACTGGACCGCCGCGGGCATGCAGATCGATTCGGTGCAATTGCAGCGCGACGAGCTGAGCCTGAAACTCTCCGGCCTGCTGAAACCAGGCGGCGACTGGCCGTTGAACGCCGAGGGCCGGTTGACCTTGCCGGCGCCGGGCGCCACGCCCTGGGCCCTGGACCTGAAAGTCGACGGCAACCTGCTCAAGACCCTCAACCTCAAGGCCGACAGCAGCGGTTACCTGCAGGGCCAGTTGAGCGGTGAGCTGCAACCGCTGGCGGACAACCTGCCCGCCAAGGTGCGCATCAGCGCCGACGGCTTCAAGGCCAGTGCCGATCTGCCCGACACGTTGTTGCTCAATCAACTGGAATTGACCGGCGAAGGCGATCTGAAAAACGGCTATCAACTGCTCGGCAAGGCGACGCTGCCCGCCGAAAAAGGGCCGGTGGCGTTGTTGCTGCAAGGCACCGTGGACGCCAATGGCGCGCAGATCGCCGGCCTGGATCTGGCTGCCGGTGCTCAACAAAGCCTGAAACTCAGCGGCCAAGTGGACTGGCGCGAAGGCCTGCGCGCCGAAGCGAAAGTCGCCTGGCTGGATTTCCCCTGGCATCGCCTCTATCCGCAGATCGACGAGCCACAGGTGACGCTGCGCAGCTTCGACGGTGAAGTCTCTTACACCGATGGCCAATACCTGGGCAACTTCCAGGCCGCGCTGGACGGACCTGCCGGGGCCTTCAGCCTGGGCAGCCCGTTCAGCGGCGACCTGACGCAAATCCACTTGCCGCAGCTCAAGCTCGCGGCGGGACAGGGCAAGGCCGAAGGGCACCTGAGCCTGCAATTTGCCGAGGGCATTGCCTGGGACACGGCGCTGCAACTGTCGGCCATCAACCCTGCGTATTGGCTTGGCGAACTGCCCGGGACCCTGGCCGGGCCGTTGCGCAGCAAAGGGATGATGAAGAACGACCGCCTCGACCTCGACGCGGACCTGGACCTCAAGGGCAAACTGCGTGGCCAGCCAGCGGTCCTCCAGGCCAGGGCCAGCGGTGCTGGCGAGCAGTGGAAGCTCAGCGCGCTGGATATTCGCCTGGGGGATAACCGCATCAACGGCAGCGGCAGCCTGCAAGAGAAACTGACCGGCCAGATCGACATCAAGCTCGCACGCCTGGCTCAGCTCTGGCCGCAATTGCGCGGCCAAGTCGTCGGCCGTGTCGACGTGGCCGGCACGCTCAAGGCCCCCCAAGGCAAGCTCGACCTGCAGGGCACGCAACTGGCCTTCCAGGACAACCGCCTGCAAAGCCTGAACCTGGACGCGACCCTCGACAGCGCCCAGCGCGGCAAGCTCGACCTCAAGGCCAGCGGCATCCGCGTCGGCGAAACGTCACTGGGCGTGCTGACGGTCAGCGGCCAGGGCGATATCAAACAGCAGAAGCTCAACCTGGACCTGCAAGGGCCGCAGCTCGACACGACCCTGGCCCTCGATGGCGCGCTCGACCAAGGCAATTGGCGCGGGCGCCTGGCCAGCGGCGACGTGCAGGCCGGCGGCCAAGCCTGGCGCCTGCAAGCCCCAGCGAAACTGGAGCGCATGGCCGATGGCACGCTCAACGTCGGCGCGCATTGCTGGCGTTCGGGCGAGGCCAGCCTGTGTGGTGAAGACCAGCGGCTGATGCCGGAGCCGAAGCTGCGTTATCACCTCAAGCAATTCCCCATCGAAAGCCTGGCCCATTGGATGCCCAAGGATTTTGCCTGGCAGGGCCGGCTCAACGCGGACCTGCAACTGGACCTGCCGGCCAGCGGTCCGAATGGCCGGATCCTGGTGGACGCCAGCGGCGGTACTTTACGGATTCGGGACAAGGAGGGCGATAAGGCGCAATGGCTGGACTTCCCGTACCAGACCCTCACACTCAACAGCCGCCTGACCCCCAAGCGCATCGACACCGACCTGAATTTCGCCGGTGCCAGGCTCGGCGAACTGATGCTCCAGGCACAAATCAACCCCATACCGGCCAGCAAACCCATCAGCGGCTCGTTCCGCCTGACCGGCCTGGACCTGTCCGTGGCCCGGCCATTCGTGCCGATGGTGGAAACCCTCACCGGTCGCCTGAACGGCAGCGGGACCTTGTCCGGTGGTTTGCTCGCGCCCCAGGTCAACGGCAACCTGGTGCTCAGCGACGGCGAAGTGTCTGGCCCGGAACTGCCGGTCAGCCTTGAAGCCTTGCAGATGCGGGCAGCGATTACCGGCGAAGCGGTGCAGCTCAATGGCAATTGGAAAAGTGGCAAGAGCGGGCAGGGCAGCCTGAACGGCAACATCGGCTGGGGCGACGCTCTGACGATGAACCTGGCCCTGAAGGGTTCGCAACTGCCAGTCACCGTCGAGCCTTATGCAGTGCTCGACGTGGCGCCGGACCTCAACATCACGATGCAGGGTGAGCGGCTTTCCATTGCCGGCAAGGTCCTGGTGCCCAAAGGCGAGATCACCGTCCGCGAACTGCCGCCGTCCACCGTCAAGGTGTCGGATGACACGGTGATCGTCGGCCACCAGACCGAAGAGGGCAAGGCGCCGCTGGCCATGGCGATGGACATTGACGTGATCGTCGGCCAGGACAAACTCGCGTTCTCGGGTTTCGGCCTGACCGCCAACGTGCAGGGCCAGGTTCACATCGGCGACAACATGGACACCCGCGGCGAGCTCTGGCTCAACGACGGTCGTTATCGCGCCTACGGGCAACGGCTGACGGTGCGACGGGCGCGGCTGCTGTTTGCCGGGCCCATCGACCAGCCCTACCTGGACATCGAAGCGATCCGCCAGACCGACGACGTGATCGCCGGCATCCGCTTGAGCGGCAGCGCCGAGCAACCGGCCACGCAAATTTTCTCGGAACCGGCCATGAGCCAGGAGCAGGCATTGTCCTACCTGGTGCTGGGCCGGCCGCTGAGCACTACCGGCGAGGACAACAACATGCTCGCCCAGGCGGCGTTGGGCCTGGGGTTGATGGGCAGCTCGGGGGTGACCACCAGCCTGGCCAATAACCTGGGGATCGAGGATTTCCAGCTCGACACCCAGGGCAGCGGCAATGCCACCAGCGTGGTCGCCAGCGGCAACCTGTCGGAAAAACTCAGCCTGCGCTACGGCGTTGGCGTGTTCGAACCGGCCAACACCATCGCCCTGCGCTACAAGCTCAGCAAGAAGGTCTACCTCGAAGCCGCGAGCGGCGTCGCCAGCTCGCTGGACATCTTCTACAAACGCGATTTCTAACCTTCCCCAAATCCCCAATGTGGGAGCGAGCTTGTGTGGGAGCAAGGCTTGCCCGCGATATAGGCAACTCGGTCTATCAGTCGAACCGAGGTGATGCTATCGCGGGCAAGCCTTGCTCCCACACACTTCATGTGAATAGCAAGCTAACGATTTGTTTGACATTTGCTGCCTAAGCAGTAATATCTCGACATACATTCACTGCCTAGGCAGCAAACGGTGGTCAGATGAAGCATTTCACCCCAGACAACTTTCACAATTGCCATCTCGGCATGCTGCTCGGCCGTACCGCGCTGCTCAAGGACCGGATCATCGACATCCACATGGAACCCGTCGGCATCACCGCCGCGCAGTTCAAGGTGTTGATCATCATGGCCCAGTACGGCATCGAGACGCCGGCCGAGCTGTGTCGCTACCTGTCCCTGGACAGCGGCTCGATGACGCGGATGCTCGATCGCCTCGAGCAGAAAGGTTTCCTGGCCCGTGAACGCTCCGCCCAGGACCGCCGGCAAGTGCGCCTGGTGCTGACCGAAGCCGGCCAGGCCCTCGCCGATCGCCTGCCGTTCATCGGCGCCGAGGCCATGAACCAGTTGGCCTGCGCCATCAGCCCCGAGGAGCTGCAAACCCTCGAACAGATTCTCAAGAAAATTCTGCTCGCCGCCGGTGATCCCATCGCCGTGTCGCGAATGGGGGGAAAATGAAGCGTAAAACCTTGCGTACCCGATTAAGCCTGGTGGTCTTGGCCATGAGCCTGGCGGGCTGTGCCAGCTACAGCGGCCTGAAGACCGAAGGCGTCAGCCTGGAGGCCCAGAGCCTCAAGGCCGGGCAATCCCTGAACGGTGTCACGCTGTCGCCGGCCGCGTGGCCAAAAAGCGATTGGTGGAAGAGCCTCGGCGACCCGCAACTCGACGGCCTGATCCGTGAAGCCCTGCGCGATAGCCCGGACATGCAGATCGCCAGCGCCCGGGTACATCAGGCCAGTGCCGCTGCCTATGCCGCCAACGCGGCGCGCTTGCCGACCCTGGATGCCAGCGGCGGCGCCAGCCGTTCGCGCCTGTCCCGTGACCAGGACCCGCAAGGGCAGGGCGGGGCGTACAGCACCCTGCGCACGTTAGGTGTGGACTTCAATTACAACTTCGACCTCTGGGGCGGCCAGCGTGCCACCTGGGAAGCCGCCCTCGGCCAGGCCCGCGCCGCCGAGATCGATCGCCAGGCCGCGCAACTGACCCTGGCCGCCGATGTGGCCCGGGCCTACAGCGACCTGGGCCAGGCCCACATTATTTATGACCTGGCCTCCGAGGACCTCAAGCGCACCCGGCAGATGCTCGACCTGGGCAAGCGCCGCCTCACTGCCGGGATCGACAGCGAATATCAGTTCCAGCAGACCGAAAGCCTGGAAGCCAGCGCCGACGCGACCCGCATCGACGCGGAGAAACGCCTGCAAAGCGCCAAGATCGCCCTGGCGGTGTTGCTGGGCAAGGGTCCGGACCGCGGCAATGAAATCCCCCGGCCCAACGTGCTGCAAGCCAGCGCGGTCGCCTTGCCGTCGAACCTGCCGGCCGAGTTGCTGGGGCGGCGTCCGGACCTGGTCGCGGCACGCTGGCGGGTCGAGGCGGCGAGCAAGAACATCGAGGCCGGCAAGACCAACTTCTATCCCAATCTCAACTTGAGCGCAGCCGCCGGAACCCGGTCGTTGCTGGGCGATGCGATGTTCGGTTCGGCCAGCCGCTTCTTCAATGTGGGGCCAACGGTGTCGCTGCCGATCTTCGATGGCGGCCGCTTGCGGGCGGACCTGGATGCCCGGGACGCCGATTACGACCTGGCGGTGGCGCAATACAACAAGAGCCTGGTCACGGCCCTTGGGGATGTCAGCGACACCATCAACCAATTGCGTGACATCGCTCGCCAGATCGGTGCCCAGCAACATGCCACCGATATCGCACAGAGCTCCTACGACACGGTGGTCCAGCGCTACGGCTCGGGCATCGGTAATTACCTGGACGTGCTGAGCATCGAGCAGCAATTGCTCCAGGCCCAGCGCCAACTGGCGAACCTGAATGCCGACCAGATCGATTTGTCGATCCAACTGATGCAGGCCCTGGGCGGCGGTTTCGAGGCCCAGACCCTGGCGGCGGCCACCCCGGCCGCTACCACGCCAAATAACTGATTCGAGGTACTTGTCATGGCGACTGCCGAAACGACTCAATCCGAACATGCGCAAGACAGCAACCCACGCAAGCGCAAGGTCATGCTGCTGACACTGACGCTGCTGGTCATTCTCTCGGGCCTGGGCGTCTGGGCCTGGCACGAACTGTATGGCCGCTGGAGCGAAAGCACCGACGATGCCTATGTGAATGGCAACGTGGTGGAAATCACGCCGCTGGTCACCGGCACCGTGGTAAGCATCGGTGCCGACGACGGCGACCTGGTGCGTGAAGGCCAGGTGCTGGTGCAGTTCGACCCGAACGACGCCGAAGTCGGGCTGCAAAGTGCCCAGGCCAACCTGGCCCGGACCGTGCGCCAGGTGCGTGGTTTGTACAGCAATGTCGATGGCATGCGGGCGCAGGTCAATGCGCAAGAGGCCGAAGTGCAGAAGGCCCAGGAAAACTACAGCCGACGCAAGAACCTGGCGGCCGGCGGGGCGATTTCCAAGGAGGAACTGTCTCACGCCCGCGATGACCTGACCTCGGCGCAGAACGCCTTGGCCAATGCCCGGCAACAGCTCAAGACCACCAGCGCCTTGGTGGACGATACCGTGGTGTCGTCCCATCCCGACGTGCAGTCCGCCGCCGCGCAACTGCGCCAGGCCTTCCTGGCCAACGCCCGCAGTACCTTGATCGCACCCGTCACCGGTTATGTCGCCAAGCGCACCGTGCAACTGGGCCAACGGGTGCAGCCGGGCACGGCGTTGATGGCGGTGATCCCGCTGGATCAGCTGTGGATCGACGCCAACTTCAAGGAAACCCAACTGCGCGACATGCGCATCGGCCAGCCAGTGGACATCGAAGCCGACCTGTACGGCAGCGATGTGAAGTACAGCGGCACCATCGACAGCCTCGGCGCCGGGACCGGCAGCGCGTTTGCCTTGCTGCCGGCGCAGAACGCCACCGGTAACTGGATCAAGATCGTCCAGCGGGTGCCGGTGCGCATTCACATCAATGCCCAGGAGCTGGCCAAGCATCCGCTGCGCATTGGCCTGTCGACCCTGGTCAACGTCGACCTGCACGACCAGAGCGGCCCGGTACTGGCCCAACAGCCACCGCAGAAAGCCTCGTTCAGCACCCAGGTCTACGACCGGCAGTTGGCCGATGCCGACGCGATGATCGCCCGCCTGATCCACGACAACAGCGCGGTGGCGAGCAAGACCGTGCAGCGCTGATCGCAATTGCAGGCCAATCTCTGAAATCTGTGGGAGCAAGGCTGTGTGGGAGCAAGACCCTGTGGGAGCAAGGCTTGCCCGCGAAACAGTCACCTTGATTTCTGAAAGACCGCATCGCCTGTTTCGCGAGCAAGCTTTGCTCCCACACAGCCTTGCTCCCACAGGGTTTAAGGATCTTGCTCCCACAGGGTTTGTGTCTTGCCCCAAGGGATTTCGCCACCTTCGCTTCATAGGATTTTCGCAATGAGCAATAACGCGTCTTTCACGCCGCCCAGCCTGTTGCTCAGCACCATCGGGCTGTCGCTGGCGACGTTCATGCAAGTGCTCGACACCACGATTGCCAACGTCGCCTTGCCGACCATTTCCGGCAACCTGGGCGTCAGCTCGGAGCAGGGCACTTGGGTGATCACCTCGTTCGCGGTGAGCAACGCCATCGCCTTGCCGCTCACCGGCTGGCTGAGCCGGCGGTTTGGCGAGGTGAAGCTGTTTTTGTGGGCGACGATGCTGTTCGTGCTCGCGTCGTTCTTGTGTGGTATTTCCACCTCGATGCCGGAGCTGATCGGCTTTCGAGTACTTCAAGGGCTGGTGGCCGGGCCGTTGTACCCGATGACCCAGACCTTGCTGATTGCCGTGTACCCGCCGGCCAGGCGCGGCATGGCCTTGGCGTTGCTGGCGATGGTCACGGTGGTGGCGCCGATTGCCGGGCCGATCCTCGGCGGCTGGATCACCGATAGCTACAGCTGGCCGTGGATCTTCTTCATCAACGTGCCCATCGGCGTCTTCGCCGCGCTCGTGGTGCAACAGCAGCTCAAGGCGCGGCCGGTGGTCACCAGCCATCAACCGATGGATTACGTGGGGTTGATCACGCTGATCATTGGCGTCGGCGCGCTCCAGGTGATCCTCGACAAAGGCAACGACCTGGACTGGTTCGAATCGAACTTCATCATCATCGGTGCGCTGATTTCGATCATTGCCCTGGCGGTGTTCGTGATCTGGGAAATGACCGATCGCCATCCGGTGGTCAATCTCCGTCTGTTCGCCTATCGCAATTTTCGCATCGGCACCATTGTGCTGGTGGGAGGCTACGCCGGGTTCTTCGGCATCAACCTGATCCTGCCGCAGTGGTTGCAGACGCAAATGGGCTACACCGCGACCTGGGCCGGGCTGGCGGTGGCGCCCATCGGTATCCTGCCGGTGCTGATGTCGCCTTTCGTCGGTAAGTACGCCCACCGGTTCGACCTGCGTGTGTTGGCCGGGCTGGCGTTCCTGGCCATGGGCCTGAGCTGCTTCATGCGCGCCGGGTTCACCAACGAGGTGGATTTCCAGCACATTGCGCTGGTGCAGTTGTTCATGGGCATCGGCGTGGCGCTGTTCTTCATGCCGACCCTGAGCATCCTGATGTCGGACCTGCCGCCGCACCAGATTGCCGACGGCGCGGGGCTGGCGACGTTCCTGCGGACCCTGGGCGGCAGCTTTGCCGCGTCCCTGACCACCTGGATCTGGATCCGCCGGGCCGACCAGCATCACGCCTACCTGAGCGAAAGCATCAGCACCTTCGAACCGGCCACCCGCGAGGCGCTTAACCAGCTCGGTGGCGCGAGTGCCCCGGCCTATGCCCAGCTCGACCAGATTCTCACCAGCCAGGCGTACATGCTCTCCACCGTGGATTACTTCACGCTGCTGGGGTGGGCGTTCGTGGGGTTGATCGTACTGGTGTGGCTGGCGAAGCCGCCGTTTGCGGCGAAGGCTGGGCCTGCATCGGCGGGGCACTGATCCACACACAACACCCTGTGGGAGCGTACCTGTGGGAGCAAGGCTTGCCCGCGATGCAGGCGACATGGTTCAACTGCAAGACCGTGTCATCGTTCATCGCGAGCAAGCTTTGCTCCCACAGGCTCCCACAGGATGTGTGTAGGCTTTAGGCCCCTGGTAGCGCCAACTGCGCATTACCGAACCCAAAAGGCGCCAACGCAAAGCCCTGTTCGTCCACCTGCAAGGCCCAGCCTTGCTTGTCCCAATCCCCCAGCACGATGCGCCGGGCGGCGTGTTCGCCCAGTTGCAGCTTGTGGATGGCGGGGCGGTGGGTGTGGCCGTGGATCAAGGTCTTCACGCCATATTGCTGCATGATCCGTGGGATCTCTTCGGGCGTGACGTCGACGATGTCATTGGCTTTCATGCGTGTCTGCGTGCGGCTTTCGCTGCGCAGTTTGCGCGCCAGTTTCTGGCGGCTGCCCAGCGGCAGGTGCCGCAGGACGAACAGCGTCACCGGATTGCGCAGCCAGCGCCGCAGCTTCATGTAGCCTTCGTCGCGGGTGCAGAGGCTGTCGCCGTGCATCAGCAGCACCGGTTCGCCGTTGAACTGCACGACACTCGGGTCCTTGAGCAGGGTGCAGCCGGCCGCTTTGCAAAAGGCCTGCCCCAGCATGAAGTCGCGATTGCCGTGCATCAGGAAGATGGCCGTGCCGCTGTCGCTCAATTCGCGCAGGGCCTGGCAGATGGAACGCTGGAACGGCGTCATGGCATCGTCGCCGATCCAGGCTTCGAAAAAGTCGCCCAGAATGTACAACGCTTGCGCCGAGCGGGCGCGTGTGGCGAGTAAATCCAGAAACGCCCGGGTGATGTCCGGGCGCTCCTCTTCCAGATGCAAGTCTGAAATCAGCAGTATCACTCAACGATCTCGGCTTTCTCGATGATCACGTCTTCTGCCGGGACGTCCTGGTGGCCGGCCTTGGACGTGGTGGAAACGCCTTTGATCTTGTCGACCACGTCGGTGCCTTCGATCACTTCACCGAACACCGCATAGCCCCAGCCCTGGGTAGTCTTGCCGCTGTGGTTCAGGAAGCTGTTGTCCGCCACGTTGATGAAGAACTGTGCGGAGGCCGAATGCGGCTCCATGGTACGGGCCATGGCAACGCTGTACTTTTTGTTCGGCAGGCCGTTGTCGGCTTCGTTCTGGATGCTTGGGCGCTTGTCTTTCTTTTCCTTCATGCCTGGCTCGAAACCGCCGCCCTGGATCATGAAGTTGCCGATGACGCGGTGGAACACGGTGTTTTCGTAATGGCCGGCCTTGACGTACTCGACGAAGTTGGCAACGGTCAGCGGCGCTTTCTCGGCGTTCAGTTGCAGGACGATGTCGCCGTGGTTGGTGGTCAGTTTGACTTTGCTCATGATCGGTACTCTTTCAAGAAATTCGTGGGTTTTGGGGCTTCACTGCCCGCAACCGGTCTGGCTGTAATCGGCCAGGCTGGGCAGTTTAGCGTGCCGGGCACGAATTTCGAGGCTGTTTTTCATCTGGCCGTCGATTAAATTCAATCGTTTGCCGGCCTGGCCTGTCAGCTGCTTGACAGCATCGGCTATGATACGGGCTTTGATTTATCAGGCCGCACCCGGCCGCGCACTTGTCTGTTCAAGGATCCTATGAGCAAGCCCACTGTCGACCCTACCTCGAATTCCAAGACCGGCCCGGCCGTGCCGGTCAACTTCCTGCGCCCGATCATCCAGGCGGACCTGGACTCGGGTAAGCACACACAGATCGTTACTCGCTTCCCGCCAGAACCCAACGGCTACCTGCACATCGGCCATGCCAAGTCGATCTGCGTGAACTTCGGCCTGGCCCAGGAGTTCGGCGGCGTCACGCACCTGCGTTTCGACGACACCAACCCGGCCAAGGAAGACCAGGAATACATCGACGCGATCGAAAGCGACGTCAAGTGGCTGGGTTTCCAATGGTCCGGTGAGGTGCGCTACGCCTCGCAATATTTCGACCAGTTGCACGACTGGGCCGTGGAACTGATCAAGGCCGGCAACGCCTACGTGTGCGACCTGACCCCCGAGCAGGCCAAGGAATACCGTGGCAGCCTGACCGAGCCGGGCAAGAACAGCCCGTTCCGTGACCGCAGCGTGGAAGAGAACCTGGACTTGTTCGCCCGTATGCGCGCCGGTGAGTTCCCGGATGGCGCTCGGGTACTGCGTGCCAAGATCGACATGGCTTCGCCGAACATGAACCTGCGCGACCCGATCATGTACCGCATCCGTCACGCCCATCACCACCAGACCGGCGACAAATGGTGCATCTACCCCAACTATGACTTCACCCACGGCCAGTCGGACGCCATCGAAGGCATCACGCATTCGATCTGCACCCTGGAGTTCGAAAGCCATCGTCCGTTGTACGAGTGGTTCCTCGAGCACCTGCCGGTGCCGGCCACCCCGCGCCAGTACGAATTCAGCCGCCTGAACCTGAACTACACCATCACCAGCAAGCGCAAGCTCAAGCAACTGGTGGACGAGAAGCACGTCAACGGCTGGGATGACCCGCGCATGTCGACGCTGTCGGGCTTCCGTCGTCGCGGCTACACGCCCAAGTCGATCCGCAATTTCTGCGAAATGGTCGGCACCAACCGTTCCGACGGCGTGGTGGACTTCGGCATGCTGGAATTCAGCATCCGTGACGACCTCGACCACAGCGCCCCGCGCGCCATGTGCGTGCTGCGTCCGCTGAAAGTGGTGATCACCAATTATCCGGAAGGCCAGGTCGAGAACCTCGAACTGCCGCGCCACCCGAAAGAAGACATGGGTGTGCGCGTCCTGCCGTTTGCCCGGGAAATCTACATCGACCGTGACGACTTCATGGAAGAGCCGCCAAAAGGCTACAAGCGCCTGGAGCCTACCGGCGAAGTGCGCCTGCGTGGCAGCTACGTGATCCGCGCCGACGAAGCCATCAAGGACGCCGACGGCAATATCGTCGAACTGCGCTGCTCGTACGATCCCGACACCCTGGGCAAGAACCCGGAAGGTCGCAAGGTCAAGGGCGTGATCCACTGGGTGCCGGCCGCCGCCAGCGTCGAGTGCGAAGTGCGCCTGTACGATCGCCTGTTCCGGTCGCCGAACCCGGAAAAGGCCGAAGACAGCGCCAGCTTCCTGGACAACATCAACCCTGACTCCCTGCAAGTACTCACTGGTTGTCGTGCCGAGCCTTCGCTGGGCAACGCACAGCCGGAAGACCGTTTCCAGTTCGAGCGCGAAGGTTACTTCTGCGCGGATATCAAGGACTCGAAACCCGGTGCTCCGGTATTCAACCGTACCGTGACCTTGCGCGATTCCTGGGGTCAGTGATCAAGTCTTAAGGGAAACCCTGTGCTTACGATCTACAACACGCTCACCAAGAGCAAAGAAGTCTTCAAGCCGCTGGATGGCAACAAGGTCCGCATGTACGTCTGCGGCATGACCGTGTACGACTACTGCCACATTGGTCATGGTCGCAGCATGGTCGCCTTCGACCTGGTGACCCGCTGGCTGCGGTTCAGCGGTTATGACCTGACCTACGTGCGCAACATCACCGACATCGAAGACAAGATCATCAACCGTGCCCGTGAAAACGGCGAGCCTTACGATGCGCTGACCGAGCGCATGATCAAGGCCATGCACGAGGATGAGGCGCGCCTCAATATCCTCAAGCCGGACCTGGAGCCTCGTGCCACGGACCACATCCCTGGCATGCTGAGCATGATCCAGACCTTGATCGACAAGGGCTACGCCTACGCACCGGGCAATGGCGACGTGTACTACCGCGTCGCCAAGTTCATGGGCTACGGCAAGCTGTCGCGCAAGAAGATCGAAGACCTGCGCATCGGCGCGCGTATCGAAGTCGACGAGTCGAAACAGGACCCGCTGGACTTCGTGCTGTGGAAAGCCGCCAAGCCGGGTGAGCCGAGCTGGGAGTCGCCGTGGGGCGCCGGGCGTCCGGGCTGGCACATCGAATGCTCGGTGATGTCCACCTGCTGCCTGGGCGAGACCTTCGACATTCATGGCGGCGGCAGCGACCTGGAGTTCCCGCACCACGAAAACGAAATCGCCCAGAGTGAAGCGGCCACCGGCAAGACCTACGCCAACGCGTGGATGCATTGCGGCATGATCCGGATCAACGGCGAGAAGATGTCCAAGTCCTTGAACAACTTCTTCACCATCCGCGACGTGCTCGACAAGTACCACCCGGAAGTCGTGCGTTACCTGCTGGTGTCGAGCCACTACCGCAGCGCCATCAACTACTCGGAAGACAACCTCAAGGACGCCAAGGGTGCCCTGGAGCGTTTCTATCACGCGTTGAAGGGCCTGCCGAGCGTGCCGGCCGCCGGTGGCGAAGCGTTCGTGGCGCGTTTCACCGAAGTGATGAACGACGACTTCGGCACGCCGGAAGCGTGTGCGGTGCTGTTCGAAATGGTGCGTGAGATCAACCGCCTGCGTGAGAGCGATCTCAATGCCGCGGCCGGTCTGGCGGCCCGCCTGAAACAACTGGCCAGCGTACTGGGTGTGCTGCAACTCGAAGCCGATGACTTCCTGCAGGCCGGTGCCGAAGGCCGCGTGGACGCCGCCGAAGTCGAGGCGTTGATCCAGGCGCGTCTGACTGCACGCGCCAACAAGGATTGGGCCGAATCCGACCGCATCCGCGACCAGCTCACCGCCATGGGCGTGGTGCTGGAAGATGGGAAGGGCGGCACGACCTGGCGTCTGGCGGACTAAGTCCTTACGCAGTACCCACTGTGGGAGCGAGCCTGCTCGCGATGGCGGAGTGTCAGACAACATTTTTGTCGACTGATACACCGCTATCGCGAGCAGGCTCGCTCCCACAGTTTTTTTGCATGCCAACCCTGGCAATCATTATTTTATGAGCTAGTACTGTCAGGTCGATTCGACGTTCCCTCTGTCAGGAGTCTTCCATGTTGGCTCATTGGTCTCTTGCGGCAATCCATCTGCTGGCCTTCGCCCTCGGGTTCTGGGCGGTGCTGACGCGCGGCACGGCGCTGCGACGCCTGGCGAGCGGTGTGGATGCGGTTCGGAGTGTCTTGGTCGCGGACAACCTGTGGGGCCTGTCGGCGCTGGTGTTGTTGGTGACTGGTGGGATGCGGGCGTTTGGCGGGTACGAAAAAGGCACGGATCATTACCTGCACCAACCGCTGTTTCACCTGAAGATGACCTTGCTCCTGCTGATCCTGTTGCTTGAGATCGCGCCAATGATCGCCCTGATCAAATGGCGGATGGCGCTGGGCAAAGGGGCTGCGATCGATCCTTCGAAAGCCGGCCGGTTTGCACGGATCAGCCACATCGAAGCCTTGTTGCTGATCTTGATGGTGATCGCCGCCACGGGCATGGCGCGGGGCGTGAGCCTGGGTTGACCGTCCGCGAACGCCCGCTTCGTCATCATTAAAACGAAACGTCTGACAGCCATGCTAAGCGCCATGTCATTAGTATCGGTTCAATGGGCTGGACGAAAAAAGTGGGGTGGGCAGGGTGATGCACGGTCGACCAGAATCTTTAGCCAGCCATTGCGGCGATGCAAACGGGCTGGCTACGGACTGCAGCAAGGCTCAGGGAGTTTGCGGCTTGTCGGGGGCAGTGAGGCCCGCCTGAATACGCTGGTAAATCTCTTCGCGATGCACCGCAACGTTTTTCGGGGCGTTGATGCCGATCCGGACCTGTTGGCCGCTTACGCCCAGAATGGTGATCGTGATGTCGTCACCAATGTTTATGCTTTCACCGACTTTGCGGGTGAGTATCAGCATGGTGTTCTCCTTGATTGCTTTATAGGGCACCTGATTCAGACAGTGCAGATGTCGGTACTGCTTATAGATTAGTGCTAAGTGTCACAATGTGGGTGCCTCTTTCTGACGTGCAGATGCTGCATTAATTCCCAGGGTGCGACTATACAGAGACGCCGGGCAGGATTCTCGTGTTTTGAGCATTGTTTGCGGCGATCTTGAGGGGCACGGGTGCTAAAATCCGTGCCTCATGTCTTCCGGGGGAAACGTTGTGCGCAAATTGGCTTGGGTTATTGCGGTATTGGTGCTGGCAGGATGCGGTGAGGGGCGTGACGTCGAAGCACCGAACCCCAAACCCGTAGCGACCTCCGCACCGGCCGCCGCTGCCGCGCCGCAGTGGGCCGTCGAGGTTCGCGGCGAAACGCCGCAGGCAGTCAGCGACCTGACCGGCTGGCTCATCGAACACAGCTTCATGTCGAACGTGGTGCGGGAAAACGGCAAGGAGCGCGTCCTGGTCGGTCCTTTCAGCTCCAAGGCTGAGGCCGAAGCCAAGCAGGAACAGGTGACGGCTGCCCTGGTCCGGGCGAAAAAACGCAACATCGAGACGTTGGTGGTGGATTACCCGACGGCCCAGTAAACGGGCTGCGCAAACAAGTCAGTCAAGCCACAAAACCTGTGGGAGCGAGCTTGCTCGCGATAGAGGTATGCCAGTCAACATCACCGTTGGCTGGTCCACCGCTATCGCGAGCAAGCTCGCTCCCACAATTGATTTGTGCTGTTCGCAAATGCCTCGTCAGCCGCAGGCCTTCAAATTCACCGGCCCCACGAACTCGTTGCCACGGCCCATGACGCACGCCACGCTCTGGTTGCGCTGGCGCTCCCAGCTTTCGACCGGGTAGGTCTTGTCCCAGGCTTCATACAGGCGCCGGTCCTGTTTCGAGAGGCGCAGGTCATATTGCTTGCTCATGTAGAAATAGGTCCGGGCGATCATGCCCCGGATAGAAGGGCGGGGCATGACCTTCTTGGCCTTGAAGTCCACCTGGGTCAGGCATGAGCCGTACTGACCTTTCTGCACCGGCAGCCAGCCGAAACTGAAATTGCTCCGATCACCATTCACTTCCCCGATGCTCGGCACCAGGTTGTGCAGGTCGGCCTCGGCCCGTTGGTAGACCGGGTCATGGCGGGTGCAGTTCTTGCGACCCCCTTGTTGCCAGCATTGACGCTGATGGCCGATCTGCCACGCCGGGACAATATGCTCCCACTCGATGCGAGCGGCGCGGCTGGCATTCTTGCGCGGTACATAACCGCAGGCGGCCAGGTTCACGCGATTGCCGGTGTATTTGCAGCCACAGTAGAACTCGGTGGATTGTGGTGCGTAGAGTTTCCAGGCGACTTTCTTGGCTTCGTTGAAGGTGCGCGGCGCACCGGCCTGTGCGCCCATGGCGATAAACACAAGCAAAAAAGCTAAACAGCGAACACTCATCAGGCTCAATCTTCCTTCGGCACAACCCAGAAAACCTGCACACCACCATCGTCGCGATAGGCGAGGGTCACGTTGTCGTTCTCGTCGATTTCTTCCAGCAGGCGCTCCCACTCATCCACCGGTTCGTCGGGAAGACGGAAGATCAGGGCTGCCTTGGCTTTTTGCGCGGTGGGGGCGTTGATGATTTTCGAGACCCGCAGGCCGAGTCGTGTATAGGAATCTAAAGGGGTAGTTGCAGCGGAGGGCGTGGCCACAGGATTATCCTTATTAAGCTGTACGTGTATACAGTATTTAACCGTAGGCAATTACGCAACTGCTTAAAATTCAAGAAAATCGTCTGACAGCACTTTTTTCGTTTTGGTGTAGGGGAAAGGAATTTTTTATTGGCTGGAATCAACGGGTGGATCAACCGTTCTGGCCTGCGGCGGATTTGCGCAGCGCTAAAGAACTGGCCTCGGCGGTCAGTCCGCAGCTACCCTGAAGGCCTTGAGCGAGGCGAGTACCGAGGCCGCCGCACAGGCGTAGGCCTATTCAACCCCGGAAGCCAGGACTGCGGCGGTCAATACGACGGCTTGAACTGCGACGTTGCGGATGAAACCGCAACGTTGACAAATCCCTGAACCCTTACCATAGTTCACTTCACGCAAACGTTTGCGCGGCGTTCCGTGCATTGATTTGCTCACAATAATCATAAGATCGGAGTGAACCCATGAAGTTGCCATTCGCTGGACGCCTTCTCGCTGTTGCCATGCTCGCGGCCGCATCCGCTGCGCTGCCTATCTCCTCGGCATTCGCCCAGACCGCAGAAAAACCCAAGGTCGCCCTGGTCATGAAATCCCTGGCCAACGAATTCTTCCTGACCATGGAAGACGGCGCCAAGGCGTATCAGAAGGAACACTCCGCCGATTTCGACCTGATCTCCAACGGGATCAAGGATGAAACCGACACCGCCAACCAGATCCGCATCGTCGAGCAGATGATCGTGTCCAAGGTCGATGCCCTGATCATCGCGCCAGCGGATTCCAAGGCCATGGTGCCGGTGATCAAGAAAGCCGTCGACGCTGGCATCACCGTGATCAACATCGATAACCAGCTCGATCCGGCCGTCGTCAAAAGCAAGAACATCAATGTGCCGTTCGTAGGCCCGGACAACCGCAAAGGGGCGCGCCTGGTGGGCGAGTACCTGGCCAAGCAGCTCAAGGCCGGTGACGAAGTCGGCATCATCGAAGGCGTCTCCACCACCACCAATGCCCAGGCACGCACCGCGGGCTTCAAGGATGCGATGGAAGCGGCGCAGGTCAAGGTCGTTTCCCTGCAATCGGGCGACTGGGAAATCAACAAGGGCAACCAGGTTGCCGCGTCGATGCTCAGCGAATACCCGAACATCAAGGCACTGCTGGCCGGTAACGACAGCATGGCGGTCGGCGCTGTATCGGCCGTGCGCGCGGCGGGCAAGGCGGGCAAGGTGCAGGTAGTCGGCTACGACAACATCAATGCCATCAAGCCGATGCTCAAGGATGGTCGTGTCCTGGCGACGGCCGACCAGTTCGCCGCCAAGCAGGCCGTGTTCGGCATCGAGACGGCGCTGAAGATCCTCAAGGGCGAAAAAGTCGACAGCGGTATCAACGGCGTTATCGAAACTCCGGTCGAGCTGGTGACCAAGTAGTTATCCTGGCGACACAACGGTGCTCGCCCATCCGGGCGAGCGCATTGGAGAGTTTGTTATGTCCGTTCTCGACCCGAACGCTGTCCTGTGCGTCAGCGGTATCGGCAAGACCTATGCCCAGCCGGTACTGACCGATATCAACCTGACGTTGATGCGCGGTGAAGTGCTGGCGCTGACCGGTGAAAATGGCGCCGGCAAAAGTACTTTGTCCAAGATCATCGGCGGGCTGGTGACGCCGACGACCGGGCAGATGCAATTTCAAGGTCAGGATTATCGCCCTGGCAGTCGGACCCAGGCTGAAGAGCTGGGCGTGCGCATGGTGATGCAGGAACTCAACCTGCTGCCGACCCTTTCCGTGGCCGAAAACCTGTTTCTCGACAACCTGCCCAGCCACGGTGGCTGGATCAGTCGCAAGCAATTGCGCAAGGCGGCCATCGAGGCCATGGCCCAGGTAGGGCTCGATGCAATCGATCCCGACACGTTGGTCGGCGAACTGGGGATCGGTCACCAGCAGATGGTCGAGATCGCCCGTAACCTGATCGGCGACTGCCATGTGCTGATTCTCGATGAGCCGACGGCGATGCTGACGGCCCGTGAAGTCGAGATGCTCTTTGAACAGATCACTCGTCTGCAGGCTCGCGGCGTGTCGATCATCTACATTTCCCATCGCCTCGAAGAACTGGCGCGGGTCGCCCAGCGCATTGCCGTGCTGCGCGATGGCAACCTGGTCTGCGTCGAGCCGATGGCCAACTACGACAGCGAGCAACTGGTGACCCTGATGGTTGGCCGGGAGCTGGGCGAGCATATCGACCTGGGTCCACGCCAGATCGGCGCGCCGGCGCTGACCGTTAAAGGCCTGACACGCTCCGACAAGGTCCGTGACGTGTCCTTTGAAGTGCGCAGTGGCGAGATCTTCGGTATCTCCGGCCTGATCGGGGCAGGGCGCACCGAACTGTTGCGGCTGATCTTCGGTGCCGATACCGCCGACAGCGGCACGGTGGCGCTGGGTTCGCCGGCCCAGGTCGTGAGCATTCGCTCCCCGTCTGATGCGGTGGCCCATGGCATTGCGTTGATCACCGAAGACCGCAAGGGTGAAGGCCTGCTGCTGACCCAGTCCATCGCCGCCAACATTGCCCTGGGCAACATGCCGGAGATTTCCAGCGCCGGCCTGGTCAACGGCGGCGCCGAACTGGCCTTGGCGCAGCGGCAGGTCGATGCCATGCGCATCCGCAGCTCCAGCCCGACCCAGTTGGTGTCCGAGTTGTCGGGCGGCAACCAGCAGAAAGTCGTGATCGGGCGTTGGCTCGAACGCGATTGCGCGGTCATGTTGTTCGATGAGCCGACCCGTGGCATCGACGTCGGCGCCAAATTCGACATTTATGCGCTGCTCGGCGAGCTGACGCGCCAGGGCAAGGCGCTGGTCGTGGTGTCCAGTGATCTGCGGGAGCTGATGTTGATCTGTGACCGGATCGGTGTGCTGTCCGCCGGACGCCTGATCGACACCTTCGAGCGCGACAGCTGGACCCAGGATGACTTGCTTGCCGCCGCATTCGCCGGCTACCAGAAACGTGATGCGTTGCTCAATGAAGCAGCGCCTAGGGATTTTTCATGAAAACCGCATCTGCCGTCGGCAAATCGAGTGGCAATTTCTATGGCCTCGGGACCTACCTGGGCCTGGCTGGCGCGCTGCTGGCCATGATCGCGCTGTTCTCGACCCTGAGCAGCCATTTTTTGTCCTATGACACCTTCAGCACCTTGGCCAACCAGATTCCGGACCTCATGGTGCTGGCGGTCGGCATGACGTTCATCCTGATCATCGGTGGCATCGACCTGTCGGTGGGGTCGGTGCTGGCGCTTGCTGCATCGACGGTCAGCGTGGCCGTGCTCGGCTGGGGCTGGAGCGTCTGGCCATCGGCCTTGCTCGGCATGGCCGTGGCGGCGCTGGCGGGTACGGTCACCGGTTCGATCACCGTGGCGTGGCGGATCCCATCGTTCATCGTCTCCCTCGGCGTGCTGGAAATGGCCCGGGGCCTGGCGTACCAGATGACCGGCTCGCGGACTGCCTACATCGGCGACTCGTTCGCCTGGCTGTCCAATCCCATTGCCTTTGGCATCTCACCTTCGTTCATCATCGCCTTGCTGGTGATCTTCATTGCCCAGGCAGTGCTGACCCGTACCGTGTTCGGCCGCTACCTGATCGGCATCGGCACCAATGAAGAGGCCGTGCGCCTGGCCGGCATCAATCCCAAGCCTTACAAAATCCTGGTGTTCAGCCTGATGGGTTTGCTGGCCGGTGTGGCCGCGCTGTTCCAGATTTCCCGTCTGGAAGCGGCGGATCCGAACGCCGGTTCAGGGCTTGAGCTGCAAGTCATCGCTGCCGTGGTCATCGGTGGCACCAGCCTGATGGGTGGGCGCGGCTCGGTCATCAGCACTTTCTTTGGCGTGCTGATCATCTCCGTGCTGGCGGCGGGCCTGGCGCAGATCGGCGCTACTGAACCGACCAAGCGCATCATTACCGGTGCGGTGATCGTGGTGGCGGTCGTGCTCGATACCTATCGCAGCCAGCGCGCCAGTCGGCGGGGCTGAACCATGGCGACGATCAAGGATGTAGCAGCGCTCGCCGGAATTTCCTACACCACCGTGTCCCACGTGGTGAACAAGACGCGGCCGGTCAGCGAGGAGGTGCGGCTCAAGGTCGAGGCGGCCATCGAGCGCCTGGACTACGTGCCCAGCGCCGTGGCCCGCTCGCTCAAGGCCAAGACCACGGCGACCATCGGCCTGCTGGTGCCCAACAGCCTCAACCCTTACTTTGCCGAGTTGGCCCGGGGTATCGAGGATTACTGTGAGCGCAACGGCTATTGCGTGATCCTGTGCAACTCCGACGACAACCCGGACAAGCAACGCAGCTACCTGCGGGTGCTGCTGGAAAAACGCATCGACGGCCTGATCTTCGCGTCCGCCGGCGGTGATGTCGGCCTGGCCGAGGGGCTGTCCAACGTGCGCACGCCCATGGTGATCGTCGACCGTGGGCTCGAGGGCGTCGACGCAGACCTGGTGCGCATCGATCATGAATACGGCGCTTACCTGGCGACCCGGCACCTGCTTGAGCTGGGTCACCGCGATATCGCCTTCATCGGTGGCCCGGCCAACACCAGCGTGGCGCAAATGCGCTTGGCCGGTTACTGCCGTGCGTTGAAAGAGGCCGGGATCGAGCTGCCCGTCGAGCGCATGCTCGAGAGCGATTTCACCAGTACCGGTGGCTACCGCGCCGCTGCGCAATTGCTTGAACAGCAGCCGCCGAGTGCGATTTTCGCGGCCAACGACATGATCGGCATCGGTGTGTTGCGCGCCGCCGCTGAACGCAACGTGCGCGTGCCCAGTGAACTGTCGGTCATCGGTTTCGATGACATCCAGATGAGCCGTTATGTCTACCCGGCGTTGACCACTGTCGGGCAGTCGATCCTGCAGCTCGGCGAGATGGCGGCCGAAGTGCTGCTGCGACGAATTGCGACGCCGGGCCTTGCCACCGAGCAGCGGATCGTGACGCCGAGTATTGTCCTGCGAGAGTCGACTGCACCGCTGTCCGGTACATTCGCCCAATACCGCTGAACCGAATTGATGAGTAGTGATGTATGCCAGCAAAAGTAGTGGTAATAGGCAGCCTGAACATGGACCTGGTGACCCGGGCGCCGCGTCTGCCGCGCGGTGGTGAAACACTGATCGGCGAGTCGTTCTCCACCATCCCGGGCGGCAAGGGGGCCAACCAGGCGGTGGCCGCCGCGCGCCTGGGGGCGCAGGTATCGATGGTTGGTTGCGTGGGCAATGATGCCTACGGCGAACAATTGCGTAACGGGCTGTTGGCCGAGGGCATCGACTGCCAGGCGGTCAGCGTGGTGGAGGGGGTCAGTGGTGTGGCGCTGATCGTCGTCGACGACAACAGCCAGAATGCGATCGTTATCGTTGCCGGTGCCAACGGTGCGCTCACCGCCGAGGTCCTGGACAGTGTCGATGAAGTGCTGCAAAGCGCCGATGTCATCATCTGCCAGCTCGAAGTGCCGGATGCCACCGTCGGCCACGCCCTCAAGCGCGCTCGTGAGTTGGGCAAAATCGTCATCCTCAACCCGGCGCCAGCCTCCCGGACATTGCCGGCCGACTGGTACGCCTGCATCGACTACCTGATTCCCAATGAAAGCGAAGCAGCGGTGCTGAGCGGCCTGGTGGTGGATTCCCTGGAAACCGCCGAAGCCGCCGCGGCGCATCTGATCGCCGCGGGCGCCGGCAAGGTGATCGTGACCCTGGGGGCCCAGGGGTTGATGTTCGCCAACGGCGCCAGTTTCGAACACTTCCCGGCCCTGCGGGTCAAGGCAGTGGACACCACGGCGGCCGGAGACACCTTTGTCGGCGGTTTCGCGGCAGCCCTGGCCAGCGGCAAAAGCGAGGTCGATGCGATTCGTTTCGGCCAGGCCGCCGCCGCGCTGTCGGTCACCCGCGCGGGCGCGCAGCCTTCAATCCCCACGTTGCTGGAAGTACAGGCTTTCAAATCATGAAAAAGACGCCGTTGTTGAATGTGGCACTGTCACGACTGATCGCTTCCCTGGGCCATGGCGACAAGGTGGTCATCGGTGATGCCGGCCTGCCCGTGCCGCCCCAGGTCGAATTGATCGACCTGGCCCTGACCCATGGCATTCCTGACTTTGTCAGCACCTTGAAGGTGGTGCTCAGCGAAATGCAGGTGGAAAGCCATGTCCTGGCCGAGGAGATCCTCGATAAACAACCGTCGGCCCTGACGACCCTGGAGGCGCTGCATGCCGAGGGTGCGCTGGGTGATCGGGCGCTGGTCAGCCATGAACAATTCAAGATCATCAGCCGACAGGCGCGGGCGATCATTCGCACAGGCGAGTGCTCTCCGTACTGCAATATCGTGCTGGTCGCTGGAGTGACGTTCTAACCCTGTTCAACCCTGCACAAGGAGTGCGCCATGCACCGCTATGCTCAGAAAATGCATCAACTGATCCGGAGTCTGCTGCTTTTGTCATTGATCACCGCTACGAGCGCCCAGGCGGCGGAAAAAATCGACCTGATCATCGACACCGATCCAGGAGCCGATGACGTGGTGGCGCTGTTGTTCGCCCTGGCGTCGCCCGAGGAGCTGCATATCCGCGCGCTGACCACCGTCGCCGGCAATGTGCGCCTGGACAAGACCTCTCGCAACGCTCGCCTGGCCCGGGAATGGGCCGGGCGCGAAGACGTGCCCGTGTATGCCGGGGCGCCGAAACCGTTGATGCGTACGCCGATCTACGCGGAAAACATCCATGGCAAGGAAGGCCTGTCGGGTGTCACCGTACATGAGCCGAAGAAGGGGTTGGCCGAAGGCAATGCCGTCAACTACCTGATCGACACCCTCAAGGCCGCCAAGCCCCACAGCATCACCATTGCCATGCTTGGCCCGCAGACCAACCTGGCCCTGGCGCTGGTGCAGGAGCCCGACATCGTCCAGGGCATCAAGGAAGTGGTGATCATGGGCGGTGCGCATTTCAACGGCGGCAATATCACGCCGGTGGCTGAATTCAATCTGTTTGCCGACCCGCAGGCGGCCGAGGTGGTGGCCAAGAGCGGCGTGAAGCTGACATACCTGCCGCTGGACGTGACCCACAAGATCCTCACCAGCGAAGCGCGCCTGAAGCAGATCGCGGCGCTGAACAACAATGCCAGCAAGCTGGTGGGCGATATCCTCAACGAATACGTCAAGGGCGACATGGAGCACTACGGCATGACAGGCGGGCCGGTGCATGATGCGACGGTGATTGCCTATCTGCTCAAGCCGCAGTTGTTCACTGGTCGTTCGGTCAATGTCGTCGTGGACAGTCGCGAGGGCCCGACGTTCGGGCAGACCATCGTCGACTGGTACGATGGCCTGAAAGCACCGAAGAACGCGTTCTGGGTGGAAAACGGTGATGCCCAGGGCTTCTTCGACCTGCTGACCGAGCGCCTGGCGCGCCTCAAGTAACCTGCCTGGCTATGCGCCCGCAGGTTGGGCCTGCGGGTGCGTGAGCATCAGTCCACGGCGTCGACGACGCTCGGGTAGCGTTCGAATGCCTGCTGGATGAAGTTGCGGGCGACCTCCGTCCCCAGTTCCCTCACCAGCAATTCTATGCCGATGATTGCCAGTTCCTCGGGGCTGCTCGGGCTATAGGAGCTATGGCCCTCCGACCATTTGGCATTGATGGTGGCTTCGATGCTGACGGTGCTCATGGTAGGGCTCGCGAGTTGGAGGGCTGTAGGTGGAGTTAAGCATTTTTGCCCCCGGTTTGGCACTGCGACTTAGGCATTGGAGGAGGGCTGTGCGACACTCTTTTTTTTTGTTTTTAAAGGAGCCCCGCCGTGCAGATCGATTTGAACGCTCCGGATGGCCTGACCCTCGAGACGGTTCGCCAATTGCTGGCCTCGGCCAGTGATGACGAGCATACCCAGTTGCGCGTGACCAAGGGCGGTATCGCCTATTTGTCCTCGGGTGTGGTCGGTGGCGCTGACATCGATGGTTTGCTGTTTCGGCTCGAGACCTGGGCGAAGGGCTCGGGATACGTCGGGCGGGTCGCTGCCAGCGACGAGGTCTGGGTCATGCAGATCTACAATGCGCTGAAGGATAACTGGCCCAATCCTCCGTTCGATTACATCGACGTTTATTGAGCGGTGTTCATATTCAGTCACGATTCATGTCTGAACAGCGCTGGCGGCTCAGGCAAACTGCCGGTTTTCCGGATGAGCCAGATACTCACAGTGTTGAAACCAAGCGCCGTTTGGGTTGTCGCACGCTCTCTGTTTATCTATCGAAAAAAGGAGGCTTCATGCCTTGGAAGCTCGCGTCATTGAGTACTTTGCTGGCCGCCATGTTCTTGAGCGGTTGCAGCACCTCTGAATCGACCCCCGATCCCGTGGCGACCGAGACCGGTCACAGCCGCTGCGAAGCAAAGGCTGCCGAGTTCGCCATTGGCAAGCAGGCCTCGCCACAATTGCTGGAGCAGGCCCGTACCCGTGCCGGCGCGCAGATTGCCCGGATCCTCAAGCCCAACGACATGGTGACGCTTGAGTACCGCTCCGATCGCCTGAACCTCAATACCGATGCCAACCTGGTGGTCAACCGGGTGAACTGCGGCTGACAGGCGGTTTTCAATCGCCCATAAAAAACCCCGTCACATGGACGGGGTTTTTTTAGTGCGCCGAGAAATTACTCTGGGCGAACCTGTGCAGCTTGCATACCCTTTTGGCCTTTCTCAGCCACGAAGGAAACGGTCTGGCCTTCTTTCAGGCTTTTGAAACCGTCGCTTTCGATAGCTTTGAAGTGTACGAACAGGTCGTCACCGCCACCTTGAGGAGTGATGAAGCCGAAGCCTTTTTCATCGTTGAACCATTTAACGGTGCCGGTTTGGCGATTAGACATGGTGTATCTCCAAGAAACATATATTTTCAGTGTACTGTGCTGCTCAGGCCAACTGGGCACACCCGGGTATCATAGTCGAAATGTTCGATTTGGGACCCCCCCAGACGCGCTGTTTGCCAATCAGTCGTGTTTACTTTACCGCCTTTACCCGCTGAAAGGCCCGGTTTTAAAGGCTTTCAGCCGAAAGTAAAGACGATAAAAAAAGCTGTAAAACCTGAATAAATCGTTCAAAAAAGCCTGAAATCAGTGTTTTTCAACCCTGCCGGGCCCGTTCAGCAAGCCTGCTTTCTCACTTTTTCGCCTTGTTGTCGGCCTTGCATTTTGCGATCTGGCCCAGTGCTTTTTGCTGCAGCTCCGGGGTGGCCTTGTTGTCCATCAAGGCCTGGATGTCCGCGGCTGGATAGGACTTGATCGCATCGGCACCACAGGCGCAATGAGCCTTGGCAGCGGCCGGGCCGATCTGGGGCGTTGCCGCCTCGGTGCATTGAGCCATGTATTTTTCGCGCTCGCCTTTGGGCCAGTCGGCATGGGCGGTCAGTGGGAGCAGCAGGGCGAGGGGGGCGACTACTGCAAACAATGTATTGAGACGCATGCGAAGATGCTCCTTTCGGGTCGATGTCTTGATATCTGAGGCGTTGCGCTCGGTTCAGTTCAGCACTCTGGCATAAAAACCGTGGATTTACGCCTGCTTCAATTCGAGCGCGGCGATGACCGTTCATCTGTGCTAGCATGCCGGGCTCGGGTATTTCCAGGCTGCGGATGACAACTCGTCCCGGCGGCAAATGTTCGAATAACCCTGATTTGAATCCCAGTCACTCTGGTTCGGTTTTCCCGGTTGGCCGCAAGGCTCCTGCCGCTGTAAGGCAGGCGTTCGTCATTGAATGGCCTGGACTGGATCTTGTACTGGCTCATCCCAACCCACGTGACCTTTGGTAGGGGTCACCACTAGGAGAGGAGGCGCCATGCCAACTATTACTCTTCCCGACGGCAGTCAACGTTCATTCGATCACCCGGTTTCCGTAGCCGAGGTCGCCGCATCCATCGGCGCGGGCCTGGCCAAGGCCACCCTGGCCGGCAAGGTCAACGGCAAGCTGGTCGACGCCAGTGACGTCATCGACAGCGACGCCACGCTGCAAATCATCACGCCAAAGGATGAAGAGGGGCTGGAGATCATTCGCCACTCTTGCGCGCACCTGGTCGGCCATGCGGTCAAGCAGCTGTACCCGAGCGCGAAGATGGTCATCGGCCCGGTCATCGACGAAGGCTTCTATTACGACATCGCCTTCGAGCGTCCTTTCACGCCGGAAGACATGGCGGCCATCGAACAGCGCATGCAGCAGCTGATCGAGAAAGATTACGACGTCATCAAGAAAGTCACCCCGCGCGCCGAAGTCATCGAAGTCTTCAAGGCCCGTGGCGAGGACTACAAGCTGCGTCTGGTGGAAGACATGCCGGACGAGCAGGCCATGGGCCTGTACTACCACGAAGAATACGTCGACATGTGCCGTGGGCCGCACGTGCCGAACACGCGTTTCCTGAAGTCCTTCAAGCTGACCAAGCTGTCCGGCGCCTACTGGCGTGGCGACGCGAAGAACGAGCAGTTGCAGCGCGTCTATGGCACTGCCTGGGCGGACAAGAAGCAACTGGCGGCCTACATCCAGCGCATCGAAGAAGCCGAGAAGCGCGATCACCGCAAGATCGGCAAGCGCCTGGGCCTGTTCCATACCCAGGAAGAGTCCCCGGGCATGGTGTTCTGGCACCCGAACGGCTGGACCCTGTACCAGGTGCTCGAGCAGTACATGCGCCAGGTCCAGCGTGAGAACGGCTATCTGGAAATCAAGACGCCGCAAGTGGTGGACCGCAGCCTGTGGGAGAAATCCGGGCACTGGGCCAACTACGCCGACAACATGTTCACCACCCAGTCGGAAAACCGCGACTACGCCATCAAGCCGATGAACTGCCCATGCCACGTGCAGGTGTTCAACCAGGGCTTGAAGAGCTACCGCGAGCTGCCGATGCGCCTGGCCGAGTTCGGTGCCTGCCACCGCAACGAGCCGTCGGGTGCGTTGCACGGCATCATGCGCGTGCGGGCATTCACCCAGGACGATGCGCACATCTTCTGCACCGAAGAGCAGATGCAGGCCGAATCCGCCGCCTTCATCAAGCTGACCATGGATGTCTATCGGGACTTCGGCTTCACCGAAGTCGAAATGAAGCTGTCCACTCGTCCGGAAAAACGCGTTGGCTCCGACGAGCTGTGGGATCGCGCCGAAGCGGCCCTGGCCGCCGCCCTTGATAGTGCGGGCCTTGCGTACGACCTGCAGCCGGGCGAAGGGGCCTTCTACGGTCCGAAAATCGAATTCTCGCTGAAAGATTGCCTCGGTCGTGTGTGGCAGTGTGGTACCTTGCAGCTCGATTTCAACCTGCCGATCCGTCTGGGCGCTGAATATGTGTCCGAAGACAACAGTCGCAAGCACCCGGTCATGCTTCACCGCGCGATCCTCGGTTCGTTCGAGCGTTTCGTCGGGATTCTGATCGAACACTACGAGGGTGCGTTCCCTGCGTGGCTGGCGCCGACCCAGGCAGTGATCATGAATATCACTGATAAACAGGCAGATTTTGCCGCCGAAGTCGAAAAAACTCTCAATCAAAGCGGATTTCGTGCCAAGTCCGACTTGAGAAATGAAAAGATCGGCTTTAAAATCCGCGAGCATACTTTGCTCAAGGTTCCCTTTCTCTTGGTTATTGGAGATCGGGAGGTCGAGATGCAGACTGTCGCTGTGCGTACTCGTGAAGGTGCTGACCTGGGCTCGATGCCCGTCGCCGAATTCGCTGAGTTTCTCGCGCAAGCGGTTTCCCGGCGTGGTCGCCCAGATTTGGAGTAATTATTATTAAGCGTGAAATGAGACAAGATAAACGAGCTGCACCGAAAGCCCCGATCAACGAGAATATCTCGGCACGCGAGGTTCGGTTAATTGGCGCTGACGGCGAGCAGATTGGCATCGTCTCGATTGATGAAGCGCTTCGTATTGCTGAAGAAGCCAAGCTTGATCTGGTAGAAATTTCCGCAGACGCAGTCCCACCGGTTTGCCGGGTGATGGACTACGGCAAGTCGATCTTCGAGAAGAAGAAGCAGATTGCCGCGGCGAAGAAAAACCAGAAGCAGATTCAGGTAAAAGAAATCAAGTTTCGTCCAGGGACGGAGGAAGGGGATTACCAGGTAAAACTGCGCAACCTGGTACGTTTCCTGAGTGACGGGGACAGGGCCAAGGTATCCTTGCGATTCCGCGGCCGTGAGATGGCCCACCAGGAGCTGGGGATGGAACTCCTCAAGCGGGTTGAACAAGACCTGCTCGAGTACGGTTCGGTCGAACAGCATCCTAAGATGGAAGGACGCCAGCTGATCATGGTCATCGCCCCGAAAAAGAAGAAGTAATCACCAGGGCACGGCAGGCCTTGCGATTATGTTTATCAACTGAATGCGGAGTATCCGAACATGCCAAAGATGAAGACCAAAAGTGGTGCTGCTAAGCGGTTTCTGAAAACTGCTAACGGTATCAAGCACAAGCACGCTTTCAAGAGCCACATCCTGACCAAAATGTCGACCAAGCGTAAGCGTCAACTGCGCGGTAGCAGCTTGCTGCATCCGTCTGACGTGGCAAAAGTCGAGCGCATGCTGCGCCTTCGTTAATTTTTGGATCAAGAATAGAGGAAGTAACTCATGGCTCGTGTAAAGCGTGGCGTCATTGCCCGTAAGCGTCACAAAAAAATTCTGAAACTTGCTAAAGGCTACTACGGCGCGCGTTCCCGCGTATTCCGTGTTGCCAAGCAAGCGGTAATCAAGGCAGGCCAATACGCCTACCGTGACCGTCGTCAGAAAAAACGTCAGTTCCGCGCTCTGTGGATCGCTCGTATCAATGCTGGTGCTCGTGTTAACGGTCTGTCCTACAGCCGTTTCATCGCTGGCCTGAAAAAAGCGTCCATCGAGATCGACCGTAAGGTTCTGGCTGATCTGGCAGTGAACGAAAAAGCGGCGTTTGCTGCGATTGTCGAGAAAGCTAAAGCCACCTTGGCTTAAGTACCCCCGGCAGTCACCTGGGCCTACATCTGTGGGCCCAGGTGTCAAACGTCATAAATAGGGGAAGAGCCTTAAAGCTCTTCCCCTATTTCGTATCTGGAGTCTGTACATGGAAAACCTGGACGCGCTGGTCGCTCAAGCACTAGAGGCTGTGCAAAGCGCTGAAGATATCAATGCCCTGGAGCAAATCCGGGTTCACTACCTTGGCAAGAAGGGCGAGTTGACTCAGGTGATGAAGACCCTGGGGAACCTGCCGGCCGAAGAGCGTCCGCAGGTCGGTGCGCTGATCAACGTTGCCAAGGAGCGTGTCACAGAGGTCCTCAATGCGCGCAAGGCGCTGTTCGAGGAGGCGGATCTGGCCGCCAAGCTCGCCGACGAGTCCATCGACGTGACCCTGCCTGGCCGTGGCCAGACTTCCGGCGGCCTGCATCCGGTGACCCGGACGCTGGAACGCATCGAGCAGTTCTTCACCCACATCGGCTACGGCATTGCCGAAGGCCCTGAGGTCGAAGACGACTACCACAACTTCGAAGCGCTCAACATCCCAGGCCATCACCCGGCCCGGTCGATGCACGACACCTTCTATTTCAACGCGAACATGCTGTTGCGCACCCATACCTCGCCGGTACAGGTCCGCACCATGGAATCGCAACAGCCGCCGATCCGCATCGTCTGCCCAGGCCGTGTGTACCGCAGCGACTCCGATATCACCCACTCGCCGATGTTCCACCAGGTCGAAGGCCTGCTGGTTGATCGCGACATCAATTTCGCCGACCTGAAAGGAACGATCGAAGAGTTCCTGCGGGTGTTCTTCGAAAAAGAACTGGCCGTGCGTTTCCGCCCTTCGTACTTCCCGTTCACCGAGCCATCGGCTGAAGTCGACATGGAATGCGTGATGTGCAGCGGTAAAGGCTGCCGCGTCTGCAAGCAGACTGGCTGGCTGGAAGTCATGGGTTGCGGCATGGTTCACCCGAACGTGCTGCGTATGTCCGGGATCGATCCGGAAGAGTTCTCCGGCTTTGCTTTCGGCATGGGCGTCGAGCGCCTGGCCATGCTGCGTTACGGTGTGAATGACTTGCGCCTGTTCTTCGACAACGACTTGCGATTCCTTGCGCAATTTCGCTAGGGCTTGTACGAAAAGTCGCCGAGCGGCGATCAGGCAAGGCGAAAACAGGCGAGGAAGCGGAGTCTACTGGTTGTAAATGAGCATTCCGAGCCTGTTTTCAACGCAGCATGATCGTCGCGCAGGCACTTTACGTACAAGGCCTAGGTCGCAGTCCGTAACGAATCTATTAGGGGAGCAGGATGAAATTCAGTGAACAATGGCTGCGCGGCTGGGTAAGCCCGCAGGTAAGTCGGGACGAGCTGGTTGCTCGCCTGTCGATGGCCGGCCTTGAGGTCGATAGCGTCACGCCGGCCGCCGGTGATTTCAGTGGTGTAGTCGTGGGCGAGGTGCTGGGCACCGAGCAGCACCCGGACGCTGACAAACTGCGGGTTTGCCAGGTCAGCAATGGCGCGGAAACCTTTCAGGTGGTCTGCGGCGCGCCCAACGTGCGCCCGGGCCTGAAGATCCCGTTCGCCATGATCGGTGCCGAACTGCCGGGCGACTTCAAGATCAAGAAAGCCAAGCTGCGTGGCGTCGAGTCCAACGGCATGTTGTGCTCCCAGGCCGAACTGCAGATTGGCGAAGGCAACGATGGCCTGATGGAACTCCCGGCGGATGCGCCGGTTGGCCAGGACATCCGTGAATACCTGGGCCTGGACGATGCGAGCATCGAGGTCGACCTGACGCCGAACCGTGGCGATTGCCTGTCCCTGGCCGGCCTGGCCCGTGAAGTCGGCGCGTTGTATGCCGCTCCCGTGACGCGCCCCGTGGTTGCGAGCGTGCCGGCCGTGCACGACGAAGTGCGTTCGATTGAAGTCCTCGCGCCGGCCGCGTGCCCGCGTTACCTGGGCCGTGTGATCCGTAACGTCGACCTGTCCAAGCCGACGCCGCTGTGGATGGTCGAGCGCCTGCGTCGCGCCGACGTGCGCAGCATCGACGCCGCTGTCGACATCACCAACTATGTGATGCTGGAGCTGGGGCAGCCGCTGCATGCGTTCGATCTCGCCGAAATCAACGGTGGCATCCGCGTACGCATGGCCGAAGAGGGTGAGAAGCTGGTGCTGCTCGACGGCCAGGAAGTGACCCTGCGCAGCGACACCCTGGTGATTGCCGACCACTCCCGTGCCCTGGCAATCGCTGGCGTAATGGGCGGCGAGCACAGTGGTGTCTCCACGACGACCCGCGATGTGTTCCTGGAAAGTGCGTTCTTCGACCAGATCGCCGTTGCTGGCAAGGCCCGCTCCTATGGCCTGCACACCGACGCCTCGCACCGTTACGAGCGTGGTGTGGACTGGCAACTGGCCCGTGAAGCCATGGAGCGCGCCACAGGCCTGCTGCTGGACATCACCGGTGGTGAAGCCGGCCCGATCATCGAGACTGTCAGCGAACAGCACCTGCCCAAGATTGCCCCGGTCACCCTGCGTGCCCAGCGCATCACCCAGATGCTGGGCATGGAAATGGACCCGGCCGAAGTCGAACGCCTGCTCAGCGCCCTGGGCCTGAACATCAGCGCCGATGGGGCAGGGCAGTGGCGCGTCGAAGTGCCAAGCCATCGCTTCGATATCAGCCTGGAAGTCGACCTGATCGAAGAACTGGCCCGCTTGTACGGCTACAACCGCCTGCCGGTTCGCTACCCGCAAGCACGCCTGGCCCCGCAGGCCAAGGCTGAAGCCCGCAGCGACCTGCCGGAACTGCGCCGCCTGCTGGTGGCCCGTGGGTATCAGGAAGCGATCACCTACAGCTTCATCGATCCTCGTCAGTTCGAGCTGTTCAATCCGGGTGTCGAGCCGCTGTTGTTGGCCAATCCGATTTCCAACGACATGGCCGCCATGCGCTCGTCCCTGTGGCCAGGCCTGGTCAAGTCGCTCCAGCACAACCTGAACCGCCAGCAGGATCGCGTGCGGCTGTTCGAAAGCGGCCTGCGTTTTGTCGGTCAACTGGAAGGCTTGAAGCAAGAGCCGATGCTGGCCGGTGTCGTCTGTGGCAGCCGCTTGCCGGAAGGCTGGGCGCAAGGTCGCGATGTCGTCGACTTCTTCGACGTCAAGGCTGACGTCGAAGCGGTGCTGGGCTTCGCCGGCGCGCTCGACGCATTCACTTTCGTCCCGGGCAAGCACCCGGCGCTGCACCCGGGGCAGACCGCACGCATCGAGCGAGACGGGCGTGAAGTCGGCTATGTCGGTGCCATTCACCCGGAATTGTCGAAAACCCTGGGCCTTGATCGTCCAGTCTTCGTTTTCGAGCTGGTTCTGGCCGAGGTGGCACTGGGGAAAATGCCGAAATTCCAGGAGTTATCGCGCTTTCCTGAAGTGCGTCGTGACCTGGCGTTGCTGGCCGACCGTGAGGTTGCTTCCAGTGCTGTACTGGACGTAATCCGTGAAAATGCAGGCGAATGGCTGACGGACCTCAGGCTATTTGACGTGTATCAGGGTAAAGGCATTGATCCGCATAGAAAAAGCCTTGCAGTCGGCTTGACCTGGCAGCATCCATCGCGCACTCTTAATGACGATGAGGTGAATACCGCAACGCAGAATATCCTCACCTCGCTCGAAACCAGGTTGAACGCCACGTTAAGGAAGTGACGTATGGGGGCTCTGACGAAAGCTGAGATGGCGGAACGTCTGTATGAGGAGCTGGGCCTGAATAAACGGGAGGCCAAAGAATTGGTCGAACTGTTTTTCGAAGAAATCAGGCACGCTCTGGAAGACAACGAACAGGTCAAATTGTCCGGTTTCGGCAATTTCGACCTGCGGGACAAACGCCAGCGGCCTGGCCGCAATCCGAAAACGGGAGAAGAAATCCCGATCACGGCTCGCCGTGTGGTCACCTTTCGTCCAGGGCAGAAGTTGAAGGCCCGAGTTGAGGCTTATGCTGGAACCAAGTCATAACGACGAACTACCCGTCATCCCGGGCAAACGCTACTTCACCATTGGTGAAGTCAGCGAGCTGTGTGCGGTAAAACCACACGTGCTGCGCTATTGGGAGCAGGAGTTTCCTCAACTCAACCCGGTCAAGCGCCGCGGAAACCGTCGGTATTATCAGCGCCAAGACGTGCTGATGATCCGGCAGATCCGCGCGCTGCTCTATGACCAGGGGTTCACCATCGGCGGAGCGCGTCTGCGCCTCTCCGGTGATGAGGCCAAAGACGATACAACCCAGTACAAACAGATGATCCGCCAGATGATCGCCGAGCTCGAAGATGTACTGGTGGTGCTCAAGAAATAAATTTCTGCTTTTAAATACTTCCAGTTTTCAAAAGCTTGCGATATATTCCTGAGCGTTCCGTTGAGAAGCGGAACAAGATTCACGCCTAGTCGGGGCGTAGCGCAGTCCGGTAGCGCACTAGCATGGGGTGCTAGGGGTCGAGTGTTCGAATCACTCCGTCCCGACCATATTTTTCAATGACTTAGCCCAACCTGAAAAGGTTGGGCTTTTTCATGTCTGAAAAATTACTACCACATTTACTCCCTCGGATATTCTGGATCGCGAAAAGTTATGCCGCGATGGTCTCGTTAGCTTGTGCTGTGTGGTATTTGCCGGTGCCCGCGCAATCCGGGTGATGTCAGCCACGTCGACAATGCCTGGGTGGCTGAGCTGAAAATCCAAAGCCGTTTCCAACGTTCCTGCCTCATCCACCAGCTTCTGTCATGGACGAAACGGCCCCAGTGCTCATCCGACAATACCTCTGGCTATCGCAGCTTACCTTGAAGCGCTGTTGCGAGAATCGGTCATGGCCGACAACGCCACGGAGGTCGCTGCTGTGCGCGTCTCTACACCTAACTTCACATACACATGTTCCAGATGTTTGTTCACGGTGCGTGGGCTCAGATCGAGAATGGTGCCGATGTCGCGGTTGGTCTTGCCGCAGGCGACCCAGCGCAGAACCTCGACTTCCCGACCGGTGAGCTGAAAGCGTGCCGACAGCACCCTGTGCGCCGGCTCGTCGTCCAGGCTCGGCGCGGCTGGCTGTGACGCCGCTCGGGCCGAGAGCAGGATGCGCGAGGTGCGCAGGTGCGCGGCGACCCGGGCCAGCACTTCGTCGGTCTGGATCGGCTTGGTCACGTAGTCGCTGCCACCCACTTCAAAGCCCTGGACCACATGCCTGCTTTCCGTCAACGCGGTCATGAACAGCACCGGAATATCGGCGTTGGCCGGGTGCTCCTTGATCCGCCGGCAGGTCTCGAAGCCGTCCAGGCCCGGCATCATCGCATCCAGCAGGATCAGGTCCGGACGCCGACGTTCGATGCGGTTCAGGGCGCTGAGCCCGTCGAGGGCCACCAGCACCATGTAGCCGGCATCGTTGAGGGCGTCGGAGAGCATGGCGAGGTTGTCCGGGGTGTCGTCCACAATCAGCACGACACCGGGTTCAGCGACTGTGGTCAGTGCATTCATCTTCTGCCTCCTTGAGGGCGCGGTTGATTTCGTCCAGGCGAAAGTTTTTCAGCAGCTTGCGTAGCGAACTGATGAAAGGGGCGGTGGCTGGCGTTTCGGCCTGGATGGCGTCGAGTTTTTCGTGCAGACCGCGTACGTAGCCGATGGCGCTGAGTTCGCCGAGGGCGATGAGGTCAGGCTGGGAGGGCAATATCCCCGGTTCGGGGAATGTCGCAGGGGCTGGTTGTTCGCGGCGCAGCCAGTGCAGGTCGAGCTGTTTCTGGATCCGTTCGAGCAGCTCCGGGGTGTGTACCGGCTTGGCAAGGTAGTCGTTGCAGGCACTGGCCAGGCTGCGCTCGCGCTCGTCGTTAAAGGCATTGGCCGATATCACGATGATCGGTGCCGTGGACAACGCATTGCGGCGGATCAGCCGACTGGTTTCCCAGCCATCCATCGTCGGCATCGACAGGTCCATGAGGATCAGGTCCGGCCCCAGCAGGGCGACCTGGCGAATCGCTTCCTGGCCGTTGCTGGCCTGGACCACTTCAAAGCCCAGGGGCGTGAGCATGCCGCTGAGGACCTTGCGATGGTCCACATGGTCGTCCACTACCAGCACCAGACGCCGCGGCCCCTGGTAGCCGATGATGTCGTGTTCGACATGGATCACCGCCTGCGGCACCCGTACTTGCGAGAGAAACAGGCGCACCTGGAAACAGGTGCCCTTGTCCTGCTGACTCTTGACCTGCAACTCGCCGCCCATAAGCGAGGTGAGCATGCGGGTAATGGTCAGGCCCAGGCCAACGCCCTTGTCCTGGCGCATCAGATCGCCGCGTTCGAAAGGCTGGAAGATTCGCTCGATGTGCTCGGGGTCGATGCCGATACCCGTGTCGATGATGTCGAAGGTTGCCGTCTCGCGCATGTAACTGACCCGCAGGCAGACCTCGCCGCTGTCGGTGAAGTTGACCGCATTGCCCAACAGGTTGATGAGGATCTGCCGGACGCGCTTTTCGTCGCCTCGCACCACCGCCGGCATCTTGCCGATCAGCTCCAGGCGAAAGCGCAACCCTTTGTCCCGGGCTTGTGGGGTGAACATCAGCTCCAGATCGTGAATCAGTTCCGGGAAGGGGATTTCCGTCGCTTCCAGGCGCAGTTTGCCGGCCTCGATCTTGGCCACATCGAGCAGGCCGTCGATCAGCGACAGCAGGTGCGAGCCGCTGCGCAGGATGGTCGCCAGGGCATCCTGATGCTGCTCCGGCATGGCCGCGTCGCGCTGCAGGATCTGGGTAAAACCGAGGATGCTGTTCAACGGCGTACGCAGTTCGTGGGACAGTCCGGTGACGTAGCGACTCTTGGCCGCGTTGGCCGCCTCGGAAGCCTCCTTGGCATCTTGCAGGGCCTGGTCGGTCAAGCGGTGGGCTTCGATTTCCTGCATCAGCAGCTGGGTCTGGCGGTCCGATTCTTCCTGGGCCACGTGGCGGCTTTCCCGCGTCAGAACCACCCACCAGGCGAGGATGGCCGCCAGTACCGAGAGCGTCAGGAAGGCCTTGAAAAATGCCTGGTACAGCGTCGCCTGGGCTTGCGGCGAGTGGGGCAGCCCCTGGGACGCCTGGCCATAGATCAACGCCAGGGCGCCGCTGAGCATCAGGATCAGTGCGAGCAGCAGGCCCAGGTAATGCACTAGCCGGGTGTGCAGGCGTGGCACCGTTGCATTGGGCAGCAACCAATGCAACAGCGCTTCGAACTGTGCCGACAGACGCCCGTGGGGTTTGCAGCGATCGCCGCAACGCGCGTCCAGCGAACAGCAAAGTGAGCAGATGGGCGTGCTGTAGGCCGGACAGAAAGCCATGTCGGCGGTTTCGAACGGGTTGCTGCACAGGCCGCAGGTGATCTGCGTGCTCGGTGCCACCGGTTGCAGCAGTAGCGGATCGCTGGTGCGGGCGATGTAATAGCGGCTGCGGGTGGCCCAGGCCAGCAGCGGGGTCATGACCAGCGAGGTGCCGAGGGCGACGAAGGGCGGGGCGGCCTGGGCCAGCGCACCAAATAGACCGAAGTGGGCGAGGACCGACAGCAGCGAGGCAATCAGCATGGAGCCGACGCCCACCGGGTTGATGTCGTAGAGGTGAGCGCGCTTGAACTCGATGTGTTTCGGTGACAACCCCAAGGGTTTGTTGATCACCAGGTCGGCGACCACCGAGCCGATCCAGGCGATGGCGATGTTGGCGTAGAGACCGAGCACTTGGTCGATGACGTCGAATACCCCCAGCTCCATCAGCATCAGGGCAATCGCCACATTGAACACCAGCCAAACTACGCGGCCGGGGTGACTGTGGGTGACCCGGGCGAAAAAGTTCGACCAGGCCAGGGAGCCGGCGTAGGCGTTGGTCAGGTTGATCTTCATCTGCGAGACGAAGACGAACAGCACCATGGCCGCCAGGGCCCATTCTGGCGAGGCGAACACATAACCGAAGGCCACCAGGTACATCTGGGTCGGTTCCGTAGCGCGCTCGATGGGGATCTCGTGTTGCAGGGCGAGAAACGCCAGGAAGGCGCCAGCGAACATTTTCAGGGCGCCGGGCAGGATCCAGCCGGGGCCGGCGCAGAGTAGGGCGGCCCACCAGCGCTTGCGGTTGGCCGCGGTTTTTTCCGGCAGGAAGCGCAGGTAGTCGACCTGTTCGCCGATCTGCGTCACCAGGGACAGGGCCACGGTACAGGCCGCGCAAAACGCCAGCAGATTGAAGTCGCCGCCGCCGGTATCACGGCCCTGGAAACTGGTCCAGTCGCTGAAGGCCTCGGGGTTTTTCAGCAGCACAAACAGGTAGGGCAGCACCAGCAGCACCAGCCACAACGGCTGGGTCCAGAGTTGCAGGCGACTGATCAGGGTCACCCCATAGGCCACCAGGGGGATCACCAGCACAGAGCAGATCACATAGGCAAAGGCCAATGGGATATGGAAGTACAGCTCCAAGGCCAGGGCCATGATCGCAGCTTCCAGGGCGAAGAACAGAAAGGTGAAGCTGGCGTAGATCAGCGAGGTGATGGTCGAGCCGATGTAGCCGAAGCCGGCACCGCGGGTCAACAGGTCCATATCGACGCCGTAGCGGGCGGCGTAGTAGCTGACGGGCAGGCCGGTGAGGAAGATGATCAGGCTCACGGCGAGGATCGCCCAGAAGGTGTTGGTGAAGCCGTAGCTCAGGGCCAGCACCCCGCCAATCGCCTCCAGGGCCAGGAACGACACCGCGCCCAGGGCGGTGTTGGCGATGCGCAGTTCCGACCACTTGCGAAAGGACTTTGGTGTGTAACGCAGGGCGTAGTCTTCCATGGTTTCGTCGGCGACCCAGCTGTTGTAGTCGCGACGGATCTTGGCGATGCGCTGGGTGCCAGGTGGAAGCACGGTGAAAGACTCCTGGGGTCAAGGCGCTCCGTGCCAGGCGGGTGTGCCCGTGGCGGATAGCCGAGCAATTTTCATGCCCTGCGCCACGGCGTCTTGCCGCGCCAGCTGGTGCCTGCGCGCGCGTGTGCGCAGTGCCGGTCGGTCGGGACCTGGAGCAATAGCCTGCGCCGCATTGGTGCATTTTTCCCTACGTCAAATGACGTATGCGCTTACGTCAGGCTGCGTATACCCGTCGTCGAGACGCCCCTCCATGCTGATACCACCACCGTTGCTGGCCGCCATAGGGCGTACCACCAGCGTCACCGCAGAGGAGTAGCAGCATGCAACCACCATTGATCCGGACTAAAGGCTTGTTGCCGCGCCGCTTGGCGCTAGGGGCGGCGGCCCTGTCGTTACTGGCTGCCAGTGTGTTCAGCCAGGGTGTATGGGCGGACGAGGCCAACAGCACCGGCCTGGCGGTGACCGCCACTGAAGTCACGGTCGGCCAGTTGCACTCGGCCACCGGCACCATGGCGATTTCCGAGACCGGTTCGATCCAGGCCGAACGCTTGGCCATTGAGCAGATCAACGCTTCAGGCGGCATCCTCGGTCGGCAGATCAAGGTGATCCAGGAAGACGGCGCCTCCGACTGGCCGACCTTCGCCGAGAAGGCCAAGAAGCTCCTGGTCAACGACAAGGTGGCCACGGTGTTCGGCTGCTGGACCTCGGCCTCGCGCAAGGCTGTGCTGCCGATCTTCGAGAAGGAAAACGGCCTGCTCTACTACCCGACTTTCTACGAGGGGCTGGAGCAGTCGAAGAACGTGATCTACACCGGCCAGGAAGCCACCCAGCAAATCCTCGCCAGCCTCGACTGGATCGCCAAGACCAAAGGCGCCAAGACCTTCTACCTGGTGGGGTCGGACTATATCTGGCCACGCACCTCGATGAAGATTGCCCGCAAGCACATTGAAAACGTGCTGCACGGTACCGTGGTTGGCGAAGACTACTACCCCTTGGGCAACACCCAGTTCGGTTCGCTGATCAACAAGGTCAAGCTGAAGAAACCCGACGTGGTGTTCGCCGCCGTGGTGGGTGGCTCCAACGTGGCTTTCTACAAACAACTCAATGCGGCGGGCGTCAATTCGGCCAAGCAGACCTTGCTCACGCTCTCGGTCACCGAAGATGAATTGCTGGGCATCGGCGGCGAGAACATGGCCGGTTTCTATGCCTCGATGAAGTACTTCCAGAGCCTGGACAACCCCAACAACAAAGCCTTCGTCGACGCCTTCAAGGCCAAGTACGGCAAGGATTCGGTGATCGGCGACGTGACCCAGGCCGCGTATCTGGGCCCATGGTTGTGGAAGGCTGCGGTGGAAAAGGCCGGCAGTTTCGATGTCGACAAAGTGGTTGCAGCTTCGCCGGGCATCGAGCTGAAAACCGCGCCTGAAGGCTACGTCAAAGTGCATGAAAACCATCACCTGTGGAGCAAGACCCGCATCGGTGAAGTGCAGCCCGATGGCCAGTTCAAGGTGGTGTACGAGTCTGATCTGATCGAACCGAATCCTTTCCCTAAAGGTTACCAGTAAGGGCTGGCGCCATCACAGGCAAGCCAGCTCCTACGGGCGTTGTGTAGGAGATGGCTGGCTGGCGATGGGGGCCCAACGGTTTTCCACGTCCTCCCTCCAAGCAGGAGTCCATCATCATGGAATGGCTATCGGAATTTGGTGCCATCGCGGCGATGCAGGGGTTCAACGGCTTGTCCGTGTTCTGCGTGCTGCTGTTGATGGCATTGGGGCTGGCGATCATTTTCGGCCAGATGGGGGTCATCAACATGGCCCACGGCGAGTTCCTCACGATCGGCGCCTACACCACCTATGTCTGTTCGAGCCTGACCAGTCATTTCGCCCCATGGTTTCAACCCTATTATTTTTTCATCGCCATCGCCTTGTCGTTTCTGGTGGCCGGGGCCATCGGCTGGCTGGTGGAGTGGGCGATGATCAGTCGGCTCTACAAGCGTCCGCTGGACACGCTGCTGGCGACTTGGGGGCTGTCCCTGGTGATGCAGCAGACCTTCCGTTCGGTGTTCGGCGCCCGTGAAGTCAGCGCCACGCCGCCGGAGTGGCTGATGGGCTCGTTCAACTTCACCGAGTCCATCGAGATCCCGCGCAACGGTCTGTTCATGATGGCCCTGACCCTGCTGCTCACTGGGGCCATTTTTCTCTTGCTCTACCGCTCACGCTGGGGTCTGCAAGTACGGGCTACGGTACAGAACCGGTTGATGAGCCGTGCCGTGGGCATCAATACGCGCAAGGTCGATCGCATGACCTTTGCCCTCGGTTGTGGTGTCGCGGGGGTGGCCGGCGCGGCCTTTACCACCATTGGCTCCACCGGGCCCACCGCGGGCTCGCAGTACATCGTCGACACCTTCCTGGTGGTGGTCTTCGGCGGCGCACAAAGCCTGTTCGGCACTATTGCGTCGGCGTTCGTCATTGCCCAGACCCAATCGATCTCGGAGTTTTTCCTCAGTGGTTCGATGGCCAAGGTACTGACCCTGTCCGGGGTGATCCTGATCCTGATGTTGCGCCCTCAAGGGTTGTTCTCCATCAAAGTGCGCAAGTAGAGGCAAGCCGATGAAGCTTTTAGACAAGATGCTGGCGGGCAAGCGGAACCTGTTGGGCGTTGCCCTGTTGGCGCTGCTGATTTTCGTGGTCTTCCCGCTGACCCTGGATGCCTTTCGCCTGAACATGGTGGGCAAGTACCTGACCTATGCCTTCGTCGCTGTCGGCCTGGTGTTGTGTTGGGGCTATGGCGGCATTCTCAGCCTCGGGCAGGGGGTGTTTTTCGGCGTCGGCGGCTACTGCATGGCGATGTTTCTCAAGCTCGAAGCCTCCGACCCGCAGAGCACCAAAATCCAGTCGACGCCGGGCATTCCGGATTTCATGGATTGGAACCAGATCACCGAACTGCCGTGGCTCTGGGTGCCGTTCCACAGTTTCAGCTTCACCCTGTTGGCGGTGATCCTGGTGCCGGTAGTGCTGGCCTTCATCATTGGCATGGCGCTGTTCAAGCGGCGGGTGGGGGATGTTTATTTCTCCATCGTCAGCCAGGCCATCGCGCTGATCCTCACGGTGCTGATCGTCGGCCAGCAGGGCCTGACCGGCGGGGTCAACGGCATCACCGATCTCAAGACGCTGCTCGGCTGGGATCTGCGCAGCGACAGCGCCAAGTTGCTTTTGTACTTCATTAACGCGGCTCTGCTGTTCGGCTGCATTTTCATCGGCCGCTTCGTCCTCGCGTCTAAGCTCGGGCGGCTGCTGATGGCGATGCGCGACAAAGAGGAGCGGGTGCGTTTCTCCGGTTATGACGTGGCCAGTTTCAAGATTTTCGTGTTCTGCATCGCCGCTGCCTTCTCGGCCATTGGCGGCGCCATGTTCGCCTTGCAGGTGGGCTTCATGTCGCCTTCGTTCGTCGGCATCGTGCCGTCCATCGAGATGGTGATCTTTGCCGCCGTCGGCGGGCGCATGTCGCTGCTCGGCGCGGTGTATGGGGCTTTGCTGGTGAACTACGGCAAGACCTATTTCTCCGAGTCCTTCCCCGAGCTATGGCTGTACCTGATGGGCGGGCTGTTCATTGCCGTGGTCATGTACTTTCCCAATGGCTTGGCCGGACTCTGGGACAGCCATGGTCGCCAGGCCCTTGGCCGTTTATTGCGGCGTACCCCGCAGCAAGCCGCCGTTGCCGCACCCCTGCCGGAGACGCCGCGCACTGCGCCGCCGACCCCGGCTCCTGAACGTCCTTCGCTGGAGACGCAGCCATGACCGCCGTGGGTTTTCAAATGAACAAGCCGGTGCTGGTTATCGAGGGGCTGACGGTGTCCTTCGACGGTTTCAAGGCCGTGGACAACCTCAACCTGTACATCGACCGCAATGAAGTACGGGTGGTGATCGGGCCCAACGGCGCAGGCAAGACCACGGTGCTCGACCTGATCTGCGGCAAGACCCGCGCCACCAGCGGCAGCATCCAGTTCGATGGTAAGGAGCTGACCAAGATGCGCGAGTACAACATCGTCCGTGCCGGCGTCGGGCGCAAATTCCAGAACCCGTCGATCTACGAAAACCTCACGGTGTTCGAGAACCTGGAGATGTCCTACCCGGCGGGGCGCAAGGTGTTTGGCGCGTTGTTCTTCAAACGCAGTGCCGCGGTGATTGCCCGGGTTGAAGAGGTGGCGCGGGAGATCTTTCTCGGCGAGCTGTTGCAGCAGCAGGCCGACCTGCTGTCCCACGGCCAGAAGCAGTGGCTGGAGATCGGCATGCTGCTGATGCAGAACCCTGACCTGTTGATGCTCGATGAACCGGTCGCCGGGATGAGCGTCAACGAGCGCGTACAGACTGCGGAGCTGCTCAAGCGCATCAGCCAGGGACGCTCGGTGCTGGTGATCGAACACGACATGGAGTTCGTCAAGAGCATCGCCCATAAGGTCACGGTGCTGCACCAGGGCAAGGTCCTGGCCGAGGGCAGCATGGAGTCGGTGCAGAACAACCCGAAAGTCATCGAAGTCTATTTAGGCCATTGAGGAAGCAGGCATGTTCAACGTAGACAAGCTGTCCTGTGGTTACGGCCAGAGCCAGATCCTCCACGACCTCGACCTGGCCGTGGCCAAACGCGAAATCGTCGCCGTGATGGGGCGCAACGGTATGGGCAAGACCACGCTGTTCAAGAGCTTGATGGGCATCCTTCCGCAGTGGCGGGGGCAGGTCAGCGTCGATGGCCAGGAAGTCTCGAACCTGGAAACCCACGAGCGGGTGGAGCACGGCATCGCCTATGTGCCTCAGGGACGGATGATTTTCCCCAGCATGACGGTGTTGGAAAACATTCAGACCGGCCTGCCGGCATCGGCCCGGGGCCAGGTGCCCGAAGACCTTTATGCGTTGTTTCCGGTACTCCACGACATGCGCTCGCGCAAGGGTGGCAACCTTTCGGGCGGGCAACAGCAGCAGCTGGCCATTGCCCGGGCGCTGGCGACCAATCCCAAGGTGTTGTTGCTCGATGAACCCACCGAGGGCATCCAGCCGTCGATCATCAAGGACATCGCCCGCACGTTGAAAGAGATCCGCCACCTGCGCGACCTGACCATTGTGGTCTCCGAGCAGGTGCTGTCATTCACCCTGGAAATCGCCGACCGCTTCCTGGTGATCGAGAAGGGTCGCTTCGTGATTGAGGAGACCCGGGACAAGGTCGACGAAGCCACCATCAGTCGCTACCTCTCCGTGTAGGCGCGATCGGCCCCCTTTGTAACAGCTGGCAAGACAGCTCAAAGGGGTACGTCATCCAACGTATTGGCCGATTCGTGCCGCCATTCGAGACTGGTTCCAACGCGGTACATCCCTAATGTTCAGGAGCTTCGCCATGACCGATACCTTGATCAAAGTCGACCTCAACCAGCCCGCCACCGAGAACGAACAGATCCACAACCGCTGGCATCCGGACATTCCCATGGCTTGCTGGGTCAAGCCGGGGGATGACTTTATTCTCGAGACTTACGACTGGACCGCCGGCGCGATCAAGAACAACGACGACGCCTCGGATGTGCGTGACGTCGACCTGTCCACCGTGCACTACCTGTCCGGTCCGGTGGGCGTGCATGGCGCCGAGCCGGGGGATCTGCTGGTGGTCGACCTGCTGGACATCGGCGCCAAGGCCGAATCGATGTGGGGTTTCAACGGTTTCTTCTCGCGGCAGAACGGTGGCGGATTCCTCACGGATCACTTTCCCAGCGCACAGAAAGCCATCTGGGATTTCAAAGGCATGTTCACCAGCTCGCGGCACATTCCCGGGGTCAACTTTGCCGGCCTGATCCACCCCGGATTGATCGGTTGCCTGCCCGACCCGGTAATGCTCGGCGACTGGAACCGCCGCGAGCAGGAACTGATCGACACCGACCCGACCCGCGTACCGCCCCTGGCCAACGCCCCGCTGGCCGCCACTGCACACATGGGCAAGCTCAAGGGCCAGGCGCGGGATGATGCCGCAGCCACCGGCGCACGCACCGTGCCGCCGCGCGAACATGGCGGTAACTGCGATATCAAGGACCTGTCCCGGGGTTCGAAGATTTTCTTCCCGGTCTACGTCAAAGGCGCCGGGTTGTCGGTGGGGGATCTGCACTTCAGTCAGGGCGACGGCGAGATCACTTTTTGCGGCGCAATCGAGATGGCCGGCTGGGTGCATATGAAAGTCGAGCTGATCAAGGGCGGCATGGCCAAGTACGGGATCAAGAACCCGGTGTTCAAACCCAGCCCGATCATCCCGACCTACCAGAACTACCTGATCTTTGAAGGTATCTCGGTGGATGAATCCGGCAAACAGCACTACCTGGACGTCAATATCGCATACCGCCAGGCCTGCCTGAATGCGATCAACTACTTGACCAAGTTTGGTTATTCGCCCGCCCAAGGCTATGCACTGTTGGGCTCTGCGCCGGTGCAAGGGCATATCAGCGGCGTGGTCGACATCCCCAACGCCTGCGCGACCCTCTGGTTACCCACCGAAATCTTCGAGTTCGACATCAACCCCAACGCCAACGGCCCCATCAAACACCTCGATGGCAGTATCGATCTGCCGATCGCCCCGGACCTGTGAGACACGCCCGAGCTCGATCAATGTCTGGAGAGCGCCATGCCGACTTATGAGTACGAATGCCAAACCTGTGGCTCTTTCACAATGTTGCGGCCCATGGCCCAACGGCACGAGTCGTGCCAGTGCCCGTCTTGCGCGGGCCCAGGAGGGCGCTTGCTGTTGTCTGCGCCAGCACTGACGACGTTGTCGAGCAGTCAACGCCAGGCCATGGCGACCAACGAGCGAAGTGCCCACGCGCCGCAGACGCTTGGCGAGTACCAGCAGAACCGTCGTCACCCCAGTGGGTGCAGTTGTTGCGCACCGAGCAAACCGCTCGCCCCGACCAAAGAAAATCCACAGGGGCTCAAGCGTAAAACCGGCTCCAGACCTTGGATGATCAGCCATTAACGGAGGTAAATTTCATGCGTCATGGTGATATTTCCAGCAGCCCGGACACCGTGGGTGTCGCGGTCGTCAATTACAAAATGCCGCGGCTGCATACAAAAGCCGAGGTCATTGAAAACGCCCGCAAGATTGCCGACATCATCACCGGTATGAAACGCGGTCTCCCCGGCATGGACCTGGTGGTGTTTCCTGAATACAGCACCATGGGCATCATGTACGACCACGATGAGATGATGGCGACTGCCGCCAGTATTCCAGGCGAAGAGACGGCGATCTTTTCCGCCGCGTGCCGTGCGGCAGACACGTGGGGGGTGTTTTCACTGACCGGTGAGCGGCATGAGGAACATCCCCACAAAGCCCCGTACAACACGTTGGTGTTGATCAATAACCAGGGCGACATCGTCCAGAAGTACCGCAAGTGCATTCCCTGGTGCCCCATTGAAGGCTGGTATCCGGGTGACCGGACCTATGTCTGCGAGGGTCCCAAGGGCCTGCAAATCAGCTTGATCATTTGTGATGACGGCAACTACCCGGAGATCTGGCGCGACTGTGCAATGAAAGGGGCTGAGTTGATCGTCCGTTGCCAGGGCTATATGTACCCGGCCAAAGAGCAGCAGGTGATGATGTCCAAGAGCATGGCCTGGGCCAATAATTGCTATGTGGCAGTGGCCAATGCGGCCGGCTTCGATGGGGTTTATTCCTACTTTGGTCACTCGGCGATTATTGGCTTCGACGGTCGCACCCTGGGCGAATGCGGTGAAGAGGAAATGGGCATTCAGTACGCACAATTATCCGTTTCGCAAATCCGCGATGCGCGAGCGAACGACCAATCACAGAATCATTTGTTCAAGCTGCTGCATCGCGGTTACACCGGAGTCTATAACTCCGGGGACGGCGACAAGGGCGTGGCTGACTGCCCGTTCGACTTTTACCGCACCTGGGTACTGGATGCACAGAAAGCCCGGGAAAACGTCGAAAAACTGACCCGTAGCACCGTCGGCGTGGCTCATTGCCCGGTGGGAGAGATTCCCCACGACGGTAAAGAAAAACACGCAGGCTAAACCATGCCTTTCGTGAATGATCGCATCGACCCAAACCCCCCACAGCCCAGCCTGACCAGCGCATCACCGGCAGCAGATGTGTTCACCTCACGCTTCGTCTTCAATCCCGCCCAAGTCATGGCGTTGTTGCGCAGTCGAATTGTCGGCCAAGAACACGCCATGAGCGCGGTCGAGGCGTTGCTGAACGTGGTTAAGGTCGATATTGGTGAACGTGAGAGACCGTTGACGGTGAACCTGTTCATGGGGCCGACCGGTGTCGGCAAGACCGAAATCGTCCGTCTGCTGGCACTGGCCATACACGGTCGCGCCGATGCTTTTTGTCGCATCGACATGCACACCTTGGCCCAGGAGCATTACTCGGCGGCGCTCACCGGAGCGCCACCTGGTTATGTGGGGAGTAAAGAGGGCGTCAGTCTGTTCAATAGCGAATTGATTCAAGGCACCTACAGTCGCCCAGGCATCGTGCTGTTCGATGAATTGGAAAAGGCCAGCAAGGAAGTGGTGCGCAGCTTGTTGGGCATTCTTGAGAACGGCCAACTGACCTTGGCGGGCGGTAGCCGAACGCTGGATTTTCGCAATAGCCTGATCTTCATGACCAGCAACATTGGTGCCCGGCAAGCGAGCACCTACAGGGAACGTTTTTCACGCGGTTGGCGGCGCTGGCTCGGCATCGCCCCACAAGGTGAGCAGGCTATGTTGGAGCGAGCGTTGCACGCCTGGTTCGAACCGGAATTTCTAAACCGTATTGATCGCATCCTGGTTTTCCAACGCATCGAAACCCAATGGCTGGAAGCGTTGTTGCAGATCGAACTGAACAAACTCAACCAACGGCTCGGTCAGCATCGCCGTACGCTGGTCCTGGACGTTGCGGCAAGCGACTGGCTGTGCCGAAAGCATGACCCACGCTTTGGTGCTCGGGCCCTGACAAGGCGAGTGCGGGTCGGGCTGGAGCCTGCCATCGCTGAGTGTCTGCTGGCTTATCCGCAGGCAATGCAGATGACTGCGACGGTCGAATCAAACAGGCTCACGGTTGCTCCATTGTCGTAAGAGACGACACCGGATTGCGGTTTGATGCTATAGCCTCGGGAATCGCTGTCGCACTACGCTGGGTGACGATGCGCATCACCCAGCGTGTTGGCTTTTACAGCGTCGGGCTTTTTCATGTCTGCGATTTTCGCTTCTGAAAGTTAAAACTGGATCTTACTGGCGCAGTTGTCTTGGGGATGCGTTCAACAGGCGGCGCATAAGTCGCCGCAGGGCCGTGGCATCCTGGTATCCCACCTGCTCGGCGATAGATTCAACGGAGTGTCTACTGGTTTCCAGTAGCACGCGGGCCCTGTTCAGTTGCACACGCTGGATCAAATATTGGGTTGAAAGGCCGGTTGCTTTTCGAAGGTGGCGGGACAGCGTTCGCTCAGACATGCCCACGTACGCCGCAAGGCTCGGAACGCTGGGAGGATGGGGCAGGCAGGCTTCTATGTAGTCGGTGAGGTTGGCGACCAGTGTATTGCCCCGTGCCATGATCGCTGGGTTGATGAATGGGGATTGCAACTGTCGGCCGTCGAGTAGAAGAGCCTTGCCCACATAGTCGGCGAGCGTCGGCGACAGGCGTCTGCGCAGCAGGTGCAGCATCAGGTCAGTTTGCGCGAAGGCTGCGCCAGCGGTCGTCAAGGGTGGGTCGCAAAGCACCATGACGTTGGGGTCGACAATGCAGTCCGGCGCAATGCTCGACAGCCAAGGGGCGAGCCACCAGGAGGTCGTTACCTTCCGACCGTCCAATAATCCTGCGGCATGCAGGAGAAAGACAGCCGAGCACGAGGCGGCAATCTCCTTGCCTTCATTCACATGTGCCCTCAGCGCTGGCAGTGTCTGAAGTACCCAGTCTTCCCCCAGACGCAGCAGTAGCGCGTCGAAGTCGCTGATGCCAAGACCCGGAATGACCCAGCAGGAGTTGTCCTCGGCGTCTGTCGTCAGTTCGTCGACCAACAGTTGCATGCCTTGCCCTAGCGTAATCAGCCCTGGCTGCGGCCCGCAAACTCGCCAGCGTGGCACGGCAAGGCCTTGCCGCTGCGCAAGTGTCGCGGCGGAGCCGAGGATGTCCAGGGTGGCCGCCACGCTTGAGGCGAACGACCCGGGAAAGACTAGAACAGTGAAATCGTACATTGTCCGATTATGCCCGAAAGAAGGCAAATCGGTCACTTATGGAGTGGAGAGATAACTGGCCCAATGGCGCTTCCAATTAACAGTGAGGTTTTGCCATGCCAAACATCTTGATCAAGGTGCCTACGGGAGCTTTCAGTCAGCCACAGCGCCAACAGTTGCTTCGAAGCGTGAGCGACGTGGCAATGCTTAATGAACACATGGGCGATGCCCCTCAGCAGCGTGCTTTGTGCTGGGTGCTCATTGAGGAAATTCAGGCTGATGAATGGTTCTGTGGAGGCGTTGCTCCTCATGCCAGGGCCGTTCCATGCATTGTCATCGTCAAGGTGCCTGCCGGCGTTCTTGATGCACCGATGCGCCAGCGCTACGTACGTGAATTGCATTGCGCAATACAGTCGAGCCTGGCAACGGAGGATCAGCGCCAGTTGCTGACCTCAATACAGATCCAGGATGTTGTCGATGGCACTTGGGGGGCGAACGGTGATATTTGGCATTTGGCCGACTTCACCCGTGCAGCCGGGTACGGACATCTCGCTCCCTAGGCTATAGGCCTTCCAGAAAGTGCAATGCCTGGTGACCGTCTTATTGCAGAGTGTTGACGTGTGTATAAGCATGCACATATAGTCGGTTGCATGACTGATCGAATCCTTCACCGAACCCGCGCAATTGACGCTGCCATCGAGTCGCTCGATGGCGCTTTCTTCAAGGCGCTTTGCGAGCCTTCGCGTGTCGCTGTGCTCAAGCGTGTGATGCAATTGGGGCGCGCCGATATCGGCGAGATTGCCCAAGGATTGCCCCAGGAACGTTCAGTGGTTTCCCGACATCTGCAAGTGCTGTTAGAGGCAGGTATTGTCCGCGGCACCAAGGTCAGCAGGCAGATGTTCTACGAGGTGGACGGTCCGGCGGTGGTGGCACGCCTCGAAGCCATTCTTGAGCATATGAAAAGCCTGACCCCGTTCTGTTGCCCAGGTACGTCCTGATATTTTTTTGTCTTGTAGTGTGCATGAGTGTGCATATATGAATGTAATGAATGAAATTCTGGATGTCATCGTGATTGGCGCTGGCCAGGCAGGATTAGCCTGTGGTTGGCACTTGCAGCAGCACAACCTCAGGTTCCTGATTCTGGATGCTGAGCGATCTGCGGGAGGGAATTGGCGCAACTACTACGACAGCCTGAAGCTTTTTTCTCCAGCGGCTTACTCGTCATTGCCAGGCATGCGCTTCCCGGCGGAACCTGATCATTACCCGCTTCGTGATGAGGTCGTGCGCTATCTGGAAGACTATGCAAAGGCATTCAAATTGCCAGTTCGTCAGTCCACCCGCGTACAGCATGTACGCAGAGAGCACGGGCTGTTTCGGCTTCAGACCGACGATGGGGAAAATTTTTGCTCCAAGGCGCTGATCGTCTGCACGGGTGGATTCAATCAACCTTCCATTCCAGATATTCAAGGGCTGCAGGGCTTCCTCGGGCGCAGTTTGCACAGCGCGCAATATCGAAATGCCGATGGCTTTGGTGGGCAGCGAGTGGTTGTGGTCGGTGCTGCAAACTCGGCTGTTCAAATTGCTTATGAACTGGCCCATGTGGGCAAAGTCGTGCTGGCCAGCAGGGAGCCGATTCGGTTTTTTCCGCAAAAGATCCTCGGCCTGGATTTTCATGGGTGGCTGAAGTGGTCAGGGTTGGAAAAGACCCGTTGGTTGAGCGATCAAAGTACGCCGGTGCTCGATGACGGCATCTATCGTCGAGCCCTCAAGCAACGGCTTTTCGAGCGCAAGCCGATGTTCGAGGCGATAACACCAACCGGCGTGATCTGGGCTGATGGGCAGCACACTGAGGTGGATAGTTTGGTGTTTGCTACAGGATTTCGCCCGAACCTGAAATTTTTGAGCGGGTTGGAATGCCCGGGCGGTGAATATTGGGCTCATCGTAACGGGCAGGCGAAGCACCTGCCTGGGTTGTATTTTGTCGGTCTGCCGAAACAACGGAATTTTGCTTCAGCGACACTTAGGGGCGTCGGCCAGGATGCGGCCTACATCATGCCCAGCTTGATGCGATCTGTTCGCAATGTGCCTGTTTAGCAGGCAACTTTCGAGTTTTTCCGAAGGGAGGGGTTTATCTATTATTCGTAAAATCATATATTCGAAAAACCGTATATGAGTCGAGACTTCACAATGACCAGCAAAGCCCGTGTTCTGTCCGCTGAGAATCGATATGGCTGACCATCTGACACCGACCGCTGTTTTCAAATGCCTGGCTGATGACACCCGCGTGCGCACCATGCTGCTCATCACTCGTGAAGGAGAGCTTTGTGTTTGCGAGCTGACCTGCGCGTTGAACGAGAGTCAGCCAAAGGTCTCCAGGCACCTGGCGCAGTTGCGCACTTGCGGCCTGCTTTCTGACCGTCGGCAAGGCCAATGGGTGTATTACCGACTGCACCCGAATCTCCCCGATTGGGTTCATCAAGTGCTGACCACTACGCTGGAAAGCAACAAGCACTGGTTAAGCCCTGATGCCAAACGCCTTGATGGAATGGGTGATCGCCCTGAGCGTGCAGCCGTGTGCTGTGAAAGGCAGACCGCCTGATTACGCTGATTGGCACGCTGTAGCCTCAGGAACAATGATCATGAGTAACAGGAGCTCTTCCTTCCTGCATCGGCCAGTTCGACAGCCAATCGAACGCCCACTGACAACAGAGCACAACAACATGGCTATCAAAGTTGGCATCAATGGATTTGGTCGGATCGGTCGCCTCGCTCTGCGGGCTGCCTGGAGTTGGCCTGAGTTTGAATTCGTGCAGATCAACGATCCAGCGGGTGACGCGGCCACTCATGCTCACCTGATCAACTTCGACTCGGTGCACGGCCGTTGGAACAACGAAGCCCGCGCCGAAGGCGACAGCGTCGTCATCGACAATAAGCGGATCAAAGTCACGGCCAACAAGGCGATCGCCGACACAGATTGGTCGGGCTGCGATCTGGTGATTGAAGCCAGCGGCAAGATGAAAACCGTCGCGGTGCTGCAGGCTTACCTGGACCAGGGGGTCAAGCGTGTGGTGGTGTGCGCGCCGGTGAAGGAAAAAGGCGCGTTGAACGTCGTCATGGGCGTCAACCAGCACCTGTTCGACCCGGCGCAGCACCGCATTGTCACCGCCGCCTCGTGCACCACTAATTGCCTGGCCCCAGTCGTGAAAGTCATCCACGAAAAGCTGGGCATTCGCCACGGTTCGATCACCACCATTCACGATCTGACCAACACCCAGAGCATTCTCGATCAGCCACACAAGGATCTGCGTCGTGCGCGGGCCTGCGGCATGAGCCTGATTCCAACCAGTACCGGCTCGGCCACCGCCATTGCCGAAATCTTCCCGGAGCTGCGTGGGCGCCTCAATGGTCACGCCGTACGTGTGCCGCTGGCCAATGCTTCGCTGACTGATTGTGTCTTTGAAGTCGAACGGGCCACCACCGTCGAAGAGGTCAATCAGTTGCTCAAGGACGCTGCCGAGAATGAGCTCAAAGGCATCCTCGGTTTCGAGGAGCGCCCGCTGGTGTCCATCGACTACCGTACCGACCCGCGTTCATCGATCATCGATGCGCTGTCGACCATGGTCATCAACGGCACCCAGGTCAAACTTTACGCCTGGTATGACAACGAGTGGGGCTATGCCAACCGCACGGTCGAACTGGCCAAAATGGTCGGCCTGGCAGTCTGAGGAGCGGCCATGAAAGCGTTGTCCGCCCTCGCTCCGCAAGTGCGGCAGTACCTGCTCGTGACGGGCAACTACTGGGCCTTCACCCTCACCGACGGCGCTTTGCGCATGTTGGTGGTGCTGCACTTTCACGCGTTGGGCTACAGCCCGCTGCAAATCGCGGCGTTGTTTCTGTTCTACGAACTCTTTGGCGTGATCACCAACCTGGTGGGTGGTTACCTCGGCGCCCGGCTGGGCCTGAACCGAACCATGAACATCGGGCTGGGCCTCCAGGTGGCGGCGCTGTTGATGCTGACAGTGCCGGTAGCTTGGCTGACCATCCCTTGGGTAATGGGGGCTCAGGCGTTGTCCGGAGTCGCCAAGGACCTGAACAAGATGAGCGCCAAAAGCTCCATCAAGCTTCTGGTCCCCGATGGGCAACAGGGCAAACTCTACAAATGGGTGGCGATCCTCACTGGCTCGAAGAACGCGCTCAAGGGTGTCGGCTTCTTTCTTGGTGGCGCCTTGCTGGCAGGGGTCGGTTTCAAAGGCGCCTTGCTGGCCATGGCGGGTGGCCTGGCGCTGATTTGGATCAGTAGCCTGGTCCTGTTGAAGAAGGACCTGGGCAAGGCCAAAGCCAAGCCAAAGTTTCGTGACATCCTGTCCAAGAGCCGGGCGATCAACATCCTTTCGGCGGCGCGGATGTTTTTGTTCGGCGCCCGCGATGTCTGGTTCGTGGTGGCTTTGCCGGTGTACCTGAGCAGCGTGTTCGGCTGGGACTTCTGGAAGGTTGGCGGCTTCCTGGCGGCCTGGGTGATTGGCTACGGCATCGTCCAGTCCTTCGCGCCCAACATCACTGGAAAAAAACGAGGTCACGTGCCGGATGGTCGTGCGGCGTTTCTGTGGGCACTTGCACTGGCGGGTCTGCCCGCGGCCATTGCCCTCGGTCTGGACACCGGGCTGTCGCAACAAATGGTGCTGTTGGGTGGGCTGATGGTTTTTGGTGCGTTGTTCGCCGTGAATTCGTCGCTGCACAGCTACCTGATCGTGTCCTACGCCAAGGAAGACGGCGTGTCGCTGGATGTGGGGTTTTATTACATGTCGAACGCCATGGGGCGCTTGATCGGCACCGTGCTCTCTGGCTGGATTTACCAGGTGTTTGGATTAGGCGCATGCCTTTGGATATCAAGCGCATTCGTGTTGCTGGCCGCCTTGATTTCCATCGCTTTACCCAGGCATGCCGAGGCGATATGAAGCCGCCAGGCAGGACGGCATGAACCTCATCGGGCTACGTGCATGTGGAGGAACTGGCAGGGCCCGCCGTCGAAATCCAGCCCTGAATATCCGCAACCGTCGGAATCCTTCCGCTGCTGACTACCTTCTCGTTGATCACCAGAGCCGGCGTGGAGAGGATGTCATAAGTCATCATCTTGCCCATGTCGGTGATCTTTTCGAATTCGGCCTGGATATTGAGATTCTGCGCAGCTTGACGGGCTGCGGCCTCCAGTTTCTTGCAGTTGGCGCATCCTGAACCGAGGATTTTGATGTTCAGCATTTGGAAGCTCCCTGGTGTGAAAGTCAGCTTGCTGTTTGTTGACGCTGAGAACGGATCAACTGGCAGATTGCAGCGGTCATGACCAGCGCGACCGCCACCCCTGCACCAAGGGTGCGCCAGCCGGTGCCATCGACCCAGGCACCGTAGAGCAGGCCTGCCACGATGCTGAACGACGCGACTAATCCAACGTAGGCGGCGGTCTTCTTGCGACCAATCACAGCCACCACCATGAGCATGCTCTGCAAGCTAAGTTCAGGATCTGCCATCAGATAGGCCAGGAGCGGGCCAGGATGCATACCAAGATCAAGGAACATGCGGGCGACGGGTACTTCTACCAAGGTTGGGAAGTACATGAACACGCCGAACCCTACTGCTATGGCATTGGCGAGCACCGAGTTGCTGCCTGCAAGGCTTTCAATCCACTCGGGTTGAATAACCTGGCGAACCATGCCGACGATGAACACCCCCACCACCAGCACAATAAATATCTGCTTGACGAAGCGCCAGGCTTCCCACAGCCAGCCTTGCCAGTCTTCGGCTGGCAGTTTTCGGGCAAAGTACCAAACAGACAATAGGGCCAGTGCGACACCGAATACTCGACCCGTGAAGATGAACACCAACATGCCAGGTTCTGGCGTCAGGCGCATCGAGGCGATCAGCAAAGTACTGGCGGTCAGACCCAGTGCAACCCATGTCCAGCTGTTGGCACCTTCGGTGATGTTATCCAGACCACGCTTGGCCGTGGCGGCAATCATCAGGAGCAGGGCGATGAGTACAGACCCCTGCAAGCTCACGCCTTCTTCTCCTTTGCTGGCGTCATAGGGAACCCAGTCAAACAGGGTGTCCTGCCACGCCTGGGCCCAGACAAGCGGGACTTTGATACTGAACAGGTCTGCGGTCAGGGGCCACAGTCTCAAGGTGCCCGCGATCAGCAGGGCCACCAGAGATAGGAGGATGCCCAGGGCAGGCCCGGAAATGCTGGCCTTCTCTGCGAACAGGGCATCTGCCTGTGCATCGTGGGTCAGGTCGTCTTTCCAGAATAGAGTCGCCATTATCAAGCCAATACCGATGCCGAAGATCAGGCAGAGAATCAAACGGGCAATTGCAAACTCTGCTCCCAGAATGTTGCCGGTATAGGCGAGGGCCATGATATTTCCTGCCGGGGCAAAAAACAGAAAGGTGATCGCCGGGCCGATACCCGCGCCTTTGCGGTAAACGCCCGCGAACAAAGGAACAATGGTGCATGAGCAGACGGCGATCAGTGACCCGGCCAATGCCGCCGCAGGGTAGGAAACATAGACAGGTGCATGCCGTCCCAGCCAGTGAGTGATGCTGGCTTTGGGAATAAGTGCTGCCATGGCCCCGGCAATGAAAAACGCTGGCAACAGACAAAGCAGGACGTGGGCCGCCAAGTAGGAAGCCAGACTGCCAGCTCCACCATTGATTAACTTAAGCAAAAGGTCCATGGCAAACCCTGGAACATGACCATTAAAAGCCAGGTTCCAAGGTATTTGTTGTGCGCTGAACGGGCTTGACGTAGATCAGTTGCATGCTGAAAAACTTTACGTCATTCGCTAGACCACTGCACGGCGCGGCCCAGCGCAAAGCAAATCATTCACTGAGCTGTAGCCAGGGTGAAGCTTGGACGTCGATAGCAGGATAGGGCGGCGCTCTGAATCAACGCCGACGGTCTGCCCGCCCGCGTACCATTTTGCAGAAAACCAGTATCGTGCGAGCTTCACCTGGGTACTAAGGTCTACCTGACCTTTTACGCATAGATCCTCCCGTTCCTCGGCTGACCTCAAAGGATCCTTCTTTGCGCTGGGCAGGCCATCTTGATATGAAGGGTGACTCGCTTTTAGCGAAAGCGTCTACGCAGCTCTTCGCAAAGAAGTAATAAGGACATTGCGTGCTACAAAAAGTGATTCTGCTGATTCTGATCGTCAGCTTGAGCGGCTGCATGGCCACCGCGATGCGGATGGATTACGACAAGCACCGATGCCCCTACATCGGCCTGCGGTTTGACTGGTGGCTGGTGGGCACGTCCAAGGGAAAGCTGATCCCATTCTTGCTTATCGACGCGCCGTTTTCATTGGTGGTCGATACCGTATTCTTCCCCTTCGAATACCAGTACAGCTGCAACCTCTAAGCGACAGAGATTTTTACGTGTCGGGGGATTTGTGGTTACTGTTGGCGTTGGTTCGCGGCCAGGCCTGTCCGCGAACCCGGATTCAGACATAGCGCTTTTCTAAAGTAGAGGGATCCTCATGAAAGCCGTAGTTTACGAAGCCTTTTCCCAACCCCCACGTTTGATGACCGTCGAAGACCCGACCCCCGAGCGTCACGGTGTGGTGGTTCAGGTCCTTGGCACGGGCGTCTGCCGAAGCGACTGGCATGGCTGGAAAGGTCATGATCCTGATATTCAGTTGCCCCATGTCCCGGGTCACGAATTGGCGGGGATCGTGGCGGAGGTGGGGAGGGATGTCACTCGGTGGAAGGTGGGCGATCGCATTACCGTGCCTTTTGTCGGTGGCTGTGGGGCTTGCCCGGAATGCAATAGCGGCAACCAGCAGGTGTGCCACAGCCAGTTTCAGCCGGGCTTCACCCATTGGGGGTCTTTCGCCGAGTATGTGGGGATTCACAAGGCGGATTTGAACCTGGTCGCGTTGCCTGAAAACATGGATTTCGCCACGGCGGCGAGCCTGGGCTGTCGTTTCGTCACCTCGTTCCGTGCGGTTGTCGATCAAGGCAAGGTCTCGGCGGGCCAGTGGGTCGCGGTTCATGGCTGTGGCGGTGTGGGGTTGTCCGCGGTGATGATCGCCAACGCTATCGGGGCGAACGTTATCGCCATCGATATTTCCGACGACAAGCTCAAGCTTGCCCAGTCACTTGGTGCCGTCGCGACGGTCAACGCAAGCCGCGTGGCGGATGTCACCGAGGCGGTACTCGAGATTACGAAGGGCGGCGCTCACGTTTCGCTGGATGCCCTGGGTCATCCAACGACCTGCTTCAACTCCATCAATAATCTCAGACGGCGCGGCAAGCATGTCCAGGTCGGCTTGATGCTGGCCGACCACAGCACGCCAGCGATCCCCATGAGCAAGGTCATTGCCTACGAGCTGGAGATCTGTGGCAGCCATGGCATGCAGGCTCACCGTTACGGCGCGATGATGGAAATGATCACGTCTGGCAAGCTGGCGCCTGACAAATTGGTCGGTAAGACCATCAGCCTCGAACAATCCATTGATGCGCTCATGAACATGGATCGGTTTGACACGGCAGGGGTGACGGTGGTGACGCAGTTCTAGGTGTTCGTCGACGGTTGGCCGAGGGATTGCCGATAATGCGCTTCGTCGACTTCGGTCAAGGTTGCATAACCATCGTAGTGATAGATGCGATGTTGGTCACGGGCGTAGCGGTCATCCAGGAATTGGAGGGTCGTCAGGTCGATCCGCTTGGCGCTCAGCGGGCGTCGGTGGCAGAACAACTTGCGCGTGCCCAGTTGCAGGAAGTCGGGATGGGGCACGCGGACTTCATCAGGGTCGAATGCCACATCCAGCGGCTTGCCTTCCGAGAGAATCAGGGTAGGGCTGATGGCATAGGTGCCGAGAATGCGGGTGTCCGAGGGATGTAGCCGCTTTTTCGCCTCGCCGTAGTAATACACCGCATCCCGATCCTTGGCCCAACCATGACCGCAGGACTCGAACGTGGCCGCTTGCGCCTTACGAATCGGCTCCGGGACGTGGTAAAAAATCCGCTGACAGAACACCGTCTTACCGTCAGTCAGGTAGGGCGCACCCAGTGAGCGGAAATGCTCCGCGGGTTCCTGGGAAAACCGTTCGGGCACCTCGGATTCGGCGTTATGAAACGGGATCAGATACAAGCCCTGGGCATCGCCGCACAGGTGCGTGTCCAGCAGTTTGAAACTCGCCGCGTCCAGCCCGTTGATCACGCGGCCATGGAAATACACCTGGCGGCCCAGCTCGAAACCCTGGCCGATGGCACGCAAGGGCAGGGTTTCTGCAGGTGTTTGCGCTGCTTCAGGCAGGGCCTGTAGACGGTGCCACCAATAGTCCTTCAACTGCGGATGGGCTTCGAAGTAAGGAGCCCATGCCTGTTGCATGGCCGCATCGATGATGCCGCCAGAGCCCAGCGGGCCGTGCTTGTCACCGACCAGCACGGGCGCGTAATCCTGGTCATTGCGATAGAGCTGGGTCACTACGAAGCTTTCCACGTCGACATCAAGGCGTTTCTGGCGCCTGTAGACGTGCTGATGATCACGGTAATAGTCGAACCCCAAGTGGCGAAAACTCGGACCATGGGCATCACGCAAACGGGTTCCGGCGGCGTAGACGAACGTGTCGTCCACGGCAAAATAGTCATGCTCGCGTTCGCTGGCGCTGACCACGCGGCCGCACTCATCAAACACTGGCTGCCAGCATTTGAGCAGGTGGAAATCGCCAACGTAGCGAATGCTCTTGCCGGTCAGGTAATAGGCGCGGTGTCGATCTTTGGCGTAGCGCTCGTTAAGCATGGTGAAGGTTGTCAGGTCGGCATTGTCGATGCGGTAGAAGTATTCATAGGAAATGCTCGAACCTTGCTGCGCTTGCACGATGATCGACTGCCCATCGGTGCCCCAGCGATGGGCGAGCATCTGGAAGTCGTCGGGATTTTCGATCGGCAGCGGCGTGCCGTCCTTCTGGTGCAGGGGTTTGAAGCCCTTGTAGACCTGATTGTCGATCACTCGATAGGACGGGTGGTTGCAATAGCGCACCCGCGGCGTGGCGCTGGCGATAAATTGCCCTTGCAGGAAGATATTCACTCCGTCGCTGAACAGGGCAGACGCTGAAGTCACCGAGGCTGGCGACGCTGGCAACAGGGCCAGGCTGTCGGGGCGTGCCTCGGGGATTTGGCTGATCGCGTAGTCGCCGAACCAATAGGCGCCGGTTGCGTCGCGCCAGTACTGGTGGCCGAGGCTTTCCAGGCCGTTGTCGAAGCGAAACGGCAGGGCCTGCAGCGCGTGGTAGCCATGGCGCTCCCGGTAGGCTGGAAGCAGGTAGTAATCGCGCAGCGTGTCGCGCAAGACCCAAAGGTTGCGTCGATGTCGCCAAACCGGCTGACCGGCAAGCAAGGGCGAGGGCGGATAATGCCCAGCGCTGGCAGACTGTGCTATCGCGCTGGGGTATGCACCTTCGGGGTTGAGCATGATGTACACATCAGGCACTTGCCCGTCGCCCAGCAGCACACCGTCGACGAAGGCGAAACCTTGATGCCATTCAAGTTGCAGCGGCTCCCAGTCAGCAATAGCCGTCTCTATGTCAGTCATGTTATTGCGTCTTGAACGTCTGATGGTTGGCCAAGGACTACAAGTTTTGCAGCGAGCTCGATCCCTGGCGAGGCAGGCTCAAGAGTGTATACTTTGGCAAATTTTGTCAAAAAACAGGCAAAGCCATGAGTACCATGAACATCTCCCTGCCGGACGCTCTCAAATCTTTTATAGATGATCAGGTTAGCCTGCGAGGCTACAGCACCAGTAGCGAATATGTGCGGGAGCTGATTCGCAAGGATCAGGATCGGCAGCATCTGCGCGGCCTGGTACTGGCCGGGGCTGAGTCGGCTCCCACTGCTCCTGTGAATGGCGACTACTTCGAATCTCTACGGGCCAAGGTGCGCAAGGGGTGAGGATGAAGGCGAAACCCGTCATTCCGCGAGCTCTGGCCAGCCAGGATGTAGAGGACGCCGTCAACTATTACCTAGATCAGCAGGCCGAGCAGGCGGCACTTAGTTTCATCGACGCCCTGGAAAACGCCTATACGAACATCAGCCGCCATCCGGCATCGGGTATGACCCGGTACGCCCATGAGCTGGATATACCCGGATTGCTCTGCTGGCCGCTGAAACGTTATCCCTATCTGGTGTTCTACGTTGAACGCGATGAACACATTGATGTATGGCGAGTTTTGCATGGCATGCGGGACATCCCTGAATGGATGTCGTCATGACTCAAGCGAACCGGTTGGCCACAATAACGTAGCCCAATCTGTAAAGATTGGGCTTTTTCACGCCAGAAAAATGGAACGCCAAGCCACTGGCCGCCGCCAGGCTCAAAAAATGAACTTGAACAGCGCAATCACCACGATCAGGCCAATCAGGAAGATGATGCCTACGGTACCGCCAAGGAATTTCAACATAAAAACGCTCTCATCGGATGGGCTTAATCGTCTAGACCGCTACCGATAACGCTCGTTTCGTTGAATATTCATGCGTGGTGATCAATGAACCGCAAAGGATCTAGGCACCGGCACATGCTCGAATTTGGAAATGGTCTTGATCCAGTAGCGGCGATAGTCCGTCTGGTCCGGCGCCAGCGGTTTGTGGCTGGACCAGGGATGTTTCTCCTTCAGGCTGGCGCGGTATGCCTCCCATTCTTTCTGCTCGGCCACTTCCCGGGCTTTGCTCCGGTCATCGAACCAGCCCAGAACGTAAGCTTCGCCCTGATCCGTGCCGTGCGCTATCAGCAAATAAATCTCTGTCATGACTGACCTACCGTTCTGTCCTGCGCCCCAGTCGCGGGGTCTTATCCTGGGTATCGGCCGTTATTGGCCGTTTTTGAGATTGATCGCAGAAAAACGCTGAGCCCAAAGGTGCGCCTGACGAAATTGTTGAACAGTCGAGCGGTCGCTTTGGCTGGCGAGTGCTTCCGTGGCGGTTTTACCCAGATCGGTGCCTTCATCCACGATCCAGACCCCCGGTTCCCGGTCGCGCAGGGCCATTTCACCGAAGCGAGTGGAGATGATGGGCAGGCCGAGGGCGCGGTATTCGTAGTATTTGATCGGGTCGACCGAGGCGGTCAGGCGGCTGAGCTTGAACGGGATCAAACCCACCGAAAACGTTGCCATGGCGGCGATTGCACTGGCGTGGGAGCATTCGGCGAGCAGCTCGATGTTGGCGGGCAATACGCAAGGCGGTGGTGTGAAGAGGGGGCCGATCAGCCGGATGCGGTTTCCAGGATTGGCCTGCGCCAGCGCGATGACCAGCTCCCAATCGAACCAACGCCCCAACGTGCCAACGTAGCCGAGTACCTGTTGTTTGGCACCGAAGTCCAGGCTTTCGACCGGCGCCAGTGCGTGCATGTCACAGGCATTGAGGGCCAGTTCCACCTGGTCGGTTGTGCCCAGGAGTTTGTCGCGAAGGGGGTTGGAGGACGCCAGTACTTTGGATACCCGTCGAATGAGCTGTGCCTGGCGGCGTTCCATGGATCTGCGTGACAGGCCCTGATAAAAGGCCGGGAAATCATCCATGGCATCGTAGACGGCATGGCTTGCAGGGATGAGGGCGAGCAGTTGCAGGGCCAGTTCGGAAGGTTTTCCGACACAGATCATGCATGGGCCTTCTGCGGAAAATGCCGCGGCCTCTTTGAACAGGTTGCGCCACAGTCGCTTGAGGAGCATGGCCGAGCCCGGAATGGGCTCGATGGGTAAGCTCCGGGGTTTGCAGACCTGCAACCAGGGTGGAACGGCGACGCTTTGCTGATCGGCAACAGGCGGCTTGCGCTTGAAATCGTTCGGCGTGGGTAAACGCGTCGGGTACGGATCGATCCAGAGTACTGGCGCCCCGGTCTGGTTGTGATACCAGTTGATGAAGTGATGGGGGCGCTGGCTGAAGCTGGCCCATGGCAATGGGGACAGGTAGATCATGCGCATGGCTGCAAGTGCTGCCTTAAAACGTCGACGATGCGCGCGGCGGCCTTACCGTCGCCATAGGGGGACACCCCGCGTGCCATGGCCTGATAAGCCTGCGGATCATCGAGCAGCCGCTGGGCTGCTTCGACAATGGTGTCCCGGTTGGCGCCGACCAGCTTGACCACGCCGAGGTCGACCGCCTCCGGGCGTTCGGTTTCCTCTCGAAGGACCAGCACCGGTTTGCCCAGGGCCGGGGCTTCTTCCTGCACGCCCCCGGAGTCACTGATGATCAGGTACGAGCGCTTCATTACCGCGATGAACGGCGCGTAATCCAGCGGTGCGCAGAGGATGATGTTCGGGGTCCGCCCGAGCAGTTGGTGCGCGACATCCTTGACGTTCGGGTTGGGATGGACGGGATAGAGGATCTGGATGTCCGGATTCCGTTCGGCCAGGTGCTTGATTGCCTGGCAGATATTCTGGAACGGTTCGCCGAAGTTTTCCCGGCGATGGGCGGTCACCAGCACCAGGCGTTTGCTGGCGTCCAGTGGGATAGCCAAGGCGCAGTCTTGTGCGGCAGTCATCAGCAAGGCATCGATCACGGTATTGCCGGTCAGGGTGATATCGCTGGTGGCGACACCCTCGCGCAGCAAGTTGTCCACGGCTTGCTGGGTGGGCGCGAAATGCCAGCGGGTCAGCTTGCTGGCGATCACCCGGTTGGCTTCTTCGGGGAACGGATTGCCGAGGTCCCCGGTACGCAGGCCCGCTTCGACATGGCCAAAGGGAATCCGCAGGTAGAAGCACGCCAGTGCAGCACTCATGACCGTGGTCGTGTCGCCTTGAGCCAGCACGACATCCGGTTTCTCGGCTTGCAGTACGCCGTCGAGTTCCAGCAGCAAGCGTGAGGTCAGCGCCGCCAATGACTGGTTGGGGCGCATGATGTCCAGGTCCAGGTCGGCGGTGATTGCGAAGCCCTCAAGCACCTGGTCCAGCAGATCTCGGTGCTGGGCAGTGGCGAGCACCCGACAAACGATATTGTCTTGGGCCTGGAGCGCCTTGATCACCGGTGCCATTTTGATGGCCTCCGGACGCGTACCGACGATGCAGAGTACCTTGCGGGTCATGCCTTTTGATTTCCTATCATTGTTACGAGTGAGCGTGCTATCCGGTCCGCGTTGGCCATGAGGGTCAGCGTGTGGGATTTCTCGGTAAGGCTGGGCAGGCAGGCGCCGTCGACAATATGCACACCGCCAAGGCCCGCGACTTCGCCAAGGCGATCGGTCTGCCCGATCCTGGGCGTCGAGTGCATGGGCAGGGTTCCCGCATAATGGATATCCGCCCCCGGCTTGCCGACGGTGAAGCTCATGGGCATCAACAGCGCGCCCATTTTCCAGTAGATCCGGCGCAGCGTTGCCTCGGCAGTTTTCATGAGCCCGGGAAGCTCGGAATGCACTTGGCCGTCGATGCGCAACGTACCGTCGGGGCGCAAGACCGCGGTGTTGTTGGACAGGTGCCCGGGAAGGAAGATGTTCCCGACGAGGCAAGCGCTGAGCAGGTTTTTCAGCAGTTCGATGCTGTAGCGTTTGCTCATGGGGATCCGGCTGACAAACTCGGTCATCGGCAAGCCTGTGGTACTGAACGTCGAACCGAAAGCCGTGGTACTGGCCGTCAGCGCCAAGGCAAACGATAGCTGGCCCAGGCCGAATGTCGACCCCCTTGGGGTTCCGAGCATTTTTGGCAGCCACAGCAGGAAGGCGGCCGTCGGTGATGACAGTAGTGGGATCGGGGCCGAATGTTTCAGGCTCTTGAGGGCGAGCCGGGTCGTGGCCAGGGTCCCCGCCGCCAGCAGCAGGCGCGTACCGCAGAAGCGCCGGGCGGAGCGATGGTCGGTGATCGCCCAGGCACCGTCCAGTTTCTGCAGATCCTCCACGAGGAAGTCCTGGACGTGCTGGAACCCAGGGTATTGCTTGAGTTTTTGCAGCTCTTGCGAGGCGCTATACAAGGCCTGGTTCTGGCAGCCCCACAAGCAGTTTCCAGACAGGTCGCAGGCCTTGCGCTCGTCCAGCGGCTGGCTCAAGACGGCGACCCTGGAGCGGCCAAGGCGAAACCCCAAGTCGGGAAAAGCCGATCGGCGCCGGGTGTACTGATCGAGCAGGCGCTGGTGCAGTGTGTCCAATGGCAGGGGCGGTTGCGACCACTCGTCGAGACCGAAGTAGCTTGAGAGGTCGTCGTCGATCCGGCCACTGATACCGATCCGGCGAGATACCGTTTCATAGGATGCCTGCATCTCGGAACAATCGATGGGCAGCCCGGCAAAGTCGCTGGCCCCGAGCGTTGCCACGCCGCAACCCCAGGCGTTGGACAGGCCTCCGGTGGCCAGTGAACCGATGCCGATAAAGTTGTCGGTCTCGATGCGATTGCGTGCGCTGAACCCCTCGAAGACATGGGCGTGGGTCGGCGTCTTCAGCTTGGGCGATACCGCGTCCAGTTGGTTCAAGGCGTGGAAGTTTTCGCCGATCATCCATTTCCACTGATGCTCATCGTTTGCCCTGGCGCTGAGAAATGGACGCGTCGGCGGCGTCGCTGAGCCTGTATCGGCCTGGGCATCGACCATCAGGACGTTCAGGCCCGCCTTGACCAGCGGATAGGCCGCCGAAGTCCCGGCCGGGCCGCTGCCGACAATGATCACATCAAATTCAGGCTTCACGGTGGGCTTCACTTCCAAGCAACAACTGGCGGGCAAAGGGGCGGCCTAACAGCGCCGCTATCTTCCACGCCAGCGCTTTGACCGAGGTGAGTCCCAGCGCAACCAGCGTGGCGATCAGGCTGCGCGGCGGTTGGGTGCCGAGAAACACCTGCGCCCCCTGGGGGCTGGCTTCGGCAATACCGAGTGCAATCTGCAGGCGCCAGGCCAGTTCCTGGCCTTCGGGCTGGTGCAGGACACCGGGATTGTCCAAGAGCGCCAGGAATATCGGCCAGCGCATCAGCAAGCGTGAGTGAATGATGGATCGGGTTTTGCCCGCACGTTCCAACGCCCTGGCGTAACGACTGACCAGGCTTTTTTGCGGCGGGCGTTTGAGCAGGTAGTGCAAAAGCACCGCGGCTTCTTGCAGAAGCCCACGACGTTGCCCATGGCCGGAGCGATGCATGCCGTGGGCAAGGGGGCGCAACTGGATGCCGAGTTTTTGCAGGGAACGCGCGCTGTCCATGGGCGGCAGGTGGATGAGGGAAAAAATTCGCTCCAGGCCCAATTTCGCGCTCAAGGATCGTCCGAGTGACAGGCGCAATAGCCTGAGCAATGCCACTGGCAGAGGGACTGGCAGGCGAGCGGCACGCACCCGGTGCGCGGCAATCGACATCAGGAAGCGGCCAAAGGCAACCGGCTGCACGGCGCCCAGATTGAGGATCTCGGCGTGAATGTCGTTCCGCTCGACGACCGCCAGTATCGAGGCTGCCAGGTCGTCGACATGAATAGGTTGTACGCCAGGCGCCGGCATCAGGATCGGAATAAACGGGCTTCGACGCACCAGCCCTGACAACAGGCCAAAGAGCCCGCGTTCGGGGCCGCCATACACTTGGCCGGGACGGATCACGCTGCCCCCGGCGGCCAGCACGTGCTGTTCGATACGCCACTTGGTCCGGCCATAAACGCCAGGGGCCGTGGCCTCGGCGGTTTGACTGGAGATGAAAATGAACCTGGCCGAGCCTTGTTGGGCGCAACGGATCAGTGCCTGGGCCGCCTTTATTTCGTCGTCCGCGCCGGCGTCAGCGCTTGTCCATGTGTCGGCCGCCAAATGGATCAACACCTGGGTGCCCGCCGGGCACTCGGGCGCCGGGCCCCGCAGGTCATAAGGCAGCCAGGTGTAGACGGTGGGGCACGGCTGGCGCGTGGCGCACACGACCTCGTGTCCGCTTGCCGCCGCGAGGGCTGACAAGCGTTGTCCGATGTAGCCTGTCGCGCCGGTAATCAGTAGCTTCATCGTCATGCGCCTTCGGCGCGGTCAGCGGGAACAGGCGGGCGCGCGGCGGAATGGAACACGAACAGTTTGCTGATCCAGTAGGTCAGGGCCACACAGACCACGTCGGAGACGAATTTCACCGGGGCAGGGCTGTTGACGAAATACAGCGCCACGCTGAACAGCGCCGAAGCGAGCGGAATATTGATGGCAAGCAATGAGAAATAGCGCACCGCTTGAACCTTGCTGCTGCCCCCGGTCGACTGGAACGTGAAGTGCCGATGCAAAAAGAACGCGAACACACCGGCGACGCCTTTACCGGCGATGTTGGCCAGGACGGGTTGATCGTTGAACAAGGCCATCAACAGCAAAAAGGTTCCCATGTCCAACGCATAAGCCACGAGTTGGATGGCGCCGTACCGGATAAAGGTCAAGACTTCCTCCGGATGACCACGATGTGGTGCAGCGCCAATACCCGTCTCAACGGATACAGCAGTTTTTCAACGACCTTGAGCACAGGGATCAGCGCGTCGGGCAGCAACTGGCGAAAGTTCAAGCCACCGGAAATCAGGTAGCGCAGATAATTGCCGCAGATTTCCTGGTGGACGATTTCCAGGCCCGGGTGCTTGCGCTCGAACGCCTGCCTGTCGCGAGCGAAGACGATGTAGCTGAGGGCCTGGTTGGCGCCGTTCATGGGCCCGGTCGACGGGGTTTCCCAAGACGGGAAGTGCATGTCGAAGCCTTCGGACTTGAACAGGCGCTTATAGAGAAAAGCGGCAAAGGGGCCGTGGAAGGGTTCGATCAAAATGGCGCCGCCGCCGATCTTGAGGGTTCTTTCCAGCTCCGTGAAGAAACGATCGGGATGAGGGAAGTGGTGAAAACAGTTCTGGCCGTAAAAAGCCCTGACCGAGTGATCGTCCAGGCTCATTGCCTCGGCATTGAGCGCCATGTCCAGTTGCTCGGTGGCGACAATGTCGGTCGCCAATACATCAGGGTACGAATTGCGCATGGGCGCGATGCCCGCCCCCAACTCCACCTCAAGACCTTCGACCTTGAAATGGCGGTCCGCCAGGCGATGAAACGCATGGTGGAACTCTACGAAGACTTCCCGAAGCATTCGCTTGCGTTCAAGCACTTTGCCGTGAAGTTCGAGGCGTTCGCTGCCATCGACGTCCAATGCCTTGAGCGACGGGTCCGATAAAAAATCTCTCAGCGCTTTAATGAGTTTTCTTCCCGCAATGAGGTTGCTCTACCACGCCTGGATTGCCGTGGCCTGCTGGGTACGGAGGCGATGTCATAACCGAGGAACGCCATGATCAGTTGCAACCCCATGAGCATGGGCAGTGCGCTGAGCATCACGGTGCCGGCTGGCGTCGCGATGCCATTCTGCGCCGATTCATACCAGTGATAACTGCCGAAAAAGATGCCGAACAAGAACATGAGAATCCCGATCGGCAGTTCGATCGAAGCCAGGGACATGTCGCGCAGATAATAGTTGTAGAGCACGCGCTTGGTGAAATTGCGCAGGTGTTTGAACAGGAATTCACCGACGATTTTCGAGATCTTGAGGTGACTGACCTCGTCGCCGTATCGGGCTTCCATTGGAATATCCACCACGACGGCGCGCACGGTGTTCAGGCGGAACAGAATGTCGGTCTCGAAAAAGTAGCGTTGGCTGACCTTGTCCAGGGGTAACAGCCTGGCGACGTCACGGTGAATCGCCGTGTAGCCGTTGGTGGGGTCGAACAGATCCCAGTAACCCGTCGACAGTTTGGCCATCAGCGACAACACGGCGTTGCCGAAAAGGCGAATGCGCGGCATCGATTGGACTTCTTCCAGATCGAAAAACCGATTGCCCTTGGTGTAGTCGGCCTCTCCCCCCAGGATCGGCTCGATGAACAGCGGGATCAGGGTTGGGTCCATCTGGCCGTCCCCATCGATTTTGACGATGATACTCGCGCCGTCGTCGAGGGCGGCTCGATAGCCGGTCATGACCGCACCGCCCACGCCTTTGTTGACGTCATGGGGCAGCACCTTGACCCGAGGGTCGTTACAGGAGGCCAGGACATGCCCGCCTGAACCGTCCGGGCAGGCATCGTCGATCACGTAGATACGCCAGACCTCCGGCCCTATGGCCGCTATGACGGCGCCTATATGAGCCGTGACCCGATAGCTGGGGATGACGACGGCGACGCGTTGCTCGTCCGTGAAAAGCGCTGTTTTTGAGTTCATCGATATCGCCAACTATTGCCTGAATGAAAGTGACTTGAACTCCAGGGGAGTGTCGGTATGCCCGGATGCATAGATGATCACGGACGTGGCATTGGCAGGGGCTACGACGTTCATCTCATGGGTCTCCCATTGCGTGGTGCAGTCAAACGTCTCGATGCTGGCGGTAATGAAGTCGCCTTGTTCGTCCATCCAATTGGCCTGGATTCTTCCGGCCGTGGCTGTCGTTGCGCAGCGTGCCGACACGCTGTTGATGTACATCAGCCCCGGCGTCACGTCGACACGTTGGGTTGCCGGTGTCTTGACACTGACGGTCAGGATCTTGCGCGCCGCGTCATAGGTCGAAGGTGACGTCAGGCTCCAGCCTTCGAGGCTGGACAGTTCTGGGTTGAGCAGGTGTTCGTCGTGGGTGTCATTGAGCTTGCGCAGTTCCATGTCACCCAGTCTGGCATACGACGTGGACACCGCGAGCAGCCGATCGAGTGGTGCTTGGGGAAGGGACTTGAGGTCGATCACCAGCCAGCTCACCTGGCGCCGGCGCAAGCGCTGGGCAAGTTCTGATGGCGAGGCCGCCGCGTCGAATTCGCTTTTCCATTTCAGGTTGTACCACGAGGCGTAGAGGGCATCGCCATGCAAACCCGCCATCAACGGCGACGCAAAGACCGCCACGGGCTGATGCCCGGTATTCAAGGCGTTGACGGTGTCGACCATTTTTCGGATGGGCAGGCGTTCCAACAGATAGGCATCCCGACCTGCCGTGCTCAACAGTGCCGAGGGTTTGATTTCACCATAGTAAGTCGCGGCCTGGATGAAACGGGTATTGGTCAGGATCAACACGGCACCGGCCACGATGGCGAGGCTGCGCGGGAAGATCCTGGCGTCGGAAAAGGGCAGGGCCAGGATCACTGAGAACAGTGCGAAGGAGGGGAACACATAACGCAGGTAGGCCGTTGAGTGGAACGTCATGAACATCGCGCCGGCGCCGACCAGGAGAATGCACAGGGCTTTCTTGTTGCCGCTCAACAGCACGGCGACGGCTGCCGTGGGCAAAAGCAGCCATTGAAAGCCTGCCGCACCAACCCGCCCCTCGATGAACTGAGGCGACTTGAAGACCATTCGATAGAGGGTGTCCCAGGTCACCCCGGTACCGAAAATGGCCGGTGGTTCGAAGTTGATGTTCGGCCAGAGCGGCGAATGAAAAATGGCATTGAAAAACGGGAACACGGGGTTGCCGGTCAAGTACCCGGCAGAGACGTAAGGGGTAGCACCGGCCAGTATCAGGGCGATACAGCCCAGCAGGAGTGTCTTGACGATTCCTGGGACAGCCCAGGCCTTGTAGTGCAGCAAGAGGATCGCCAGCAGGACCGGCAGGACGCTCAAGGTCACGGCCTTGGTCGCCATGGCGAAGCCCAGCAGGAGGCCGGCCAGGAGCAATTGCGACAGGCGCTCCCTGGGCTCCGGCGTGAAGCTTGAGACCTTCAGGATCGCCAGCGTCCCGGCCATCATGAAGGCGGTCCACGCCGATTCGATGTGCAGGCTGCTGCTTTCAGCGAAGGCGAGGGGCGTTGACAGAAAGATCAGGCTGGCCCAGCGGGCGCTTGTGGCGGAGCCTCCGGCCCAGAGGGTCATATTGCGGATTTGCCAGGCCAGCAGCAGGGTGAACGCGCTGTTGCTCAGGCGCGAGGCTGTTTCACCGGCCAGCAAATAGACAATGCTGTAGATCCAGTCGGCCAGCATGGGCATGACCGCCCACACATAGGTGTTTGCATCGAACTTCCATTGATGCTGTTGGGCCAGGTGTGACGGGACAAAGAGGTGCATGGCCAACGCGTCATGCCCAACCTCCGGCATGAAGGCGACCAACACGTAGAGGCAGGCGAAGCTGCAGATCAGTACGTCGAGCCCCGTCTGGAGGGGTGTTTGCGCTGAGCGGCTGGCCTGGATTTGCCGCAACAGTTCACGGCCTATCGACGTGACGTGTCTGCGCCCCAATACAAGCGGCAACAACAGCAGCGCGCCATACAACCAGGGGTAGTTGATCGGCAAGTAGGCCGCCAGGCCTGTCAGTGTGCCGAACGTACCGGCTCCCACCAGCAGGTGGACGCTCCAGTCGTCCAAGGCGTCCTGCCTGAGCAGCCACCTGCCGAGCACGGTCGAAGACAGTGCGAACACCGCGACGACCATCACCGGCCAAATCTGTGCGCAGGCAATGGACAGGCACGCCAGCAGACCCAGGCAAAGAATGATCGGTGGCTTGCGAGTGAAGACGGTGAGGGCGGCCAGGCCTGCCAGGCACAGCAATATCGTCCGGGTGCCGCTGTTCATGGACGCCAGTTCAAGCGTCGAAAAACCGTATACGCCGACCACCGTACTCGCCAGTAGAACCAACAACACCACTGCGTACTTCAGGCTGTATCTGGGCAAAATATCCTCTCGGCTTGTTTGATTCATTGTGGCGAGGGGATTTATCCCCGCTGGGTTGCGAAGCAGCCCCAAAAAGGCTGAATGCAACCAACCTGGCACGCTGCGGTGGCTGGGTTCAGGGCCGCTTCGCAGCCCGGCGGGGATAAAGCCCCTCGCCACAAATTCATCTGCTGCGCATGCAAAAGGGGTGCTTATACATCTCGGTAGGTGTGCGGGACCCAGGATCCCCACTTGCTCTCGTAGATCGCCCGGTTCTTTTCGAAAAGCGCCTGTTTTTTCTTGGCACCCAAGGTGTCGAACGAGGCGGACAGTTGGTGGTGAACGAAGACGTCCTCGGCACAGGCCGCGCGCATGCCACGCCGCTGCACGCGGCGGCAGTAATCGTCATCCTCGAAGAACCCCAGGCCATATTCTTCGCACAGGCCACCGATCTGCTCGTAGGTCGAGCGCGGAAACATCACGCAGAAAAAGGCCAGGGTGTTGATTTCGAACCACTCACCCATGCGCGCGCGGGTCATTTGCGCGGCTTCGGCGGGCATGTCTTCTATCCGGTCATAGCCGGTGCTGACTTTGGCCTCATTGCCGATGTTGTTGGTGATCGGGCCGATGATGCCGATTTCCTTGTTGTCCCGCAGATGACGGATCAAGCCTTTGATCCAGCCGGCGGTGACGACCGTGTCGTTGTTCAGGACAACCAGATAGTCGCCACTGGCTGCCGCGAGGCCCAGGTTGTTACCGGCGGAAAATCCCTTGTTGTCCGGGTTGAGGATGACGATCCGGTCTGGATGCCCCTTGGCCCAGGAGGTGAGGTAGGCCGGGGTCTGGTCGCTGGAGTGGTTGTCGACAACGATGATTTCAAGGTTCGGGTATTGGCTCTGGGTCAACAGGCTGTCGAGGCAGGCCTTGGTCAGTTCGAGGTTGTTGTAGGTCAACACCACGACGCTGACTTTGGGCTGGGGCAATGTTGCGATGGCCTTGCGCAAGCTGGCGGCCCGATGCTGCCAGGTCTGGCCCCGGGCGAACGATTGGCGCGCCTTTAGCGTGGCGCTGGCTTCTGGCGCTGCGTCCAGCACATCGCGTATGGCCGAGATGAACTCAGTCGGCTCTTCAACCGCCCAGACCAGCTTGCCGAACTGGCTCAACTCCGGCAGTTTCACCGAGACCACCGGTTTTCCCGCGCTCAGGTATTCATAGACCTTGACCGGATTGGTGGCGAGGGTCAAAGGCATGACCTTGAACGGCAACAGGCAAACGTCCATGGCATAGAGATAATAAGGTAGGGAGGCATACGGGACTTCGCCTTCCAGGACCACATTCGGGCAGGCCTTGAAGTATTTTTTCGCCTGGACGGTATCGCTGCCGATCAACAGTATCAGGTGTTTTGGGAAGGCCTGGGCGACTTGCTTGACCAGGTCCAGGTCGAACCATTCGGCAATGACGCCGTAGTAGCCAATGATTTTTCTGTTGGCGGGGTCCCGATAGACCTTGTCGGGACGTTGGCTGAAGAAGCTGAACTCGCAGGCGTTGCGGATCACCTCGACGTTGCGGTTTTCCCGCTTGCCGTGTTGTTCGATCCAGTCGGATGTCGCCACCAGCAAATCCGCCCTGCGCATGAGGGCGATTTCAAGGTCGAGCAACTCCTGGGCAACGTTGCCAAAGCCTTCATGGTGATCCATGCAGTCATAGACCAGCGTGGAGTTGGGGACACGCCTTGCCAGCGGGAACCAGTAGGCGTGTTGGACGATGCAATCCACGGCACCGCCGTTCGCCGACTCCAGAAGCATGGCCAGGCCTTGGCGCAACTGGTGGATCGCCGCTGTTGACGGCGGGGCATGATAAATGGCCGGTGCGCCGCGCACCTTGAACCGGATCTGGAACAGCCGGTTGGAGCCCTCCAAGGGCTCTGCCTCGAAGCCGGGGGCATCATCGTCGATAAAGTGGTTCGAGATATAAAAAGTCGTTTGTCCGGCCCGGGCCAACTCCTTGGCCAGGTTTTGCGGACGCTGGATGCGGAAGTGCCAGTCAATCACGCCGAACATCAGGATCATGGGCTGCCCATGGCTGGACGGCACGGCAATATCGACCGGCGGTGGCAGGGTTTGCAGTTGGGTGACGCTGACGGCTGTCTCTGGCTCGCCAGGCGTTGCCCTGGTGCGTTTCAACCAGCTTCGGAGCCGATGCGCCAGCTTGCTTTTCTGGTGTGCGGAGAGCGGTAACCAGGCGTAGATCCGGCGCGATAACCTATACAGCTGCTTGCGTATCGAATAGCGCAGCGGTGCACGTTCAATGGCGTTTCCCCAGTCCGAAAGCTTGAACAGCTCAACCTGCTTGGCCGCCAGTTGGGCGCGTAGATCCACTGCCCAATCGGAAAGCGCCACCGCCTCGCGCTCTTTGGTCCGCAGCAATGCCTCGGCGTCTTTGCGACGCTGTTCGGCCACCCGCAGTTGCTCGCGCAACCGCCCGGCCTTGCCTTCTTGAAGTGACAGGCGGGTGCGAAGCGCTTGTGAACCCAGGTTCAGTTGTTTGATAAGCCGATCTCGATTCTCGATTTCCTTGACCAGTTGCAAGGCTTCGATGGATCTGGATTGTGTTGAGCGAGTCAATTTGTCAATGCAATCAACAAGACGGTTGATCTGGTCCATGCGGTTTTCTGGTCCTTTGGTCAATACGGCAACGCATACTCGGTCTTTCAGGATCGATGTTGGCTTCAATCAACAGACAGGCCCAGGCTCCAGCCGTGCCATGAATCATCATAGCGGTTGCTGGACGGGGCGCCACGCATACAAGCGTCATATGACGTCGGCAAAGCCTTTGCGTGTCCTCTGGAACCAGGCGAACCCTGAGCACGCAATCAGCACCGAGATCGCCGAATAAGCGGCCAGGTGCTCCCATTGTGGCGCCTTGCCCCAGAACATGACATCGCGAACCATTTCCACCGGCAGCGTCAGGGGGTTTGCCTGCAGGGCGACCTGATAGCTTTGGGGCAGGGTCGAGAGTGGATAGAAAATCGGTGAGAGAAACAGCATCGCCGTGATGATAATGCCGATGAACTGGCCTATATCGCGCAGGTAGACGCTTATCGAGGCGAGAAACCAGGAGATACCCAGCGTCAGCAGTACCAACGGGAACAGCACCACCGGTAGCAGAAGAGCGGTTACCGGTGGGGTACCGAACAGGACGATATAGAAGACCAGCCAGGCCAGGACGCTGACACCCATGTGGAACAGCGCTGCACCGAGGGACACCAGGGGCAGGGTTTCCAGTGGGAACACAATCTTCTTGACGTAGTTGGTATTGGCCAGCACCAGGCCCGGCGCACGGTTCACGCACTCGGAAAACAGGTTGAACACCAGCAGGCCAGCGAACAGCACCAGGGCGAATTCGCTCTTGGATTCTCCGCCGCCAGACCAGCGGGCCTTGAAGACAACGCTGAACACGAACGTGTAGACCACCAGCATGAAAACCGGCGTGAAGAACGACCATAAAATACCGAGCATCGAGCCTTTGTAGCGACCGATGACTTCTCTGCGGATCAACACGTAGATCAATATTCGATTGATCAGGACACTCTTGACCATGGCGGCAGGGGACGTGCTGAACGACTGCATCGGTGCTTGATCCTTAAGACAATAGCGGATGCTCCTTGAGTCGCATCCTCATGGAGGGTAGGCCAAGTGTAGATTCATTCGCAGTTTTTTATCCCATCTGTGCTTAACTCATCCGCAGCACCCAGCGAAGGACTTATTCAGTAACGCCGCAATAATGGCCGTGATTCATGGAAGGGTTTTGCCGATGTCGTTTGAAGTGGCCATCTGCGCCGAAAACCTGAGCAAGTGTTATCAGATCTACGATGCGCCCAAGGACCGCCTGTTGCAGATGCTGGTGCGTGGCAGGAAGCGTTTCTATCGCGAGTTCTGGGCCCTGGACGATGTTTCCCTGACCATCGCAAGGGGGGAGACCGTTGGTATCATCGGCCGTAATGGCAGTGGTAAATCCACCCTGTTGCAACTGATCTGCGGAACGTTGATGCCGACCCGGGGCAGTGTCCAGGGGCATGGCCGGATTGCGGCGTTGCTTGAGCTGGGGTCCGGTTTCAATCCGGAGTTCACCGGCCGGGAAAACGTCTATGTGAATGCGGCGGTGCTGGGCTTGAGTCGCTCGGAAATCGACGCTCGCTTCGATGACATCCTCGCCTTTGCCAATATCGGCGACTTTATCGACCAGCCCACCAAAATCTATTCCAGCGGAATGCTGGTACGGCTGGCCTTCGCCGTTTCGGTCTGTGTCGAGCCCGAGATCCTGATCGTCGATGAGGCCCTTTCCGTCGGCGATGCCTCGTTTCAATTCAAATGCCTGAATCGGCTGGAAGAACTGGCTGCCAAAGGCACGACCCTGCTGTTCGTCTCCCATGACATGAGCATGGTCAAGCGCTTTTGCCATCGGGTCATCTATCTGCGCGCAGGCCGGGTCGTTGCCAGCGGTTCGCCCGATGAAATGGCCGAGCTGCATTTGCTCGACATGCGCGACGAGCAACGCCGCTGGGCCAGTGGCGGGGTCATACCGGTTACGCGCAAGTCATTCATGGGCGGGCAGGAGGGGATGGCCTTTGGGACCGAAGAGGGGCACATCAGCGCTGCCTGCTTCACCAACACCCAGCAGCTCTCCTCCAGTTACCTGTATGGCGACGACATCGAGATCCGCGTCGAGGCGTTGCTGCATGAGTCGATCACGCAACCCAACATCAGCTTCACCATCCAGGAAGCCAGGCTGCTGGTGATCGGCGGGGGCAACTTCGCACTGCAACCAGGCCCGGCCGAGAATGGCTGGCGGCGCACAGCGATCACGGTGCGCTTCCCGGCCAACCTCGCCGAGGGGCGCTATCATGTCACGCTCAAGCTGTTGCACGGCGCGACGGAAGACACCTCGCAACTGATCGAGAAGCAGGTGGCGCCCTTGGCGTTCGACATGTTGCCGAACCACAAGAATTTCCTGGGCATGGTCGACCTGGGCTTGCAGAGGATCGACCGTCGACCAGTCGAGGCGCTTGCCAAGGCCTGCGGGACTCAAGGAGAGAAGGTTTTGACGCAACACCTGGACGAGCGCACGTGGCAGGTCGCTATATTCGGAACCTTTGATGTAGAAAACTACGGTGACCTGCTGTTTCCGATCATTGCCGAGGCGGAGTTGGCCCGGCGCTTGGGTTCAGTCAACCTGCATCGGTTTTCCTATCATGGGAAAACCCGATCTGAATGGCCCTATGCGGTGACGTCGTTGACGCAGTTGCCTCATGTAGCGGCCAGCCTGGATGGTGTTTTGATCGGCGGTGGCTTCCTGATCCGCTTCGATAAAGTCGTTGCCCACGGCTATGGTCCGACAACCGCCAATATCCATCACCCTACCGGTTATTGGTTGACCCCTGCGCTCATTGCGCAGCAGCACGGGGTTCCGGTCATGTGGAATGCCCCCGGGATGCATTGCAACAGTATTCCCGACTGGGCCAGGCCGTTGTTGACGATGGCTCTTGAGCAGAGCCAGTACGTGCGAGTCCGTGATGGCCTGTCGCGCGATGCCCTCGGGGCGCTCACCCAGCAGGCCGAGATCGAAGTGCTGCCCGACACCGCGTTCGGCTTGCCCCGCCTGATCGATGAGCAGCAGCCTTGCGCCGAGTTCGTTCGCCTGCGCGAGCAGGCCGGGCTGACCGGGCCCTACATCGTGATCCACGCCATTCATGTGGTGGAATCTTTTGTAAAACTGTTCGAAGACCACGCCGAGGCGTTCCAGGGCTATCAGTTCCTGGTGGTGCCGATTGGCCCTGTCCTGGGTGATGATCCGTCGGTCATTGCGGCGCGCCTGCCCCAGGCCATCACCTTGTCGTTCTGGCCAGAGCCGTTGCTGATGGCGGAAATTCTCAGCCAGGCCCAAGCGGTGATCGGCCATAGCTATCACCTGGCAATCACCGCTTTGGCGTTTGGCGTCCCGGTGTTCTGCTCGGCGGATCTGACCACGGGCAAGTACACGGCGCTGGCGGAGTTCGATTCACTCCATGCGTTGCCGGACGCGGCGACGGTCGACCCACAATGGTTCCTCGCGCGCGTGGGCAAGACCCGGCCATCGCCCGCGGCGCGTGCGGCGGCGGATCGGCTGGTCGAGCACTGGGACCGGGTTGCGGCGATCATCCGCCAGGGTAAAACCTCGTCCCAGCCTGTATTGGGTGCATTTCTACAGCATCTACCCAACCTGCTCGAGGCCGCGGCCGAGGGGCGTGATCCATTGCCGGCTGAGTGTCCGGTAAGCCCCACCGTGCCGGAGCCTGAGGTCATCGAGCCGGCGCCGGAGCCGGCAGTAGAGGCGCTTGCCCAGCAACAACGGATTGCCCAGCTCAGTCAGCAACTGGCCCTCAGTGACGCCAGGATGCTTGAGTTGCAGAATTCCAATTCATTCCGAATGACCGCGCCACTGCGTTCCATCGCCCGTGGTATCAGAAACCTGACAGCGAACAAGAACAGACAATGCTAGATCTCTCTCGTCTCACGCCAGCGGCGCTAAAGTCTCACCCGTTCTCATGGGCTGAAATCGGCCGTCTGTATTCGGCCGAGGATGCCGCCGCGTTGGCGGCGACCTTCCCTCATGATCACTTCAAGACGGTGAGTGGCTATGGTGGTGAAAAAAACTATGACTACGAGGCCCGCGCCCTTGTAGACATGGGCACCCATACCATCGCTTTCCCCGAAGAACTGAGCGAGGCGTGGTTGAGGCTGGCGCAGGATCTTGGCTCGGCGGGCTATCGAGAGGCCATGTCGGAGCTGGCCGGGATTGATCTGCGCAGCGTGCCGATGGAGGTCAACGTTTTTCATTACGGTCCTGGCGCGAGCCTGGGGGCCCATCCGGACCTGCCCGATAAACTGGTCACCCATATCCTGTATTTCAATGAGTCCTGGGATCGCAACGACGGCGGGTGCCTGAACATCCTGCACCGCAACGATCCCACTGCCGTGGCGGCCGAGATCGAGCCCCTGGTGGGCAACTCGGCGATCCTGGTGCGTTCGGATAACTCCTGGCATGCTGTCACGCCCGTGGTGAGCGGCTGTCATTCCTCCCGCCGTAGCCTGACGGCAACGTTCTACCGACCGGGGGCCCTCAGTTCCATGTGGCCGCCGGGCGACAGCACTCCACTGCATGGATACCCACGTGCTTAAGCTCGACAGCACCTTGATCGACCGCGACGCCGCCTTGGCTCAAAGAGATGCGGCGATCAATGAGCGCGATATTGCCTTGGCAAAAGTCGACTTCCTGCAAAACACCCGTTCGTGGCGTTTCACCCGACCGCTGCGCTCGCTTTTCCGGTTGATGCGTTATGGTTTTAGCGCCACGCAGGAATTCCCCGAGACGGCCGCTGCAATCGTCTACCCGGCCGCACCGCAGCCGTTGCCGAACCCTGACGTGGCCCCGGATTTCACCACGAAAGGGCGCCTGGATATTCTCTGCTTCGCCAACATTGAGTGGGCTGCACGCTTCCAGCGACCGCAACAGTTGATGAACCAGTTTGCGATCAATGGTTACCGGGTGTTTTATATCGTCCCCTCCAGCGTGCCGGAACAGGGACAGCTCTATCGGTTGACCTCAGTGGCGCCCAATATTTTTGAAGTGGCGCTGCAGCGTGATGTGCAAGAGGCGTATTACGAAAAAGTGGTGACGCCTGAGAATCATCAGGCTTTGCTGCTCGCCATGGCCGCACTGGTCGCCGATATGCAGATAAGAACCGCCCTCTCGGTAGTGCATATTACTTACTGGAGCCCCGTGGCACTCAGCCTGCGAGCCATGCATGGCTGGCGCATTCTCTATGACTGCATGGATGACTGGGATGGTTTCCCGAACATCGGCGAACAGCTGCTGAGCGAGGAAAAGACCCTGATTGCCCAGGCCGACCTGGTGACGGTTTCCGCCGCGTTGCTTTACCAGAAGTGGGGCGCCCATAACCCACGCTGCGTACTGGTCCGAAACGCGGTGGATTTTGCTTTTTTTCGGCAGCACTGCTTTACCAATGATGTACTGAGCGGGTTTGCCGGGCCTGTCATTGGCTACTACGGCGCCCTGGCGCAATGGCTCGATTATCCCTTGCTGGCGGCGTTGGCAGACAGGCGGCCAGAGTGGAACTTCATCCTGGTGGGGGATATTTTTGTCGACGATCTGGCGGGCCTTGAGCACAAGCCCAATGTCCAGTTGCTGGGCAGGAAGCCTTACTCGCAAATGCCGCTTTACCTGGATCATTTCGATGCCTGCCTGATTCCCTTCAGGCTCTACAACGTGACGCATGCGGTCGATCCGGTGAAGTTCTACGAGTACATCAGTGCAGGCAAGCCGGTGATCTCCACGCCTTTGACGGAGATGAGCATTTACAAAGACCTGTTGTACTTCGCAACCGGGGTCGATGAGTTCATCGAGCAGATCGAGCGTGCCTTGGCCGAGCGCGACCTGGCCTTGTACAAACGACGCGTAGAACTTGCCCGGGCCAATGATTGGAAAGATCGATTCGATAGCATGCAACTGGCTATCGTCGGGCTGTATGAAAAAGTCTCCATCGTGCTCGTGACGTACAACAACCTCAATCTGACGATTCAATGTGTAAACAGCATTCTGCGTAATACCACCTGGCCCAATTACCAGCTCATTGTCGTCGACAACGGCTCGGAGGACGGTACGGGCGATTATCTTGAACGCCTGCGCCAGGAAGTGCCGACCGCGAAGGTCATCATCAACCCGGACAACCGAGGCTTCGCTGCGGCCAATAACCAGGGCTTGCGAGAAGCCGATGGTGACATCCTGCTGTTGCTCAATAACGACACGGTAGTGCCAGACGGCTGGCTGGATCCGCTGGTCAGGCATTTGAGAGACCCGAGCATCGGCTTGGTGGGACCGGTCACGAATGCGGTAGGAAACGAAGCGAAAATCGAAGTTTCCTACACCGGCATTCAGCAGATGCAAGATTTTTCAGACTGCTACACCAAAGCCCACAAGGGGCAGTCGTTCGATATCTCGATGCTCGCCATGTTTTGTGTCGCCTTTCGCCGAGGCATTCTCGAAGAGGTGGGGTATCTGGATGAAGCATTCGGTATCGGAATGTTCGAGGACGACGACTACAGCCGTCGCGTGCAGGCGGCTGGCTACCGGACGGTCTGCGCCGAAGACGCGTTTATCCATCATTACGGGCAGGCTTCGTTCAGGAAGCTGATCGCCAGCGGTGAGTACCAGGCCCTCTGGGACAAAAACCAGGCGTACTTCGAAAGCAAATGGGGCGCTTGGCAAGCCCACGTTCATCGCGACGAGCCTGGGGTGGAGACAGGGGACAAGGGCTAGATCGCGACAAGGCCATCACATTCAACATCCTCATCGACTGTGACACCGCCGTCGCGAGCAAGCTCGCTCCCACAATTGGATCGGGGTACGACCGAGAGAGCCAGGTCGGCTGTCAGGCCGCCTCGCGAGCAAGCTTTGCTCCCACAGTTCTGATGGGTGTACGGCCGAGAGAGCCAGGTCGGCTGTCAGGCCGCCTCGCGAGCAAGCTTTGCTCCCACAATTGGATCGGGGTACGGCCGAGAGAGCCAGGTCGGCTGTCAGGCCGTCTCGCGAGCAAGCTTTGCTCCCACAGTTCTGATGGGTGTACGGCCGGGAGAGCCAGGTCGGCTACTAGGCCGCCTCGGCGTGGACGTTGATCTCGGGTTAGCCGCGCTGGGCCATGGATGGCCCTTCGCGGCGGCCCACGGAGCAATACCTTCGTTCAGGCATGCCGAGCCTAGGCGAGGCACCGAGTGGTGGGGCAGAAGCGTTTTGGTTACTTTTGACTGGGCCGGCTTCCGGGCTCTTCAAAAGTGACCCGCCGTTGGGCGGAACCCTAAGTGGCCGTTACCGCAGCAACGGATATACACCCCGCCCCAGAGAAGCACCTTTTTTTCCCTAAGCAATCCAGACCCAAACCATCCCACCTATCGACCAGGCAAATCCTCACCCATCAGATGAAACGCCCTGGGAGCAAAACCAAGCCAATCACTGGCGGGCGAATGGTCAAACACCAAGTCCTCGTTCATCCGCGCCACCAGCGCACTTGAAAGATGTCGATAGCGTGGCAGACACCGCATGATCGAAACGCCCCGGCTTAATACCTGTGCAGGGAGGGGCAGCGTTCGCTCCGGACGTCCCATGGCCTGGAATATTCGCCTCACCATCGTGTGATACGGCAAGACTTCCCCCCCTGAGAGGTTGTAGCCGCCACTGGGCAAGCCAGGCGTACTCATGGCGGACAGGCACGCCTGGATCACGTCACCAGCATGCACCGGCTGGCGCAGTCCGGTTCCGCCCCCGATAAGCGGGAAAAATCCGAAGCGCTGAATGAAACGTGCTATTTGCGAGATGTTCTTGTCGCGACCAAAGCCATAGATCATGGTCGGTCGCAGGATCACCCATTCGACTTGTCGTTCGATCGCCCACTGCTCAAGCTGTTCTTCTGCGCGTATCAAGCGTTGCGCCACGTCCCGTTCCCGAGCATCGGGCGATGTTTGCTTGGCAAAACGGCTTGTGGAGGACAGCACGACAACGCGCTTGACGCGGGCGCTGGCCAGGCGCTCCAGATAGTCGGGTACCACCCAGGCGGGGGCGAATGACAGGAAGGTGTCCAGCGTCAGTCCGTGCCAGTCGTCAGCATTTCGCCACGTCACACCGGGGCAGGACACCGTGGGCAGGCTTCGAGTGAAGACGCTCGTCGGGAGACCGGTTTGTGCCAGCAATGGCAGGGTGTGCTCGCCCAAGAGGCTGGAGCCGCCCAATATTCCTATCCGCAATTGAGGTCTCTTATCGTGGGTTCCATGCATGTTTAAACCGGGTAGCCGCGTGGCGAAGGACCATCAGGCTGAATCGAAACCAGACTCCGATCACCACGCTGACCCATAGCACTGCAGGGTATTTGCGGCGGAAAAACTTGCGATAGAAACGCAGGATCCCCAGGTGTTTGTGCCATTCGACGAAATAGGGACGCTGGCGACTGCAGCCACCGAATACATGCATCACCCGGGCATCTGGCACGAACAACACGCGCCAGCCGGCCTGATGGAAGCGCATGCACCAGTCCAGGTCCTCGCAATGAAGGAAATAGTCTTCGTCCCACAACCCGACACTCTCGATCGCTTCGCGCTTGACCAGCATGCAAGCCCCGGAAATGGCCTCAACGACAATGGGGGTGCCGGGTAGCGGCTCCTTGTGCAATAAAAAGTCGGACAACAGCGATGGGAAAAGTCCTGAGAGCCGCGAAAGTCCGAAAGCCCGCATGAAGGCGCGTCTGGGTGTTGGAAATACCCGGCGCCCACCGGCTTGCTCGCTGCCGTCCGGGTTGCACAGGAACCCTCCGACCATGCCGATCTCTGGCGCGCTACGCAGCGCCAGCAGCAAGTGGTCTATGGCATCGGCGGCCAGTACGGTGTCCGGGTTCAAGAAAAATAAATTGGGGGCCGCTGACAGGCGGGCACCTTGGTTGCACGCCACGGCGAAGCCGAGGTTGGCGGCATTGCGTACGATTTGAAGCGAGTCGCCGACAGCGTGGGTTCGCTCCACCAGCATCAGACTATCGTCGTGGGAGTCGTTGTCCACCACGATCACGCTGGAAGCGCCAGCGGCAAACGCCGACCTTACACACGCCAACAGAAGCTCACCGGCATTGTAATTGACGATGATGACATCACACTCGCCACGTAGAGATGATGTGCTCCATTCATCAATAACGAGCAGTTCCACTGCTTCCAACTTCATCACTCCATTGCTCAAACCTGGATACGTATGGGATCGCAACTACTCAGGTCTGTATCCAAGATAGCAGGTCCGTGCCCTACGACCAGTTCCGGCCAGCGCTTTCAGAACGTTTGCCCCAAGGAAAACTGAAACACCTGCGTATCAGCGTAATCCGGCGTTCGGACCGGAAAGGCCACGTTGGCGCTCAACGGGCCCAGCGGGCTATACCAGGTCACCCCGACCCCTACCGAGCTGGCCATCTGGCTGAGATCGACCCCGTCGCATCCCTGGGTGGTGCTCAGGTAGCACTTGTCGGAATAGACGCTGCCCACGTCCCAGAACACCGAGGTGCGCAGTGATTTGTTGTCTTTGATGAAGGGCAGTGGGAACAGGTATTCCACGCCGCCGGTGATGAGTATGTTGCCGCCCAGTGACTCGGTGTCCCGGTCGGAGTAGTACGCTTGGCCGGCACTGGCATAGGTGCCGGTGGCCGGTGTGTTGCGCGGGCCGAGGGTGCCGCTTTCAAAACCGCGCACCGAGCCTTCGCCACCGGCGGTGTAGTTTTCATAGAACGGCAGGCCGTCGGTCGAACCGTAGCTGTTGCCGTAGCCGAGCTTGGTGTGCAAGCGCAGCGAGGTAGCGTCGCTGACCGGCAGGAACGTCTGCCCGGTGTAGTCGATCTTGTAGAAGCCCAGGTCGCTGCCGGGCACCGTCGCCATCAGGTTCAGGCTTTGCGAATGCCCACGGGTGGCCAGCACGCCCTTGTTCAGGGTCGATTCCGACCAGCCGAGGTTGGCCTTGAAGTTGGTGAAGTCCTTGCCTTCGCGCTCGATGAAATCGTAGATCTCATCGGCGCTGTAGGTCCCTGGTTCGATGCTGTCATGTTGCACCGTCACGCCGAAATTCAACCGTGAGGTTTCATTGATCGGGTAGCCGAGGGAGGTGCCGGCGCCGTAGCTGTTGATGGAATAGTACGAATTATCGTCATCGTAGTATTCGTTGTAGTCGGTGGCGTTATAGAACGCGTTGTAACCCAGGCTCACGCCGTCCGGCGTGAAGTAGGGGTCGGTAAAGCCGATGTTGTACTTGCTTTGGTAGGACGAGCGGGTCAGGCCCAGGCTGGCGTAGTTGCCGGTGCCGAGAAAGTTGTTCTGGGTGATCGAGCCGCCCAGAATCAGACCGGCGCTTTGCGAGAAACCGACGCTGGCGCTGATCGAGCCGGAAGCCTGCTCTTCGACGCTGTAGTTCACATCGACCTGGTCATCGACGCCCGGTACGGCCGGGGTCTCGACGTTGACTTCCTTGAAGAAGCCCAGGCGCTCCAGGCGGGTCTTGGACTGGTCGATCAGGTAGGTCGAGGCCCAGCCACCTTCCATCTG
>NZ_LMDO01000006.1:0-158813 GCF_001425105.1 Pseudomonas sp. Root401 | reverse complement strand
CCGCCGCGAAGGGCCATCCATGGCCCAGCGCGGCTATCCCGGCATCCATGCCGGGATGCCCACTCCACAATGCCTGCGTTCGGCCAGCGTGGTTAACGGGGCGCCTGAGATCAACGTCCACCGCGAGGCGGCCTAGTAGCCGACCTGGCTCTCACGGTCGTACACCCATCAGACTTGTTTGAGCAGGTCCTGTGGGAGCAAAGCTTGCTCGCGAGGCGGCTTGACAGCCGACCTGGCTCTCCCGGTCGTACACCCATCAGATCTGTTTAAGCAGGGCCTGTGGGAGCAAAGCTTGCTCGCGAGGCGGCCTGACAGCCGACCTGGCTCTCCCGGTCGTACACCCATCAGGTCTGTTTGAGCAGGACCTGTGGGAGCAAAGCTTGCTCGCGAGGCGGCCTGACAGCCGACCTGGCTCTCCCGGTCGTACACACCCATCAGATCTGTTTGAGCAGGACCTGTGGGAGCAAAGCTTGCTCGCGAGGCGGCATGACAGCCGACCTGGCTCTCCCGGTCGTACACCCATCAGATCTGTTCGAGCAGGGCCTGTGGGAGCAAAGCTTGCTCGCGAAGAGGCCGGTACATCCATCATTGATGCAAGCAGACCCACCGCCATCGCGAGCAAGCCCGCTCCCACAGGGATCGGCGGTGGACGCTGATTTTATAAACGACCCAAAAACCTATGTGGGAGCGAGCCTGCTCGCGAAGGCGGCGGGGCAGTCAGTATTGATGTTGCCTGACAGACCGCTATCGCGAGCAAGCTTTGCTCCCACAGATCTAACGGGCCCACGGAGCAATGCCGGAGTGAGGGCATGCCGAGCCTAGGCGAGGCAACGAGTGGTGGGCCGAAGGCATCAAACCCGGAACCGCCCCACCAACGCCTGCAAATGCACCCCCAACCGCGCCAGCTCAGCACTGGAGGCGGCAGTCTCCTCACTGGACGACGCCGTCTGCTCCGACACATCACGCACATTCAGCACACTACGGTTGATCTCCTCAGCCACAGCACTCTGCTGCTCGGCCGCCGCGGCGATCTGTTGGTTCATCGACTGGATCGCCGAGACGGTGCGGGTGATGTTTTCCAGCGAGCCACCAGCGCGGCGGGTCAGTTCGACACTGCTGTCGGTGAGACCGCGGCTGCTGTCCATGATCGTCGAGACTTTTTCGGTACCGCTCTGCAGGCCAACGATCAGTTCTTCGATTTCTTCGGTGGACTTCTGGGTGCGCTGCGCCAGGCTGCGAACCTCATCGGCCACCACCGCAAAGCCACGTCCGGCTTCCCCTGCACGGGCCGCTTCGATGGCGGCGTTGAGGGCCAGCAGGTTGGTCTGTTGGGCCACGGACTTGATCACGTCCAGCACGCTGCCGATCTTGTCGCTTTCACGCTTCAAATCGCCCATCGCCGTGGTGGAGTTACCCACTTCCTTGGCCAGACGCTCGATCTGGGCGATGGCTTCGCCGACGACCCTTTCGCCCTCGCGCGCCTGCTGGTCGGCGGCGACGGCGGCTTCGGAGGCTTCTTCGGCGTTGCGTGCCACTTCCTGCACCGTGGCAGTCATTTCATTCATGGCAGTGGCGACCTGATCGGTTTCCATTTTCTGGCTATTGACCCCGGCACTGGTCTGCTCGGTGACGGCCGAGAGCTGTTCGGCGGCGCTGGCGATTTGCGTAACCCCATCGCTGATACCGCCGATCAGCTGCCGCAGGCTGATCACCATGCGTTGCAGGCTGCTTTGCAGCTGGCCCATTTCGTCGCGACGATTGACTTCAAGGTTATGGCTCAGGTCGCCCGAAGCGACGCGTTCGACTGCAACCAGGGTGTGTTGCAGCGGAACGACGATTTGCCGGGTAATGATCCACGCTGCCAGCAGGCCAAACGCCAAGGCCAGGAGGGTGACGATGATCAACGCCTCTTTCGCGTGAATCGTCTCCTGATCACGCTTCTCTGTCTGGGAGGCAGTCAATCGGTGGCTTAAATCGTTCAAACGGGTGTCTTGCTCCAGCATTCGCTTGAGGGCTGAGGCATTGGCTACCTGAGAGTCTCGGTACTGACCGACTGCGGCGCGATAGGCCTTCATCGATTCGGTGGCCTGTTGCAGGTTGGCGGTGTACTGCTCCGGCAGCTTGCTTGGCAGGACTTCCAGGTTTTTCAAGACGTTATCAATGGCCTCCAGCGCCGGTTGCTCGGCTTCGGCCTTGCCGCTGTAGGTGTAGCCCCGGACCTGGTAGCGCGCTTGTTGGATGAGCTTGCTCAGCTCAACCACGTCGTTGAATAGAGGGACGCTGTCGCCTTGGCGCAAGGCATCTTCGACCTCCTTCACCTTGGCCACGGCGTTGTCGGCGTTGGCCCCCAGCTTGTATCGGGCTGATTCGCGGTTCTGGGTTGCCTGGGTCATGTCGGCAAAGGCACGTTTGTACTCGTCGAGCGTCGCCAATTGCTGATTGAGCATTTCCAGGTCCGAGGCACGCGTAAACGTTTTGAGGGAGGCGTGCGTGCCTTCCTGCAGCTTGACCAAGAGTTCGCTGACGGCTGTCGGTCCTTGTTCACCGCGACGCATTTCATAGTCGAGACGGGCGACGCGCAGATCCTTGTCCAGCTCGTTGAGCTCGGCGATGGAAGCCTGCTTATCTGCGCGGCTGATCACACTACTCAGGCTGTTCCAGCCGGCGAAGGTGCTCAGGACGGTCATGAGCAGTACCAGGCCAAAACCGAAACCCAGTTTGCGATTGACGCTTACATTTCCCAGCTTTTCGGTCAGCCAACTGAACATGCTGATACTCCCTCGAACCTTTTATAGGCTTTATGAGAAGAGTATCGACCATGTTGTGGCGATCTGTAGGAAATAGGCGGGTGTATTCCCGTGGCGAGGGAGCAAGCTCCCTCGCCAGGGTGTCAGACCTTGAACCGCCCCACCAATGTCTGCAAATGAACGCCCAGCCGCGCCAGTTCGGCGCTGGAGGCGGCGGTTTGTTCGCTGGAGGCGGCGGTTTGTTCGGACACGTCACGTACGTTCAGCACGCTGCGGTTGATTTCCTCGGCCACGGCGCTTTGTTGCTCGGCGGCTGCGGCGATCTGTTGGTTCATCGACTGGATCGCCGAGACCGTGCGAGTGATGTTTTCCAGTGAGCCACCGGCGCGGCGGGTCAGCTCGACGCTGTTGTCGGTCAGGTTGCGACTGTTGTCCATGATGGTCGCGACCTGCTGGGTGCCCGATTGCAGGCCGACGATCAGCTCTTCGATTTCTTCGGTGGACTTCTGGGTGCGCTGCGCCAGGCTGCGAACCTCATCGGCCACGACCGCAAAGCCACGTCCGGCTTCCCCTGCACGGGCCGCTTCGATGGCGGCGTTGAGGGCCAGCAGGTTGGTTTGCTGGGCGACGGACTTGATCACGTCGAGCACGCTGCCGATCTTGTCGCTTTCACGCTTCAAGTCGCCCATCGCCGCGGTGGAGTTGCCCACTTCGAGGGCCAGGCGTTCGATCTGGGCGATGGCTTCGCCAACCACTTTTTCACCTTCGCGTGCCTGCTGGTCGGCGGCGAGGGCGGCTTCGGAGGCTTCCTCGGCATTACGTGCCACTTCCTGCACGGTGGCGGTCATTTCGTGCATCGCGGTAGCGACCTGGTCGGTTTCCACTTTCTGGCTGTTGACGCCAGCGCTGGTCTGCTCGGTAACGGCCGAGAGCTGGTCGGCGGCGCTGGCAATCTGTGTGACGCCTTGGCTGATGCCGCCGATCAATTGGCGCAGGCCCACGGTCATGCGCTGCATGGCCCGCTGCAGCTGGCCCAGTTCGTCGCGGCGCTCGGAGTTGAGGTCGTGGGTCAGGTCGCCGGCGGCCACGCCCTCGGCGATCTTGAGGGTCTGGCTCAAGGGGCCGACGATCTGCCGGGTGATCGCCAAGGCTGAGATGATGCCGAACAAGAGGGCCAGGGTTGCGGCCCCGATCAGGAAGGTCTTGGCCTCGGCCGCATCACGGTCACGCACGCCGGTCTGGGAGACGGTCAACTTTTGGCTGGCTTCGAGCAACACTTCGCCTTGCTCGGCCATGCGCTTGAGTGCTACGGCGGTATCAAGCTGGGAATCGCGGAACTGGCTAACCGCCGCTCGATAGAGGTTCATCGAGTCGCTGGCCTGCTGGAGCCTGTCGGCGTGTTCTTCAGGCAACTGGGCCGGCAAACGTGCAAGCAGTTTCAGGACATCGGTAATTGCATCGATGGCCGGTTGTTGGGCCTCGCTTTTGCCACTGTAGGTGTAGCCGCGAACCTGATAGCGCGCCTGTTGGATCGCCTTGCTCAGGCTCACCACGCTGTTGAACTGGGTGACGTCACCGCCTTGCAGCAGCGTTTTTTCCACTTCGGCGACGCGGGCCACGGCGTTGTCGGCGTTGGCGCCGAGTTTGCTGCGGGCGTCTTCACGGCTGGCGGTGGCGAGGATCATCTCGGCGAAGGCGCTTTTGTATTCGGCGACGGCGGCCAGTTGCTGGTCGATCAGTGCAACATCGTCCGGCTGTTCAATCAGCTCGCGAGCGGTCTTGAGCCCCGCGTCGAGCTTGCCAATCAGATCGTTGACCTCCTGCGGACCGTTTTCTCCACGAGAGTTGTAGTAGTCCATGCGCGCCAGGCGCAAGTCCTTGGTCAACCCGCTGAGTTCGGAGATGAACCCCAGCTTGTCGCCACGGCTGATCACGTTGCCCAGGCCGGTCCAGCCGGTAAACGCGATCATCAAGGTCAGGAACAGCACAAGGCCGAAGCCTGCGCCGAGTTTGCGATTGACGCTTACATTTCCCAGACTCTGGGCAAACCACTGGAACATGCCGATACTCCCTCGCAGCGCTTATTTTGTTTTATCCGTGCTATATCGGCCTTCAGGGAGGGATCTGTAGAAATGAGCGGAAGATATTGAACTCGCTGACTTGTGGCGAGGGGAGCATCAGGCCGCAGAGGATCAGAACAGACGCGCAAGCAGCGCTGTAACCGCGGTCTCGACCCGCAGGATCCGCTCACCCAGTTGTACCGGTTGCAGGCCGGCCTTGCCCAGCAGGTCGATCTCGTAGGGAATCCAACCGCCTTCGGGCCCGATGGCCAAGGTCACCGGTTCTGTTAGCGCTCGCGGGCAGGGCGGGTGGTTGCCAGGGTGGCCGACCAGTCCGAGGGTGCCGTTCACGATGGCCGGCAGGCGGTCCTCGACGAAGGGCTTGAAGCGTTTTTCGATGATGATTTCCGGCAGCACGCTGTCCCGGGCTTGTTCCAGGCCCAGGATCAGTTGCTCACGGATGGCCTCGGGCTCGAGGAACGGTGTCTGCCAAAAGCTCTTTTCCACGCGATAGCTGTTGACCAGCACCACACGCGGCACGCCCATGGTGGCGACGGTCTGGAACACCCGTCGGAGCATTTTCGGACGCGGCAGGGCCAGTACCAGGGTCAGCGGCAACTTGGCCGGCGCTGGCTGGTCGAGGGTCACTTGCAGTTCGGCTTCGCGGGCTTCCAGGCGCAGCACCTGGGCCGTACCCATCAACCCACCGATACGCCCGACCCGCAGGCTGTCACCGACGGCGCTGCGATGGACTTCCTGCATGTGGGTCAACCGGCGATCGCTCAGGATCACGCGGTCGGGCCCGATGAAGTCGGCCTCTTCGAGCAGCAGCAGGTTCACGCTTGTGTCGCTGGCGGCTGGTCGTTGTGGTCATCGACCGGTTGTTCCTCGGGCTCTTCTTCCCGGCGCTTGCGCACCAGGCCACCGAACAGGATGCCGATCTCGAACAGCAGCCACATCGGCACCGCGAGCAGGGTCTGGGAGAAGATGTCCGGCGGGGTCAGGATCATGCCGACCACAAAGCAGCCGATGATCACGTAGGGGCGGATCTTCTTCAAATACGCCACGTCGACCACGCCGATCCACACCAGCAGCACCACGGCCACCGGGATTTCGAACGCCACGCCGAAGGCGAAGAACAGCGTCATGACGAAATCCAGGTAGCTGCTGATGTCGGTCATCATTTCCACGCCCGCCGGGGTGGCGGCGGCGAAGAACTTGAAGATCAGTGGGAACACCAGGTAATAGGCGAAGGCCATGCCGGTGTAGAACAGCAGGATACTGGACACCAGCAGCGGCACGGCGATGCGCTTTTCATGCTTGTACAGGCCCGGTGCGATGAAGCCCCAGATCTGGTGCAGGATCACCGGGATCGCCAGGAACAGCGAGACCATCATCGTCAGCTTCAGTGGCGTCAGGAACGGCGACGACACGTCGGTGGCGATCATTGTCGCGCCTACCGGCAGGTACTGGCGCAGCGGCGTGGAGACGAAGGTGTAGATCTGCTGGGTGAAGGAAAACAGCCCGGCGAAGATGATGAAAACCGCCGCGACGCAACGCAGCAGACGGGTGCGCAACTCGGTGAGGTGCGATACCAGCGGCATCGGCTGGTCGTTCTCTGGGATATCGCTCATGGGGCTCGCGGCGGCAAAGTAGGATCGTTAGGCGCAGTGACCGCGGGGGGCGCTGTATCCGCTGTCGGCGGTGTCACTGGCGTCGGTTCAGCCACCGACGCGCCACCCTCTGGCGCTTGGGAAACCGCCGTCGGCTCGGCCATGGGCTGGACTGGCGTCGGTTCCTGTTGGGTCGGCGTGAAGATTTTCCGCGCTTCCTGCTCCAGGGACAGAATATGTTCGTTGTGAAGTTGCCGACGGATGTCGTCGGCACCGATCTCACGTTCAACTTCCTGTTTGATCGCATTGAAGCTGCGCTTCAAACGGCCGATCCACAGACCGGCGGTGCGCGCAGCACCCGGCAGGCGCTCGGGGCCCAGTACCAGCAGGGCGACGAGGCCGACGAGCAGCAGTTCAGTGAAGCTGATCCCAAACATTAGTCAGTGCTCACGAGTCTTTGCGGACGGGCTCTTCGACTTTCTGGGCCTGCACGTCGATGGTGTGCGGCGCATTCACAGGCTGGCTGGCCTGGGGGTGTACCGGTTGGGTCGGCTGCGCGGGTTGGCCAGGAGTCGCAGACGGGTCGGCCGGTTTTTCATCATCGTTCATGGCCTTGCGAAAGCCCTTGATCGACTCACCGACATCGGTGCCGAGGTTTTTCAGTTTCTTGGTACCGAACACCAGCACCACGACGACCAGGATGACGACCCAGTGTTTCCAGTCAAAAATACCCATGTGGCTATTCCTCTCAAAAGTTGATCAGGCGGACGGGCGCGAGGCTTTCTCGACGTGCCCGGACAGACCGAAGCGACGGTCCAGTTCATCCAGTACGGCCTGCGGATGCTGCCCCAGTTGGGCCAGCATGACCAGGCTGTGGAACCACAGGTCGGCGGTCTCGTAGATCACGTCGCTGCAATCGCCACTGATGGCGGCGTCCTTGGCGGCGATGATGGTCTCGACCGACTCTTCGCCGACTTTCTCCAGAATCTTGTTCAAGCCCTTGTGGTACAGGCTGGCGACATAGGAACTGTCGGCCGCGGCGCCCTTGCGCTCTTCCAGCACCTGGGCCAGGCGGGTCAGGGTGTCACTCATGGGTATGTCCTGAATAAATGGCATGCGGGTCCTTGAGCACAGGGTCGACGGTTTTCCAGTCGCCGTTCTCGAAGACGCGATAGAAGCAGCTTTGACGGCCGGTGTGGCAGGCAATCTCACCGACTTGCTCGACCATCAGGATGATGACGTCGCCGTCGCAGTCCAGGCGCATCTCATGCAGGTGCTGCACGTGCCCGGACTCTTCACCTTTGCGCCACAGCTTGCCACGAGAACGTGACCAATAGATGGCGCGGTTCTCGGCGGCGGTCAGGGCCAGCGCTTCGCGGTTCATCCAGGCCATCATCAATACGCGCCCGGTCTTGTGGTCCTGGGCGATGGCCGGCACCAGGCCGTCAGCGTCCCATTTGATCTCGTCCTGCCAGTTTTTCATCGTTGGTCCTGACGGCAGCGGCAAGCTTTAAGCTTCAGGCTGCAAGTAAAAGCGATTCTGTGTTGGGTTGGGCGATAGGTTCAACCGTTTTAGCTTGAGGCTTGCAGCTTATCGCTTGCAACTGATCCGTGCTATCGGCGAACGACCAGATACAGACCGACCACCATCATGATACCGGCGGGCCAGTGCCCCAGCTGGCTCAGCGGCCCACCGGTCGCCAGCACTGCGCCGCCTCCCAGGTGAGCGGCGCCCAGCAGGCGCAACAGCCAGTCGTCCTTGCGTCGCTGCCACGGCGGCGCCGGATCGTGGGCGTGGGGTTGGGACATGCGTTCGAGCAGGTCGCGGGTCATGTTGGCCAGGTGCGGGAGCTGCTCGAACTGGCTTTGCACGTTGCCCAGCAAGGTTTTGGGGCTGACGCGCTCGCGCATCCAGCGTTCGAGGAACGGTTGGGCGGTGTTCCACAGGTCGAGGTCCGGATACAGCTGGCGGCCGAGGCCTTCGATGTTCAGCAGGGTTTTCTGCAACAGCACCAACTGTGGCTGGACTTCCATGTTGAAGCGTCGCGCGGTCTGGAACAGGCGCATCAGCACCTGGCCGAAGGAAATATCTTTTAACGGTTTTTCGAAGATCGGTTCGCACACGGTACGTATCGCCGCTTCGAACTCGTTGAGCTTGGTCTCGGCCGGCACCCAGCCCGAATCGATGTGCAGTTGCGCGACGCGACGGTAGTCACGCTTGAAGAAGGCGAACAGGTTGCGCGCCAGGTAGTCCTGGTCTTCCGGGGTCAGGCTGCCGACGATGCCGCAGTCGATGGCAATGTACTGCGGACTCCACGGCTGCACCGTGCTGACGAAGATGTTGCCCGGGTGCATGTCGGCATGGAAGAAGCTGTCGCGAAACACCTGGGTGAAGAAGATTTCCACGCCGCGTTCGGCGAGCATCTTCATGTCGGTACGCTGGTCGGCCAGGGTCGCCAGGTCGGTGACCTGGATGCCGTAGATACGCTCCATCACCAGTACTTTCGGCCGGCACCAGTCCCAATAGACTTGCGGCACATACAGCAGCGGCGAACCTTCGAAGTTGCGGCGCAGCTGGCTGGCGTTGGCCGCCTCGCGCAGCAGGTCGAGTTCATCGTAGATGGTTTTTTCGTAGTCCTGGACCACGTCCACCGGGTGCAGCAGGCGGGCATCGGCCGACAACCGCTCGGCGGCGCGGGCGAGGATGAACAGCCACGCCAGGTCCTGGGCAATGATCGGCTTGAGGCCCGGGCGGATGACTTTGACCACCACTTCTTCGCCGCTCTTGAGCTGGGCGGCGTGAACCTGGGCGACGGAGGCCGAGGCCAGGGGCTCGACGTCGAAACGGCTGAAGACTTCGCTGATCTTCTTGCCCAGTTGCTCCTCGATCAGCGCTACCGACACCTTGGAATCGAACGGCGGCACGCGGTCTTGCAGGCGCATCAGTTCATCGGCGATGTCTTCGGGCAACAGGTCGCGCCGGGTCGAAAGGATCTGTCCGAACTTGATGAAAATCGGCCCCAGGTCCTGCAAGGCCAGGCGCAAGCGCGCACCGCGACTCAGGTCCAGCGTTCGCCGGGGAAACCAGCGCCATGGCAGCACGAAGCGCAGGGCCAGGAGAAACCAGGGCAGCGGCAGGGCGAACAGCAGGTCATCGAGGCGGTAGCGGATCACGACGCGCTGGATGCGCAACAAACGGCGGACGGCAAGCAGCTTCATGCGTTATCGCTTGGTTTCAAGGGATCGGGAAAGGCGCTCGAAACGCGCCTCGAGACGTTCCAGGTCAAGTTTGATCTGGTCCAGTTCATTAAAACGGGCTTGTGCTTCGCGTTGGCCTACGAGGGTACGCGATTCTTCGGCCAGGTATTCACTCAGATTCTGCCCAAGGCTGGCGAACCCCTGCCGATACCAGCGGCCGCGGCTGCGCAAATGACCGCTGAGCAATTGGGTCGCCACCGGACCGATCCAGCGGGACACTTCGTATTCCCAGTCCAGCTCCAGGTCCTGGAGAATCGCCGCCAGCTCCAGCAGTACGCCGCTGTCGCCGTCGAGCTCCACGTCGGGGCTATGCAGCACCGCGGTCTTGTCCTTGCCCAGGGCCAGGTTCAGCAGGCTCGACGCCGGGGCGCGCAGCGTGCAGTCGGCCTCGGCCTCCCAGTGCGCGGCGAGCATCAGGCCTTCGTCGCTGGGCAGGATGAACAACCGCAACGTCGGGCTGCGGCAGTCGACGGCAATCACCTTGCCGCTCAAGTGCGCCAGGCGCGCGAGCGCCGTGCTGTCCAGGCGCAGCACCCGGTTGAGGCCCAGTTCGACGCTGGCGAGCAGGCCGGTGAGCAGCATCAGGGTTTGATGCCGCGATGCAGGGCAACGATGCCTGCGGTCATGTTGTGGTAGGTCACGCGGTCGAAACCGGCCTCGACCATCATCGACTTCAGGGTTTCCTGGTTCGGGTGCATGCGGATCGATTCGGCCAGGTAGCGATAGCTTTCCGAGTCGTTGGTGATCAGCTTGCCCATCAGCGGCATGAAGGCGAACGAGTAGGCGTCATAGGCCTTGGACATCAGCGCATTGGTTGGCTTGGAGAACTCCAGCACCAGCAGGCGGCCACCGGGCTTGAGCACGCGCAGCATCGAGCGCAGGGCATCTTCCTTGTGGGTGACGTTGCGCAGACCGAAGGCGATGGTCACGCAGTCGAAATGGTTGTCGGGGAACGGCAGCTTTTCAGCGTCGGCCTGGACGAACTCGACGTTGCCGGCCACACCCAGGTCCAGCAGGCGGTCGCGACCGACCTTGAGCATGGACTCGTTGATGTCGGCCAGGACCACCTGGCCGGTCGGCCCGACGATGTGGGAAAACTTCTTCGTCAGGTCGCCCGTGCCGCCGGCGATGTCCAATACGCGATTGCCGCTGCGCACGCCCGACAGTTCGATCGCGAAACGCTTCCACAGGCGGTGCATGCCGCCCGAGAGCAGGTCGTTCATCAAGTCATACTTGGCGGCTACGGAGTGGAAAACCTCAGCGACTTTTTCCGCTTTCTGGCTTTCCGGCACGTTCTTGAAGCCGAAGTGAGTGGTGGGTTCGGCATCGCTGCCTTTGCGCTGATCAGTCATATCGCGGTCACCAAAAAAGAATGCGGGACATTCTAATCCCGGTGGAGGGCTTTGTCTTGGCAAGGCTGAAGGTAAGATGGGCTACCGCCGGGACGTTTTGACGCAGCCAGGGTCTGAAACGTTCAGGCAAGTCCCGATAAAACAGGAGTCACCCGATGGCCCGTATAACTGTTGAGCGTGCCCATGGCCTGGGCAAGGAAGTGGCGCGAGAGAAAGCCGACAAGCTGGCGCAGAAGTTGTCCGACAGCTATGGCCTGGAGCCGCAGTGGGAGGGCGACACCCTGAAACTCAAGCGTTCCGGGGTCAAGGGCGAAGTGCATGTGGGCGACGACTCGATCCGCGTCGACGTGGAGCTGGGCATGTTGATGTCGGCCATGAGCGGCACGATCAAGACAGAAATCGAAAAGGCGTTGGATAAGGCGTTGGCCTGATCGACCGAAAGGAGGATGCAGCACTCAAGTTCACCACCTGTCCACCTGTGGGAGCGAGCTTGCTCGCGATTGCATTGTTTCAGTCACATCAAGGTTGGCTGACACTCCGCCATCGCGAGCAAGCTCGCTCCCACAGGGGAAGTCATCGCCCTCAGGTTTTGTGTCAGTTGTTAGGGTGCCCTTTCTAATTATTCTCACTACTTTGTGCCTGAGCCCGTCCATGTGCGGGCAGTTCCTCAAACCTTTTTTCGAGTGAGGTGCACCATGGCCAAAGTTATTTTGAAGAAAAAAACCGACGTTGAATCTTCCACGCTCAGCGACGTGAAAACGTACGCGCGCAAGATCTGGCTGGCGGGCCTGGGCGCCTACACGAAGGTCGGCCAGGAAGGCAGCGAGTACTTTCAGGAGTTGGTAAAGGCTGGCGAAGTTATTGAAACCAAAGGCAAAAAGAAGATTGCCGGAAAACTTGAAGCGGCTAACAGCGAATTGATTGAAGCCAAGAGCGAGGTCAATACTTTCAAGGCCCGGGTTGAAGTACAACTCGATAAAGTCGAGAAGGTATTCGATGCCCGTGTTGCAAGTGCCTTGAATCGTATCGGCATTCCGTCTAAACATGACGTTGAGACACTCTCTGCTAAGCTCGATGAGCTGACAGCATTGCTCGAACGTGTCGCGCGTAAACATTAAGGAGAACGGGATGGCTGGCAAAAAAATCACAGAAAAAGAGGGCAGCTCGTGGGCCGGGAAGATTGAAAAGTATTCCCGCAAAATCTGGCTTGCTGGTTTAGGCGTGTACTCGAAGATCGACACTGACGGCAGCAAGCTCTTCGAGTCCCTGGTTAAGGACGGCGAAAAGGCCGAAAAACTCACCAAGACGGCAGTCGGCAAACAAGTCGATGCAGCCAAGGACTCTGCCGAGTCCGCCAAGTCGCGAATCGGCGGCGTGAAGGATCGTGCACTGGGCAAATGGGACGAACTGGAAGGGGCTTTCGACAAGCGCCTGAACAGTGCGATCTCGCGCCTGGGTGTGCCGAGCCGTAATGAAGTCAAGGCACTGCACAGCAAGGTCGACACCCTGACCAAGCAGATCGAAAAACTCACAGGCGCCAAAGTCGCACCGGTGGCGACCAAGACTGCAGCGGCCAAGCCGGCCGCTAAAACGGCGGCCAAGCCACTGGTCAAGGCTGCGGCGAAACCCGCTGCCAAACCTGCGGCGAAAGCAGCGGCCAAGCCCGCGGCTAAAACTGCTGCGGCCAAGCCTGCTGCCAAGGCGGCGGCCAAACCGGTAGCGGCCAAACCTGCGGCCAAAGCGGCAGCCAAGCCTGCGGCCAAACCCGCGGCTAAAACGGCCGCTGCCAAACCGGCAGCGAAACCCGCCGCCAAGCCTGCGGCAAAAGCGGCGGCCAAACCTGCTGCGGCGAAAAAACCGGCCGTGAAAAAACCGGCTGCGCCGAAAGCCGCTGCACCGAAGGCGCCGACCGCGGCCGCCAAACCGGCGACCCTGACGAGCCCGGCGAACTCCGCCGCCGCTCCGACCCCGGTCGCCACGCCAACTCCAGCGCCGGCTCCATCGACGCCTACCACCCAGTCCTGATTTCTGCGGGACATGCAAAAACGCCCGGCCTGTGAAGGTCGGGTGCTCGTTCCCACGCTCCCGCGTGGGAATGCCTCCGGGGACGCTCTGCGTTCCGCTGTTTGGGACGCGGAGCGTCCCGGGCTGCATCCCCACGCGGAGCGTGGGGACGAGCGTCACACTGGGTTACTCGTGTTCTTCCAGGTAGCGCAACGCCAGTTGCTCAGTCGCGACCTTGGTCGCGGGCGGCAGGTGCGGGGCCACCAGCATCATGATCTGGTAGACCACCAGCCGAACCTCGCCCTCGCGATCCAGGATCCGCTGGTAGTCCAGGGAGAACAGCAAGGTCATGGTGATCTGCTCCACCAACTGCCCCAGGGCCTGGGTATCGCTGACCAGCAATCCTTGGGCCTTGAGCTGCGCCAGCAGTGAGGCGAGGGTGCGCTTCAGGGCATTGAGCAATTGGCGGATACCCTTGGCCAGCTTCGGCAGGCGCCCGGCCAGGTTCGACAGGTCCTGGAACAGAAAGCGGTACTGCGCCAGGCGCTCGACGATCAAGTGCAGGAACAGCCAGTAGTCTTCCGGCGCCAATTGCACGTCCGCCGGAGGGTCCAGCAGCGGTGCCAGTTCGCCCTGGAATCGCTCGAACAACCCGAGGATCAGCGGTTCCTTGCCATGAAAGTGGTAATAGAGGTTGCCCGGGCTGATGCCCATTTCGTTGGCAACTTCCATGGTGGAGACGTTCGGTTCGCCCTTTTCGTTGAACAATTGCAGGGCACATTCAAGGATGCGGTCGCGGGTTTTCATCCGGTCTTCTTAATGATCAAGTCATGCCACGGCCAATCGCCTGGCCGTGGGGTAAGGCCTTCAGCGCACGCGAACATAGGTGCCGGGAGCTGCGTCCAGAGGCGGGTAGTTCGCATTGCCCAAGGTCATCTGGGTTTCGTGCTGGGCGCCGGAACGCTCCTGGATCCAGCCCAGCCATGGGGTCCACCAACTGCCTTCGACGTGCTTGGCGTCGTAGTACCAGGCCCGTGGGTCGCTGCTCAATTTTGCGCTTTCGATGAAGTTGGCCTTGGGGTTGCCCGGCGGGTTGAGGATGCTCTGGACATGGCCGCTGTTGGAAAGCACGAAGCGTTTTTCGCCACCCAGCAACAGGGTCGAGCGATACACCGCGTCCCACGGCGTGATGTGATCATTGATGCCGCCCACGCTGAAGCTGTCCACCGTCACTTTCTGCAGGTCGATGGGCGTGCCGCACACTTCCAGGCCGCCGGGATGGGTCAGTGGGTTGTGCTTGAAGAAGTCCAGCAGGTCGCCGTGGTAAGCCGCCGGCAGGCGGGTGCAGTCGTTGTTCCAGTAGAGGATGTCGAAGGCCGGAGGCTCCTTGCCCAGCAGATAGTTGTTGATGAAGTAAGTCCAGATCAGATCGTTGGGGCGCATCCAGGCGAACACCCGGGCCAGGTCACGGCCATCGAGGATGCCTTTCTGGTAGGAGCGACGCTTGGCGGCTTCGAGGGTCTGCTCGTCGATGAACAGCGTGGCCGGGCTGTCGATCTGGCTGTCCAGCAAGCTCACCAGGTAGGTGGCACTGGCGACCCGGCGCAACTGGCGCTTGGCTTGCAGGTGGCCTTGCAGGGCGGCGATGGTCATGCCCCCGGCGCAGGCGCCCATCAGGTTGACCTCGCGGGCGCCGGTGATCGCCCGGCAGACGTTCATGGCTTCTTCCACGGCCTCGACATAGCTGGACAGGCCCCATTCGCGGTGGCGTACGTCAGGGTTGCGCCAACTGATGATGAAGACCTGCAAACCGTTTTTCAGGGCGTACTGGACGAAGCTGTTGGAAGGGCTCAGGTCGAAAATGTAGAACTTGTTGATCTGCGGCGGCACGATCAGCAACGGCTTGGCGTATTGCTTTTCGCTCATGGACCGGTACTGGATCAGCTCGAGCAATTCGTTGCGAAACACCACCGCGCCAGGGGTGGTCGCCAGGGTCTTGCCGACTTCAAAGGCATGGGGCGTGGTTTGTCGCGGCAACCCGTCGTTGTGCAGCAGGTCGTCCACCAGATGGCTGAGGCCTCGAACCAGGCTGGTGCCGCCGGAGTTGAACAGCTCCTTGACCGCCAGCGGGTTGAGCAAGGTGTTGGACGGCGAAACGGCGTCGTTGAGCAGGGCGAAGGCGAAGTGGGCGCGGGCGCGGTCATCCTGGCTCATGGTGCTTTCGTCGATCCAGCTCGTCACCTGTTTCTGCCAGCTCAGGTAGGCCTGCAGGCTGCGGCGGTAGAACGGATTGAGCTGCCAGGTGGGGTCGGCGAAACGCTGATCGTTGGGGTTGGTGGGGTGCAGGGTCTCGCCCAGCAGCACACGGCCCAGTTCACCGCCCAGCTTCAACGCATGCCGGGCACTGTGCACCGGGTTGCGCAAGCCGTGTATGGCAACGCTGCGCAAGGTGGACAGCAGGTCCCTGCCACGCAGGCCGGTGACCGCACTTTGTGCGTTGATGAAGCTGGCAGGGGCGGGCATGGAACCCTTCGCCGGTTTGTCGCGCATGAGTCAACTCCTTCGTCATCAGGCTAAAAACAAACACACCGAACCAGACAACATAGTCGCTGTTTCGGGTCGCTGCGCGGTCCGGCGTCCTGCCAGGCGCTAATGGGCGGTTTCAGCCGCCGCCCAGCGGCGAGGGATGCGGATGCATCACCGCACGCTGACGTTCTTCCTCCAGGAATTTCATGATGATCGGCGCCACCGCCTCGGCACGGGTGATCAGGAACAGATGGCCGTCGTCGATGATGTGCAATTGGGCGTTGGGAATGCGCCAGGCCAGCATGCGCATGTTGATCAGCGGGATCAGCGGGTCGTCGTCGCCGGCCAGCACCAGGGTCGGCTGGTGGATCTTGTGCAGCCAGTGGATGCTGGTCCAGCCCAGGCCGGCGAACAGTTGCCAGTAATAACCGAGCTTGCCCGCCGAACGAACCTTGGCCGCATGGCTGGCCGCCAGGCTCGGGTCGCGACGGAACGAGCCGCCGTAGATCAGTGGGGCGATACGCATCACATGGGAAGGTTGAACGTAGCGTCGGGGGCTGGCCATCATCCACAGCACCTTCGGCTTGCCCGGCACCATCACCGCCCCGGCCGCCGTGGCCGCCAGCACCAGCTTCTTGCAGCGCTCGGGGTAGTCATAGGCGAACTGCTGGGCCAGGGCGCCCCCCCAGGACACGCCGATCACGTTGACCTGCCCGTAGTCCAGGTAATCGAGCATCCGCGCGGTGAGTTTGGCCAGGCCAGGAAAGCGATACGGCCGGTTGGGCGTCGATGAACCGCCGACACCGGGTACGTCAAAGGCGATGACTTCCAGGTCCGGGTCCAGGGCCTGGATGAACGGGAACACCAGCTCGAGGTTGGCGCCGATGCCGTTGAAAATCAGCAGCGGCGTCAAGTGAGGCTTGCCGGGACGTACCGCGGTGCGCAAGGTCTGGCCATCCAGATCGACGGTACGGAAGATGTACGGTTGCGGCATGCTTCAAGCCCTGGGGTTAAAAAAGCAGAATGGCAGCTTCAAGCTTCAAGCTTCAAGTCAAGACGCTTGAAGCTTGAAGCTTGAAACTTGCGGCTTACAGCTATCTTTCATGCACATAAGTGCCGGGCGCCGCTTCACCGGCCGGGTAGGCCTTGTTGCCCAACACGGTCGGGGCTTTTTTCAGTTTGCCCGAGCGCTCGGCCTGCCAGGCCTGCCAATGCAACCACCAGGAGTCGGTGTGCTTGGTTGAGTTCTCCTGCCAGTCCTCGGCCTTGGCCGGCATGTCATCACTGGTCATGTAGCGCGACTTGGGGTTGCCTGGCGGGTTGAGGATGCTCTGGATATGCCCGCTGCTCGACAGCACGAACTCCACCTTGCCGCCAAACAGCTGCGCCGACTTGTAGCAGGACTTCCACGGCGTGATGTGGTCGTTGGTGCCGGCCAGGGAGTAGATGTCGGCGGTAACCTGCTTGAGATCGATGGGCGTGCCGCACACTTCCAGTGCATTGGGACGGATCAGTGGATTGTTCTTGAACATTTCGATGAGGTCGCCGTGGAACGCCGCCGGCAGCCGCGTGGTGTCGTTGTTCCAGAACAGGATGTCGAACACGGGCGGCTCGTTGCCCAACAGGTAATTGTTGACCCAGTAGTTCCAGATCAGGTCGTTGGGGCGCATCCAGGCGAACACCTTGGCCATGTCGCGACCTTCGAGTACACCGGCCTGGTAGGAGTGGCGCTTGGCCGCTTCCAGGGTCTGCTCGTCGACGAACAGCGCCACGTCGGTGTCCAGGGTGGTGTCGAGCACACTCACCAGCAGTGTCAGCGCATTGACCTTTTTCTCGCCGAGGGCGGCGTAATGGCCCAGCAGCGCGGTGCAAGTGATGCCGCCCGAGCAGGCACCGAGCATGTTTATGTCCTTGCTGCCGGTGATGGCCGTGACCACGTCCACCGCCTCCTTGAGCGCCTCGATGTAGGTCGACAGGCCCCACTCGCGCTGCTCCTTGGTGGGGTTGCGCCAACTGATGACGAAGGTCTGCACGTTGCTGCGCAGGCAGAAGCGCGCCAGGCTCTTGTCCGGGCTCAGGTCGAATACGTAGAACTTGTTGATTTGTGGCGGCACCACCAGCAGCGGTCGCTCGTGGACCTGCTCGGTGATGGGCCGGTAGTGGATCAGCTCCAGCACGTCGTTGCGAAATACCACGGCGCCTTCGGTCACGCCCAGGCTCTTGCCGACCTCGAACGCACCCATGTTGACCTGGCTCGGCATGCCGCCGTTGTGCACCAGGTCCTTGGCCAGGTGGGACAGGCCATCGAGCAGGCTCTTGCCGCCGGTTTCGAAGAAGCGCTTGACTGCTGCCGGGTTGGCCGCCGAGTTGGTCGGGGCCATGGCTTCGGTCATCAGGTTGATCACGAAATGCCCGCGGCTGATGTCCGCGGGCGAGAGGTTGCTGTCATCGATCCAGGCGTGCAGCTCCTTGCGCCACGCCAGGTAGGTTTGCAGGTAACGTTTGTAGAGGGGGTTCTGGCTCCACGCCGGGTCAGCGAAGCGACGGTCGTCGCCGGCCGGTTGCAGTTCGGATTTGCCGAACAGGACATTCTTGAGTTCGACGCCGAAATGGGCGACGTGCTTGACGCTGTGCAGCGGTTGCTTGATGGCCTGGGTCAGCACCATGCGGGCAGAGGCCAGCAGATCTTTTCTGCGCAAGCCGACGACGGGATTCAACCCCAGGGTATTTTCCGAGGCTTGATACTTCAGGTCATCGTTGTTCTTGTTGCTCATCTACGACGCTCCATTGTCCTTCAGACGAGTACCCGGATCGTGCCATGAAGCCACACAGCCGATACCAGGTACGCTGCTCGGGTGACCGTTAATTCCGCATCGAGGGCCAATGAGGAAACGTATGCCAGGAACTTGTCGGTTCCTTTGCAGGGAACTTGCCAGCTCCATTGGTTACCCGAGTTTAATTTTTTTCGCAAGCAGGCCAGTCATTGACGTTGCCGCGCGGGCATTCAAGCAGATGAGTCTAGAAAATTCGCCCTAAAGCGCCAGCCCTTGAGTTAGAGCATCAGCTTGACGACGGACTCGTTCGGATCGCGGGTTTTTCCGGCGGCCTTGAGTTCGCCAAGATAATCGTTCCACAAGTCTTCCTGACGCACCGCCAGTTGGTAGAGATAGTCCCAGGTGAACAGCCCGCTGTCGTGGCCGTCGTCGAAGGTCAGTTTCAGTGCGTACTGGCCGGCCGGTTCGACCTTGGTCAGGGCAACGTTGAGCTTGCCGTATTGCAGGATGGGTTTGCCGTGGCCCTGGACCTCGGCGGAAGGCGAGTGCACCCGCAGGAACTCGGCGGGCAGGTGATACTCCTCGTCCGGCGCGTATTTGAGCGTCAGGGTCCTGGAGGCTTTGTGCAGGTTGATGGCGGTGGGGAGTTTGGTCATGGAAGCAGCTTACAAGCTACAAGCTACAAGCTACAAGTAACCAACTTACAGCTTGCAGCTTGCCACTTGCAGCTTAGAGAATATACCGCGACAGGTCTTCGTTCTGCGCCAGCTCACCCAGGTGGCTGTTGACGTACTCGGCGTCGATGAGGATCGGCGCTTCGTTGTGGGCGCTCGCCAGGTCGCCGGCGCTGAACGAGACTTCCTCGAGCAGGCGTTCGAGCAGCGTGTGCAGGCGCCGGGCACCGATGTTCTCGGTCTTCTCGTTGACCTGCCAGGCGATCTGGGCCAGGCGCTTGATGCCTTCCGGGGTGAACTCGATGTTCAGGCCTTCGGTCTTGAGCAGCGCGCAATACTGTTCGGTCAGGGAGGCGTGGGGCTCGCTGAGGATGCGTTCGAAGTCTTCCGGCGTCAGCGCCTTGAATTCGACACGGATCGGCAGGCGACCCTGCAGCTCCGGCACCAGGTCGCTCGGCTTGCTCAGGTGGAACGCACCGGAGGCGATGAACAGGATGTGGTCGGTCTTGACCATGCCCAGCTTGGTGTTGACCGTGCAGCCCTCGATCAGCGGCAGCAGGTCGCGTTGTACACCTTCGCGGGACACATCGGCACCGCCGACATTGCCGCGCTTGGCGACCTTGTCGATTTCGTCGATGAATACGATGCCATGCTGCTCGACTGCCTCCAGCGCCTTGGCCTTCAACTCTTCTTCGTTGACCAGGCGACCGGCTTCCTCGTCGCGCACCAGTTTGAGCGCTTCCTTGACCTTGAGCTTGCGGTTTTTCTTCTTGCCCTTGCCCATGTTGGCGAACAGGCTCTGCAACTGGTTGGTCATCTCTTCCATGCCGGGCGGCGCGGAAATATCGACGCCGGCCATTTCGGCCACTTCGATCTCGATTTCCTTGTCGTCCAGCTGGCCTTCGCGCAGGCGCTTGCGGAACAGTTGGCGGGTGTTGGAGTCCTGCGTCGCGGCGGCGTCGGCGTTGAAGCCCATGCGCGCCGGTGGCAGCAGGGCGTCGAGGATGCGCTCTTCGGCGGCGTCTTCGGCGCGGTGGCGGACCTTGGTGATTTCCTGTTCGCGCAGCAGCTTGATGGCGGCATCGGCCAGGTCACGGATGATCGACTCGACGTCGCGGCCGACATAGCCGACTTCGGTGAACTTGGTGGCTTCGACCTTGATGAACGGCGCGTTGGCGAGTTTGGCCAGGCGACGGGCGATTTCGGTTTTACCGACACCGGTCGGGCCGATCATCAGGATGTTCTTGGGAGTCACTTCGACGCGCAGTTCTTCGGGCAGTTGCATCCGGCGCCAGCGGTTACGCAGGGCGATGGCGACGGCGCGCTTGGCATCGTCCTGGCCGATGATATGGCGGTTGAGTTCGTGGACGATTTCGCGGGGAGTCATGGACATAATAATGGGTGGTCCTCAAGCAAGAATGGGCCGTGGCGTGGGTCGCCTGGTCAGGCTTATTCCGCGAGGTCCTGCTCCTCAATGGTCTGGGTGTGGTTGGTGAAGACACAGATGTCGCCGGCAATGCCCAGGGCAGTCTCGACGATCTCACGGGCCGACAGGTCGGTTTTTTTCAGCAGGGCGCTGGCCGCAGCCTGGGCGTAGGCTCCGCCGGAACCCATGGCGATCAGGCCATCCTCGGGCTCAACGACGTCGCCGTTGCCGGTGATGATCAGCGAGGCGTCCTTGTTGGCGACCGCGAGCATGGCTTCGAGGCGGCTCAGGGAGCGGTCGGTGCGCCATTCCTTGGCCAGTTCCACGGCGGCACGGACCAGGTGGCCCTGGTGTTTCTCAAGCTGGCCTTCGAAACGTTCGAACAAGGTGAAGGCGTCGGCAGTGGCCCCGGCGAAACCGGCGATGACTTCGCCGTGATACAGGCGGCGGACTTTCTTCGCGTTGCCTTTCATCACGGTGTTGCCCAGTGAAACCTGGCCGTCGCCGCCCATGACGACTTTGCCATGACGGCGGACTGAAACGATGGTGGTCAAGGGAGAGTCTCCACGCAGCGGGGCGAAAATGCCCGGATGGAACTCATATGGGGGTGGCGTGGGGTTTTTCAACTGTGGGGTGGGGGAGGGGACGAGCGGCCCCCCGATGATCGTTCCCATGCTCCGCGTGGGAACGCCTCAAGGGACGCTCTGCGTCCAGTGACGCGGAGCGTCACGGGCTGCATTCCCACGCAGAGCATGGGAACGATCGGTGTGCCTAGCGGCTCTGGCGTTGTTGTAACAACAGATTGCTGAAACCGCTGCCGGCCAGTTGCTTCTGGGCCTTGGTCAGTTCCTCGCGGTTGCTGAACGGCCCGACCAGTACCCGGTACCAGGTTTCGTCCTTCACGGTGCCGGACTCCACCGACACGGACTGGCCCAGCAGAATGATCTGCGCCCGGACCTTGTCGGCGTCGGCTTCCTTGCGGAACGAACCGGCCTGCAGGAAGAACTTCGTCACCGGCGCGGCTTTCTGCACCGGAGGGGCCGGTGGCGGCGTGATGCCGGCCAGGGCTGCCTGGGCGCGAGCGGTGTCGATCTTCGCCGCTTCGGCTGGGGTCACCGGCGTGGTGGGCACCTGAGGCACTTGCGGCGTCGGCAGGGTTTTCTCCGGCACGGCTTCGGGCGGCACGATGACTTCCGATTCCGGCAGCAAGGTGTAGAAGTCGTACTTCGGCTTCACCGGTTGCGTCGGGCTCGGCGGGGTCTTGTTGGCCTCGGCGATCCGCGTGGCTTTCTGCTGTTCTTGCCGGACGCGCTTGACGTCATCGCCCTGGCCCGGCTCCAGCTTCATCAGAAACACAATGAAAGCGCCGACGGTCAGGCCGATGGCCATCCACAACCAGCCCGGAATCGGTTTTTTTGCTGGAGGCTGGTAACGACTGGCGCCGCGCTTGGGTGCAGGTTTTTTCTTGGCGGCCAACTTACATGCGCTCCAGGGTTTCCAGGCCCAGCAGTTCCAGGCCTTGCTTGAGCGTACGCCCGGTCAGCGCGGCGAGGCGCAGGCGGCTCTGCATTTGCTCTGGGGTTTGCGCGTTGAGGATCGGGCAGTTCTCGTAGAAGCTGGAGAACAGGCCGGCGACATCGTACAGGTAGGCGCACAGGGTGTGCGGTGTGCCCTTGTCGGCGACGTTGTTCAGCACCTCGCCGAACTGTGCCAGCTTCGCCGCCAGCTCCTGTTCGTGAGGGGCCTCAAGCGCAATCTGGCCGTCCACTTCATTGAAGTTCTTGCCGAGCTTGCGGAACACCCCCGCCACGCGGGTGTAGGCGTACAGCAGATACGGCGCGGTGTTGCCTTCGAAGTTGAGCATCAGGTCGAAGTTGAAGCTGTAGTCGCTGGTGCGGTGCTTGGACAGGTCGGCGTATTTCACCGCGTCGATGCCCACGACCTTGGCGATCTTGCGCAGTTCGTCTTCGGCCAGCTCGGGGTTCTTGCCCTTGACCAGGGTGTAGGCGCGGTCCTGGGCTTCGGTCAGCAGGTCGATCAGCTTCACCGTGCCGCCATCGCGGGTCTTGAACGGGCGGCCATCGGCGCCGTTCATGGTGCCGAAGCCCATGTGCTCCATCTCCATTGGACGGGTCACGAAACCGGCCAGGCGCGCGACTTCGAACACTTGCTGGAAGTGCAGGGCCTGGCGCTGGTCGACGAAGTACAGCACCCGATCGGCCTTGAGCACGCCGTTGCGGTAGCGCACGGCTGCCAGGTCGGTGGTGGCGTAGAGGTAGCCACCGTCGGCCTTGACGATGATCACCGGCAGCGGCTCGCCATCGGCGGTCTTGAACTGGTCGAGGAACACGCACTGGGCGCCGTTGCTTTCCACCAGCATGCCCTTGGCCTTGAGGTCGTTGACCACGTTGATCAGGTCGTCGTTATAGGCGCTTTCGCCCATCACGTCGGCCATGGTCAATTTGACGTTCAGCAGCTCGTAGATTTTCTGGCAGTGGGACAGGGAGATGTCCTTGAACTTGCTCCACAGCGCCAGGCACTCGGCATCGCCGGCCTGCAGCTTGACCACCAGGCCCCGGGCGCGGTCGGCGAACTCGGGCGACTCGTCGAAGCGTTGCTTGGCGGCGCGGTAGAAGTTCTCCAGGTCCGACAGCTCGTCACTGGTGATCGGGTTTTCCTGCAGGTAGGCCATCAGCATGCCGAACTGGGTGCCCCAGTCGCCGACGTGGTTCTGGCGGATCACGGTGTCGCCGAGAAACTCCAGGACCCGGGCCACGCCGTCGCCGATGATGGTCGAGCGCAGGTGGCCGACGTGCATTTCCTTGGCCAGGTTGGGGGCCGAGAGGTCGACCACGGTGCGCTGCAACGGGCCGGCCTTGCGCACGCCAATGCGTTCGTCAGCCAGGGCCGCGTCCAGGCGCGAAGCCAGGGCCTGGGTGTTCTGGAAGAAGTTGATGAACCCCGGGCCGGCAATGTCGGCCTTGCTGACGTTCTCGTCGGCCGGCAGCGCATTGATGATTTTCTCCGCCAGGTCCCGTGGCTTCATGCCAGCTGGCTTGGCGAGCATCATCGCGATGTTGCTGGCGAAGTCGCCGTGGGTCTTGTCGCGGGTGTTTTCGACCTGAATCGCCGGCGACAGGCCTTCTGGCAGCACACCTTCAGTGACGAGTTGGGCGATGGCTTGCTGGATGAGCTGGCGAATGGTGTCTTTCATGGTCTTCTCTTTCAACCGCAGGCGCGGCGGCGCTTTGATGCGCTGGTGGAAAAACTGGGCATTATCCGTGGCGAAGACGGGCTTGCCAACTGTAGCGGGTCGGTTGGGGATGTGTGGTGACTATTCGAGCGTCATCGCGAGCAGGCTCGCTCCCACATTGGAATGCGATTCCCTGTGGGAGCGAGCCTGCTCGCGATGACGATGTGTGAGTCAATACAAATCCACCGGATCCACATCCAGCGACCAGCGCACCGCCCGCCCGCTGGGCATCTGTTCCAGTACCAGCAGCCAGGCGCTCAGCAGTCGATGCAGCGGTGCCCGGGCATTGGCCTGTAATAAAAGCTGCGCGCGATAGCGCCCGGCCCGCCGTTCCATTGGCGCCGGCACCGGGCCCAAGAGTTCGATGCCGGTAAGGTTCTGCTCCGCCAACAATCGTTCTGCCTCGCTGCAGGCCTCATCGAGAAAGCCTTCGGCCTGCCCCGGCTTGTGGGCTTCGGCCCGTAATAGCGCCAGGTGGGCAAAAGGTGGGAGGCCGGCGCTGCGGCGTTCGCTCAAGGCTTGTTCGGCGAAGGCGAAATAACCTTGTTCGGTCAGTTGGATCAGCAACGGGTGATCGGCCAGGTGGGTCTGGATGATCACTTTGCCCGGCTCCTCGGCCCGCCCGGCCCGGCCGGCGACCTGGACGATCAACTGCGCCATGCGCTCGCTGGCGCGGAAGTCACCGGAAAACAGTCCGCCATCGGCGTCGAGGATCGACACCAGCGTGACCCGTGGGAAGTGGTGTCCCTTGGCGAGCATCTGCGTGCCCACCAGGATGCACGGCTGGCCCTTCTGGATCGTGGCGAACAACTGGTTCATCGCGTCCTTGCGCGAAGTGCTGTCGCGATCCACCCGCAGTACCGGGTAATCGGGGAACAGGATGCCCAGTCGTTCTTCGGCGCGTTCGGTGCCGGCGCCGACCGGGCGCAAGTCCACTTTGCCGCACTGCGGGCAATGCCTTGGCACGCGCTCGACGTGGCCACAATGGTGGCAACGCAGCTCGCCATGGCGTTGATGCACGGTCATCCGCGCATCGCAGCGCTCGCAGCCAGACATCCAGCCGCAGTCGTGGCACAACAGCGTCGGGGCAAAACCGCGGCGATTGAGGAACACCAGGACCTGTTGCCCGGCGGCCAGGGTCTGGCCGATGGCTTGCTGCATCGGCCCGGAAATACCGCTGTCCAGCGGGCGGCTTTTCACGTCCAGGCGCAGGAAGCGCGGTTGCTTGGCGCCGCCGGCCCGCTCATTGAGGCGCAGCAGGCCGTAGCGGCCGGTGTAGGCGTTGTGCAGGCTTTCCAGCGATGGCGTGGCCGAGCCGAGGACGATCGGGATGTTTTCCTGGCGGGCGCGCACCAGTGCCAGGTCGCGGGCGTGATAGCGCAGGCCTTCTTGCTGTTTATAGGAGCCGTCGTGTTCTTCGTCGATGATGATCAGGCCAGGGTTCTTCATCGGTGTGAACAGGGCCGAACGGGTGCCGATGATGATGTCGGCCTCGCCGTCACGGGCGGCGAGCCAGGCCTCCAGGCGTTCGCGGTCGTTGACCGCCGAATGCACCAGGGCGATCTGGGCGTTGAAGCGCTGTTCGAAGCGCGCCAGGGTTTGCGGGCCGAGATTGATTTCCGGAATCAGTACCAGCGCCTGCTTGCCGGCCTCCAGGGTCTGGCGGATCAGTTGCAGGTAGACCTCGGTCTTGCCGCTGCCGGTGACACCTGCCAGCAGAAAGGCATGATAACTGTCGAAACCTGCACGAATCGCTTCGCAAGCGGCCCGCTGTTCGGCGTTGAGCGGCAGTTCCGGCTGGGCCAGCCAATGTTCATGGCGGGCGCCGGGGGCGTGCCTGCGCACCTCCACCTGGACCAGGTCCTTGGCCAGCAACAGGTCGAGGCTGTCCTTGCTGAGCATCAGTTTGCTCAGCAATTGATGAGCCACGCCGTGGGGATGTTGGGCCAGGGTCGCCAAGGCCTCGCGCTGGCGCGGGGCGCGGGCGATGCGTGGATCGTCCAGCGAGGCGCCGGGCGCCACCGACCAGAACCGCTCCTGGCGCGCCTCGGCCGGTTCGCCCTGGCGCAGCAGCACCGGCAGCGCCCAACTCAGGGTGTCGCCAAGGCTGTGCTGGTAATACTGGGACGTCCATAGGCACAACTTGAACAGCGCGGCGGGCAGTGGTGGCGTGGCATCGAGCAGGGCCAGGGCCGGTTTGAGCTTGTCGACCGGGACCTCGCTGTGGTCGGTGACCTCCACCAGGATGCCAATCATCTCCCGCCGGCCGAACGGCACCCGCAGGCGCATGCCCGGGTGCAACTGGGCGCGCAGGACCCCGGCCGGGGCGCGGTAGTCGAACAGGCGGCGCAGGGGCGAAGGCAAGGCGAGGCGCAGGATGGCGTCGGGCACGCGGGGGATCTCGATAGGCGGACAAGTTCGCAAGGCTGAGCACGATTCAATGTGGGAGCGAGCTTGCTCGCGATGGCTGCGGCACAGCCAGCATCACTGCAACTGACCCACCGCTATCGCGAGCAAGCTCGCTCCCACAGGGATTGTGCTTGAGGCCGGGAGCCTAGCAGACGGTTGGTACAAGTCATAGCTTGCGTGATTGATGTTGTCTGGTAGAATCCGCGGCCTAATTACGTGCGGTATTCAACAATAGTGTTGGGTGGCGGCACGCTAGCCTGAGGAAAACAGCATGAAAACCGATATCCATCCGGAATACCCAGTAATTGCCGTAACCTGCAGCTGCGGCAACAAGTTCGAAACGCGTTCGACCTACGGCAAAGCCCTGGCGATCGACGTTTGCAACGAATGCCACCCGTTCTACACCGGCAAGCAAAAGACTCTGGATACCGGCGGCCGTGTTCAGAAGTTCGCCGATCGTTTCGGTGCTTTCGGCAAAGTTACTCCAAAAGCCTGAGGCTGATCATTTTGGATGGTCGTCTCGACCGCTCCAGACTGATGAAAAAGGCGTCCCTTGTGGGCGCCTTTTTTGTGTCTGCGATTTGGCTCTGCGGTGCCCAAGCGTCCTGTCCTTCGCCGGGCAACCTGCCCCAGGTGGCGGTGCAGCGGGTGGTGGATGGCGATACCTTGTACTTGGAGGATGGCCGACGCGTCCGGATGATTGGGCTCAATAGTCCGGAACTGGGCAAGCGAGGCCGCGCCGACGAACCGTTCGCCGTGGCGGCGCGTCAGCGACTCGAAGCCCTGGTAGCCGCCAGCGATGGCCGAGTGGGCGTGTTGCCTGGCAAGGATGACCGGGATGATTACGGCCGCACGCTGGCCCATGTCTACAACGCCCAGGGCGAGAACCTCGAGGAGCGGTTGATTGCCGAGGGGCTGGGGTTTCTGGTGGCGGTTGCGCCGAACGTCGACCTGGTCAGTTGCCAGCAAATGGCCGAGCGTCATGCGCGGCAAGCCAGGTCCGGTCTCTGGAAGAAATCGCCCGTCGTGCGAGCGGAGCAAATCAAAGCGCCCGGTTTCGTGCTGACGAGCGGACGTGTCGAAAATGTGCAGCGCAATCGCGGTGGCATCTGGATTGAATTGCAGGGGGCGGTTGTCTTGCACATTGCGCCCGGTGTGCAGGGTCGCTTCGACGCCTCGGCCCTGAAGCGGCTGAAGGGCCGAAAAATCGAGGCCCGTGGTTGGGTCGTCGACCGCGCCCGGCGTGGCGGCAACAAGGCCGGGCAGGCGCGATGGATGTTGCCGCTGACCGATCCCGCCATGCTGCAAGCGGTCTTGTAAGAAGAAAATTGTAGACATTTTATCAATGGATTGTATGCATGCGTCCCTTGTGTTTCGCGGCTCTTGGCCCAAAGTCGTAGGGCGGGGCGCTTGACAGCAGTGACTGGTCAGTCTTGTGGGGACTTTGCGAGGCGCGTATCCTCGGCGGTCCGTCTGTCCAACACAGTAAAAAGCGGAATGCCCACATGTCTGATCTGAAAACTGCCGCTCTCGAATATCACGCTAATCCTCGTCCAGGGAAGCTGAGTGTCGAGCTCACCAAGGCCACCGCTACTGCTCGCGATTTGTCGCTGGCCTACAGCCCCGGCGTAGCCGAACCAGTCCGCGAAATCGCTCGCGACCCTGAACTGGCCTACAAATACACCGGTAAAGGCAACCTGGTTGCAGTCATTTCCGATGGCACCGCGATTCTCGGCCTGGGTAACCTCGGCCCATTGGCTTCCAAGCCAGTCATGGAAGGCAAGGGCGTGCTGTTCAAGCGCTTCGCCGGTATCGACGTATTCGACATCGAAGTCGATTCCGAGAGCCCGCAAGCCTTCATCGACACCGTCAAGCGCATCTCCATCACTTTCGGCGGCATCAACCTGGAAGACATCAAGGCACCAGAGTGCTTCGAGATCGAGCGCGCCCTGATCGAACAGTGCGACATTCCGGTATTCCACGATGACCAGCACGGCACCGCGATCGTTACCGCGGCCGGCATGATCAACGCCCTGGAAATCGCCGGCAAGACCCTGCCGGAAGCCAAGATCGTCTGCCTCGGCGCTGGCGCTGCGGCCATCTCCTGCATGAAGTTGCTGGTGAGCATGGGCGCCAAGATCGAAAACATCTTCATGGTTGACCGTACCGGCGTGATCCACTCCGGCCGTGACGACCTGAACCAGTACAAGGCCGTGTTTGCCCACACGACCGAGAAGCGCTCCCTGGCGGACGCGCTGGACGGTGCCGACGTGTTTGTCGGCCTGTCGGGTCCGAACCTGCTGAGCGCGGAAAACCTGCTGCGCATGGCACCGAACCCAATCGTGTTCGCGTGCTCCAACCCGGATCCGGAAATCGCCCCGGAACTGGCTCACGCGACTCGTAACGACGTGATCATGGCCACCGGCCGTTCGGACTACCCGAACCAGGTCAACAACGTACTGGGCTTCCCATTCATCTTCCGCGGTGCCCTGGACGTTCGCGCCAAGCGCATCAACGAAGAAATGAAAGTCGCGGCCGCCAACGCCCTGCGCGAACTGGCCAAGCTGCCGGTGCCTCAGGAAGTGTGCGACGCCTATGGCGGCATCAAGCTGGAATTCGGTCGTGAGTACATCATCCCGAAACCAATGGACGCCCGCCTGATCACCCTGATCTCCGACGCCGTGGCCAAGGCCGCCATCGAGACTGGCGTGGCCACCCTGCCGTATCCGAAGAACTACCCGCTCAAGAGCGTGGATGATGTGTTCAACGGCTAAGCCGTTGTAGCGCTTCAACAAAAAAGCCCCGGCTCCTGTGAGTCGGGGCTTTTTGTTGTCTGAATTTGTACGGGTGGAAACTCTTTCCTGAATATACCGAAAACCTGTGGCGAGGGGATTTATCCCCGCTGGGCTGCGCAGCAGCCCCTCATGCAGGCAGCGCGGAACAATAGATGAGCCGCGCCAGCCGGATTACGACTGCTACGCAGCCGAGCGGGGATAAATCCCCTCGCCACGGGATCCGCACGGGATAAAAAAGCCCCGCACTTCTTCCGAGGGCGGGGCTTTTTTTGGGGGGCGGTCAGAACAGATCGATCGGCGCCGCTTCGTCCGCCGGCAGCGGGCTGCCCGGTGCGACGCCGTTGCCCAGCTCGTTGACCGACGGTGGCGTGTCTTCGCTCTTGAACAGTTCGAAGTACGCACCCGGGGTGCCCGGTGTAGCGGCGCGGCCACTGACCGGGTCGACCCGCAGGCTGAGGATGCCTTCCGGTTCCGGCTGGGTGTGAGGCGGTTTGTCCTTGAGGGCGGCGCCCATGTAGCTCATCCAGATCGGCAGTGCCACGGTGCCGCCGAACTCGCGGCGGCCCAGGCTTTCGGGTTGGTCGAAACCGGTCCAGACGGTGGTCACGTAATCGGCGTTGTAGCCGGAGAACCAGGCGTCCTTGGATTCGTTGGTGGTACCGGTCTTGCCCGCCAGGTCAGTGCGGCCCAGGGCCAGGGCGCGACGGCCGGTGCCGAGCTTGATCACGTCCTGCAGCATGCTGTTGAGGATGTAAGTGGTGCGGCCATCGACAATGCGTTCCGCGATGGCCGGCGCCTGGGGCAGGCCCGGGGCCGTGGTGGCTTCGCCCGGTGTCCCATTGACCGTGAACGTCTCGGTGGACGGTGCGGCGACGCCATCGCTGGCCTGCTCACCCGTGGGGACGCGTGGCGGGTTGGCGACGAACAGCGTCTCGCCGTTGCGGCTTTCGATTTTGTCGATGATGTACGGGGTGATCTTGTACCCGCCGTTGGCGAACGTACTCCAGCCGGTGGCGATTTCCATCGGCGTCAAGGTCGCGGTGCCCAGGGCCAGGGACAGGTTGCGTGGCAGGTCCTGCTTGTTGAAGCCGAACTTGCTGATGTAGTCGATGGTACGGTCCACGCCCAATGCCTGCAGCAGGCGGATCGAGACCAGGTTGCGGGATTTGTACAGCGCCTCGCGCAGACGAATCGGGCCGAGGAACGTATTGGTGTCGTTCTTCGGTCGCCAGACCTTGTCCAGGTACTCATCGACGAACACGATCGGTGCGTCGTTCACCAGGCTGGCGGCGGTGTAGCCGTTATCCAGGGCGGCGCTGTAGACGAACGGCTTGAAGCTTGAGCCCGGTTGGCGCTTGGCCTGCAACGCGCGGTTGTAGTTGCTTTGCTCGAAGGCGAAGCCACCGACCAACGAACGGATGGCACCGTCCTGTGGGTCGAGGGATACCAGGGCGCCCTGGGCGGCCGGGATCTGGCTGAACTTGAGGGTGTTGTCCGCCTGGCGCTGGACACGGACCAGGTCGCCGACCTGGGCAACGTCGGACGGTTGCCGTGGGTTGGCGCCCATGCTGTTGGTGTTGAGGAAGGGGCGGGCCCACTTCATGGTGTCCCAGGCCACGTGTTCCTCCAGCTCGCCGTTACGGGTCAGCACCTTGATGCCGTCCTTGTCCACCGACGTGACAATCGCCGGTTCCAGGCTGCTGATGGTGCGCTGCTTGGTCAGCTCCAGGGCCCAGGCTTCCTTGGTCTTGCCCGGCAGGCGCGATTCAGGGCCACGGTAGCCGTGGCGCTGGTCGTAAGTCATCAGGCCTTCGTGCAGCGCGGTGTTGGCCATTTCCTGCAAGTTGCTCGGCACCGTGGTGGTCACGCGGAAACCTTCGGTGTAAGCGTCGCTGCCATAGCGCCCGACCATCTCGGCACGGGCCATCTCGGCGATATACGGGGCGTTCACTTCCGGGGTTGGTACGTGATAGCTGGCGTTCAGCGGTTCATTGATCGCGGCGGTGTAGTCGGCCTCGCTGATCTTGCCGAGCTTGTACATGCGCCCCAGGATCCAGTCGCGACGTTCCTTGCTGCGTGCCGGGTTGGCCAGTGGGTTGAAACGCGAGGGTGCCTTGGGCAGGCCGGCGATCATCGCCATCTGCGCCAGGCTCACGTCGCGGATCGACTTGCCGTAGTACACCTGCGCCGCCGCCTCGATGCCGTAGGCGCGGTTGCCCAGGTAAATCTTGTTCACGTACAGCTCGAGGATTTCATCCTTGGTCAGCTGCCGCTCGATTTGCAGGGCCAGGAGGATCTCGGTGGTCTTGCGCGAGAAGCTGCGCTCACTGGTCAGGAAGAAGTTCTTGGCCACCTGCATGGTGATGGTGCTGCCGCCGGACTGGATATGTCCGCTCTTGACCAACTGGCTGGCGGCGCGCATCAGGCTGCCCGGGTCGACGCCGTAGTGATTGGCGAAGTTGTCGTCTTCAGCACTTAGTAACGCATTGATGAAATTGGGGGGAATGTCGGCGAAACGGATCGGCGTGCGGCGCATTTCGCCAAATTCGGCGATCAACTTGTTGTCGCTGCTGTACACCCGCAAAGGAATCTGCAACTGAATACTTCTCAGCGCCTCCACGGACGGTAATCCCGGACTAAGGTAAAGAAAGGCACCGCTCAGGCCCAAGAGCAGTCCGCAGAAAACGGCGACGATGGACCATCCGAAAAATTTCAGCAGACGAATCAAGGCTTTTGGATATCCAGACAAAGAATGAAAAAGGCGCCAGGTGCAGGGATGGACCCGTGCTTGCAACAAAGCGAAAAAAAACGCTGGGCATTATAAGCATTTTTTTTCGTCGGGAATGCCATCCGGACGTCCGTCGGACCGGCGTGATTGAACGCAATGCATATTAGAGAGTCCGTAACTCACGGATAGTCATAGGGAATTGGTAGTGCTACGACTCTTCAATAAAAAAGCCCATGCGCTTCTGGGGATCGACATCAGTTCGACGTCGGTGAAGCTGCTGGAGTTGAGCCGCCAGGGCGATCGATACCGCGTCGAGTCCTACGCGGTCGAACCGTTGCCAGCCAACGCTGTGGTCGAGAAAAACATCGCCGAGCTCGAAGGGGTGGGGCAGGCGTTGTCGCGCCTGTTGGCCAAGGCCAAGACGCCCTTGCGTAGCGTGGCGGTGGCGGTGGCGGGTTCGGCGGTGATCACCAAGACCATCGAGATGGACGCCGGCCTGTCCGACGATGACATGGAAAACCAGCTCAAGATCGAGGCCGATCAATACATCCCCTATCCCCTGGATGAGGTGGCCATCGATTTCGAAGTGATGGGTGTTTCGCCACGCAGTGCCGAGCGCGTCGAAGTGCTGCTGGCGGCGTGCCGCAAGGAAAACGTCGAGGTCCGCGAGGCCGCGTTGGCGCTCGCCGGGCTGACGGCCCGGGTGGTCGATGTGGAGGCTTATGCGCTGGAGCGGGCTTTCGGCCTGCTCGCCACGCAACTGGCTGCCTCCCAGGAACGGCTGACTGTGGCTGTGGTCGACATCGGCGCCACCATGACCACCCTCAGCGTGCTGCACAACGGGCGCATCATCTATACCCGCGAACAATTGTTCGGCGGCCGCCAACTGACCGAGGAGATCCAGCGTCGCTATGGCCTGACGCCCGAGCAGGCTGGCCAGGCAAAGAAGCAGGGTGGCCTGCCGGACGACTATCTCAGCGAAGTGCTGCAACCTTTTCGCGAGGCCCTGGTACAGCAAGTCTCGCGGTCCTTGCAGTTCTTCTTCGCCTCGGGCCAGTACAGTGCGGTGGACCACATTCTGCTGGCCGGGGGCACGGCTTCGGTCGCCGGCCTGGATCGGTTGATCGAGCAGCGCCTGGGCACGCCGACCCAGGTGGCCAACCCGTTTACCAACATGGCCCTGAGCAGCAAGGTCAATGCCGGCGCCCTGGCCGGTGATGCGCCGGCACTGATGATTGCCTGTGGGCTGGCCCTCAGGAGTTTCGACTGATGGCGCGGATCAACCTGCTTCCCTGGCGCGAAGAGCTGCGTGAAGAACGGCGTAAACGCTTTTTGCTGGCCTTGGTGGGGGCGCTGGTCGGTGCGGTCGGCGTGGTCCTGGTCGCGGTCCGGTACATTGACAGCGCCATTGACCGCCAGGTCGCTCGCAATAGCCATCTTTCCGAGCAGATCGCCGTGCTGGACGAGCGTATCAAACAGATCAGCGAATTGAAGGCCCGTCGCCAGCAATTGCTGGAGCGCATGCGCATCATCCAGGACTTGCAAGGTAACCGGCCGGTCAGCGGGCGCATCTTCGACCAGCTGGTGCGGACCTTGCCGGACGGGGTGTATTTCACCGAAGTGAAGATGGAAGACCGGACGCTCTCGATCAAGGGGGCCGCGGAATCGAACAACCGGGTCTCGGACCTGATGCGCAACCTGGACTCGTCGGACCTGTTCGACACGCCCAGCCTGGCGGAGGTCAAGGCCACCACCGCTGGGCAGCTCGACCAGGCCAATGTCTTCCAGCTGACGGTTCGCCAGACCCGCCCGGCCGATGCGGAGGACGCCCAATGAAACCGGGGGAGTGGTTCGACGCACTGCGCAAGATCGATCTCAGTGACCTGGACACCAACAACATCGGTTCCTGGCCCGCGCCGATCAAATGGCTGGCGGGTGTCCTGCTGGCGGTCCTGGTGCTGGGGCTGGGCTATAACTTTGCCTTGAGTGACCTGGAGAACCAGTTGCAGCAGGTGCGCGAGGAAGAAAACACCCTCAAGGCGCAATTCGCGGGCAAGGCCCACATGGCCGCGAACCTGGAGCGCTACACCGAGCAGATGAAACAGATGGAAACGTCTTTTGGTGTGCTGTTGCGGCAATTGCCCAGCGATACCGAAGTGCCGGGCCTGCTGGAGGACATTACTCGCACCGGCCTGGGCAGCGGCCTGGAGTTCGAGGAAATCAAACTACTGCCGGAGGTCACCCAGCCGTTCTACATCGAGTTGCCGATCCAGATCACCGTGACCGGCGGCTACCACGACCTGGCGACGTTCGTCAGTGGGGTGGCGGGGCTGCCCCGGATTGTCACGCTGCACGACTTTGATATCGCACCGATGGAGCCTGATGCCGGCGCGAAGCTGCGCATGAGCATCCAGGCCAAGACCTACCGGTACAACGAGCAGGAGTCGCAACCATGAGGCCGGTGTGTCGCATCTGCCTGTTGGCAGGCCTGGTCGCGTTGGCGGGCTGCGGTAACGACAACGGTTTCAGTGATTTGGACGCCTACATGAACGAAGTGCGCCTGCGGCCGCCCGGCAAGATCGAGCCGACGCCGACGTTCAGACCCTACGAAACCTTTACCTACAGTGCCGCCAACCTGCGCAGCCCGTTTTCCCGGCAGGTCCGCGTGGACCAGGCCGAACGGCAGCGGGGCTCACGCAACGTCCGGCCCGACCCGAACCGGGTCAAACAGTATCTGGAAGGCTTCAACATCGAGCAGTTTGAAATGGTCGGTACGATCTCCAACGTCAGTGGCTCCTTCGCGCTCCTGCGGGGCGCGGGCGGGGTGCATCGGCTCAAGGTCGGTGACTATCTGGGACGCAACGACGGGCGGATCGTCAACATCAGTGCCACCCAGGTCGATGTGGTCGAAATCGTTCCCGATGGCGAGGGTGCCTGGCTGGAGCGACCACGGACCATTCCTTTGAAAGAGCATTCATAGTGGAACTCGAACAATGAACAGGTTTTTTTCAGCCCTCGGTATTTCGCTATGGATAGCGCTGTTGTCGCCGATGGTTCTCGGGGCCAGCCTGAAGACGTTGGATGTGGCGGCGCTGCCGGGGGACCGTGTCGAGTTGAAGCTTTCCTTCGACGGGCCGCCGCCATCACCCCGGGGCTACACCACCGAACAACCGGCGCGGATTGCACTGGACCTGCCGGGCGTGACCAATCAACTTTCCAGCAAGCGCCGTGACCTGGGCGGGGGCAATGCACGCAGCGCCACCGTGGTCGAGGCTGGGGATCGTACTCGGTTGATCATCGGCCTTACCCAACTGGCGCCGTATGACACCCGGATCGAAGGTAACAACCTGTTCGTGGTGGTTGGCAAGGGCGCCGCCCCGAAGAACTCCACTACCCAGCCGCCGCGCCCGGCGGTTGCCAGCGCTGCGCCTGCGAGGGCCAGTGCGCCGGTGGGCAAGGCGATCCGTGGGGTGGACTTCCAGCGCGGGACCCAGGGCGAAGGCAACGTGGTGATCGACCTGTCTGATCCGTCCATCGCCCCGGACATCCAGGAGCGCGAAGGCAAGATCATCCTCAATTTCGCCAGGACCCAGTTGCCCGAGCCGCTGCGGGTGCGCCTGGACGTCAAGGATTTCGCTACCCCGGTGCAATTCGTCAATGCCAGCGCCGGCAGCGACCTGGCGACCATCAGCATCGAACCCAGCGGGACTTTTGACTACTCGACCTACCAGACCGACAACAAGCTCACCGTCAGCGTCCGGCCCATGACCGTCGACGACCTGCAAAAACGCAACGCCGACCGCGCGGCCTACAGTGGCGAGAAGCTCTCGCTCAACTTCCAGGACATCGAGGTGCGTTCGGTCCTGCAACTGATTGCCGATTTTACCAACCTGAACCTCGTGGCCAGCGACACGGTGCAGGGTGGCATCACCCTGCGGTTGCAGAATGTGCCCTGGGACCAGGCGCTCGACCTGGTGCTCAAGACCAAGGGGTTGGACAAACGCAAGGTCGGCAACGTGCTGTTGGTGGCTCCGGCCGATGAAATTGCCGCTCGTGAGCGCCAGGAACTGGAGTCGCAGAAGCAGATTGCCGACCTGGCACCGCTGCGGCGTGAACTGTTGCAGGTCAACTATGCGAAGGCGGCCGACATCGCCAAGCTGTTCCAGTCGGTGACCAGTGCCGAGGCCAAGGCCGATGAGCGCGGCACGATCACGGTCGATGAGCGAACCAACAACATCATTGCCTACCAGACCCAGGACCGCCTCGACGAACTGCGCCGGATCGTGGCGCAACTGGATATTCCGGTGCGCCAGGTGATGATCGAGGCGCGGATTGTCGAAGCCAACGTCGACTACGACAAAAGCCTGGGCGTGCGCTGGGGCGGTTCGATTCAAAACAAGGGCAACTGGAGCTCCTCGGGGGTTACCACGGGCGATTCCACCACCATTGGCACGCCGGGTAGCACCAGCACCAACCAGCCGTTCGTCGATCTGGGCGCCTCGGGCAATACCTCGGGCATCGGCATTGCCTTCATCACCGACAACGTATTGCTGGACCTTGAGCTGACGGCCATGGAGAAAACCGGCAACGGGGAGATCGTCTCCCAGCCCAAGGTGGTGACGTCCGACAAGGAGACGGCAAAGATCCTCAAGGGCACGGAAATTCCTTATCAGGAAGCCAGCTCCAGTGGCGCTACGTCGGTGTCGTTCAAGGAGGCTTCGCTGTCGCTGGAGGTGACCCCGCAGATCACTCCAGACAACCGGATCATCATGGAGGTCAAGGTCACCAAGGATGAGCCGGACTACCTGAACAAGGTGAATGATGTGCCGCCGATCAAGAAAAACGAGGTCAATGCCAAGGTCCTGGTCAATGATGGCGAGACCATTGTGATTGGCGGGGTTTTCTCAAATACTCAGAGCAAGGTTGTAGATAAGGTGCCATTTCTTGGCGATGTGCCGTATCTTGGCCGCCTTTTCCGGCGTGATGTGGTTTCGGATAGCAAATCCGAGCTGCTGGTGTTCCTCACTCCGCGTATCATGAATAACCAGGCGATTGCTGTGAGTCGTTGATTCTGTGCGAAATTTGATTCTTGTTGGGCCGATGGGCGCTGGAAAAAGCACCATCGGCCGTTTGCTGGCCAAAGAGCTGCGCCTGCCGTTCAAAGATTCCGACAAGGAAATTGAATTGCGCACGGGTGCCAATATCCCATGGATTTTCGACAAGGAAGGCGAACCGGGCTTTCGTGACCGTGAGCAGGCGATGATCGCCGAGCTGTGCGCGTTCGATGGCGTGGTGCTCGCCACCGGTGGCGGCGCGGTGATGCGCGAAGCCAATCGTCGGGCGCTGCATGCCGGTGGACGAGTGGTCTATCTGCATGCTTCTGTCGAGCAGCAGGTCGGTCGCACCGCCCGGGATCGCAACCGCCCGTTATTGCGCACCGCCGACCCGGCCAAGACCCTTCGAGACCTGCTGGAGCTGCGTGATCCGCTGTATCGGGAGATCGCCGACCTGGTGGTGGAAACCGACGAGCGGCCGCCGCGGATGGTGGTGCTGGACATTCTCGATCGCCTCCAGCAACTGCCTCCCCGTTAATGCGCTTGGCGAAATGCGCTATCCTCGACGTCCCGTCATGGCCCGCCTGGGGCGTGGCGGATGGCCATTAACTGGCGTCAGAACAAGCACCGCGGACTTTCGTTAATTGCAGGCAGGACGCCTGATTCCATCTTCACTGTGGGGACACATGCAGACACTTAAGGTCGACCTGGGCGAGCGCAGCTACCCGATTCATATTGGCGAAGGCTTGCTGGACCAGCCCGAACTGCTGGCACCGCATATCGCCGGGCGGCAAGTGGCGATCATTTCCAATGAAACCGTCGCGCCCCTGTATCTGGAACGCCTGACCCGCAGCCTGTCGGCCTTCTCGGTCATTTCCGTGGTATTGCCCGACGGCGAAGCCTTCAAGAACTGGGAAACCCTGCAACTTATTTTCGACGGCCTGCTGACCGCACGCCATGATCGGCGCACCACGGTGGTTGCCTTGGGTGGTGGTGTGATCGGCGACATGGCCGGTTTTGCAGCCGCCTGCTATCAGCGCGGCGTCGATTTCATCCAGATCCCCACCACGCTGCTGTCGCAGGTCGACTCGTCGGTGGGCGGCAAGACCGGGATCAACCATCCGCTGGGCAAGAACATGGTCGGTGCTTTCTATCAGCCCAATGTGGTGCTGATCGACACCGCCACCCTCAATACCTTGCCGGCCCGCGAGCTGTCTGCGGGGCTGGCGGAAGTCATCAAGTACGGGCTGATCTGCGACGAGCCGTTCCTGGGCTGGCTCGAGGAGAACGTCGACCGCCTGCGGGCACTTGATCAAGTGGCCCTGACCTACGCCATCGAACGCTCCTGCGCCGCCAAGGCTGCCGTGGTGGGTGCCGATGAGCGTGAGTCGGGGGTGCGCGCCACCCTCAACCTGGGTCACACCTTCGGCCATGCCATCGAAACCCACATGGGCTATGGTGTCTGGCTGCACGGTGAAGCGGTTGCGGCCGGTACGGTCATGGCCCTGGAGATGTCTGCGCGCCTGGGCTGGATCAGCGAACAGGAGCGTGATCGCGGTATTCGTCTGTTCCAGCGCGCCGGATTGCCGGTGGTTCCGCCCGAGGAAATGAGCGAGGCGGATTTTCTTGAACACATGGCAATCGACAAAAAAGTGATCGACGGTCGTCTGCGTCTGGTGCTGCTGCGCCACATGGGCGAAGCGGTGGTGACCGACGATTATCCGAAAGAAGTTCTACAGGCCACGCTGGGAGCGGACTACCGCGCCCTGGCTCAGCTTAAAGGTTAATAAGATCCGATGACTAGTTTGCATGCCGACGAGGCTTTCCTCGGCCATTTCCAATTGAGTCATGACCCTTTTGCACCGCGGGTCCCGGGCTTCAAGTTCTTCCCTGCACAGCGCAAGCCGGTACTGGGCCAGTTGCATCACCTGGCGCGCTACAGCCAGTTGCTGCTGGTGGTCACCGGTCCCCAGGGCAGCGGCAAGACCTTGCTGCGCCAGGCCCTGGTGGCCAGCACCAACAAACAGTCCGTGCAAAGCGTGGTGGTGTCGGCCCGCGGTGCCGGCGATGCCGCTGGTGTATTGCGTCAGGTGGCCCAGGCGCTGAACGTCGCGCAGGCCGAAGTCGGTGCAATTCTCGAACAGATCGTGCAGCTGGCGCTGACCGGGCAGGAAGTCTATCTGCTGGTGGACGATGCCGAGCAACTCGACGAGTCGGCCCTCGAGGCCCTGCTGGCCCTGGCAGCCGGTGCGCCGGAGGGTCGCCCTCATGTGTTCCTGTTCGGTGAGTCGTCGCTGATCGCCGACCTGGACCAATTGAGCCTTGAGGAAGAGCGCTTCCACGTCATCGAGCTGGCGCCCTACACCGAGGAAGAAACGCGTGAATACCTGGCCCAGCGTCTTGAGGGGGCGGGCCGGGGTATCGAACTTTTTACCGCCGATCAGATCTCTGAGATTCACGAAAGCGCCGACGGTTGGCCTGGCAACATCAACCAGGTCGCCCGCGATGCTCTGATCGAAGTCATGATTGCCAGCCGCTCAGCGGTGAAGCGTCCAAGTATGGGGTTCAACATGCCGAAGAAACACGTATTGGCAATTTCCGCCGTCGTCGTGGTCGCGGTTGCCGCCGCCTGGCTGATGCCGGGGCGCACCAAGGCACCCACCACGGGTGCCCCTGCCAACGAACAGGCGCAACTGCCTCTCGGCCAAGGGACGCCGCAACCCAACGGTGGTGCGCCGGCAGTGGAATTCGCCGGCAACACCCAGCCGATGCCGTTGCCGCTGGTCGGCCAGTCGCAACCGGTCATGCGCGGCCCGCTGGCTGAAGCGGCCGGTGGCATCACCGAAGGCGACGACGGTGCAGCGCCACCGATCGACGACAGCAGTGACGTGCCGCCGACCGTGACCACCACCGCGCCGCCTGTGGGCGTGCCAGCCGGCCCAGCGCCGACGCCAACGCCTGCTCCGGCCGCCAAGCCGACCCCGGCGCCCACCCAGGTGGCCACCGCCAAGCCTGCCCCGGTTCCAGCGCCTGCCGCCAAGCCGGCGGCGCCGGCACCTGCAGCCAAGCCTTCTGCCCCGGCCAAGGCCACGGGCGGTAGCTGGTACGCTGGCCAGGCACCGGGCAACTACGTAGTGCAGATCCTCGGCACAAGTTCCGAAGCCGCGGCACAGAACTTCGTCAAGGAGCAGGGCGGCGAGTACCGCTATTTCAAGAAAGTGCTCAACGGCAAGCCGCTGTATGTCATCACCTACGGCAGCTTTGCCAACCGTGATGCAGCCGTTTCCGCCATCAAGGCCTTGCCAGCGAAGGTTCAGGCTGGTAAACCTTGGCCTCGCACTGTCGCCAGCGTCCAACAGGAACTGGCAGCAACTCGCTGAAGATTCGGCGGCCTTACCCAGGCCGCCTCTCCCGGCAACCTCAAAATTCCGCAGGGGCGGGCGACCTTTCAGGCCGCGCGCCTTGTGGTGTCTGCGTCACAGTAGTGTTTGAGTCGTAGCGGTCGAACCCAAAAAAGTTTTGACTAGCACAGCGTATAGCTTTAAACCTTTCACAAATGCGACATGGATTTGCGACAGTTCGTCGTCAAATTTGTGAGCCTCTGTGTCGGTGTGTACAATGACCTCCCTTTTGCCCCCGCAAAGCTGGCGTACGTTCGGCGCGGCATGCAACTGGTTGAATTGAAAAGAAATTTGCCTCGATTAGAGGCAGCCTGGTGAGAAAGTGTCTATGAAAGCAGGTCTGTACCAACCAGATGAATTCAAGGATAACTGCGGTTTCGGCCTGATAGCTCATATGCAGGGCGAGCCCAGCCACACCCTTTTGCAAACGGCCATTGAGGCCCTGACCTGCATGACCCACCGTGGTGGGATCAACGCCGACGGCAAGACCGGCGACGGTTGTGGCTTGCTGATTCAAAAACCCGACGAGTTCCTGCGTGCCATTGCCCAGGAAACGTTTGGCGTGACCCTGCCTAAGCAGTACGCCGTGGGCATGGTGTTCTTCAACCAGGATCCGGTGAAGGCCCAAGCGGCTCGCGAGAACATGAATCGCGAGATCCTGGCCGCCGGCCTGCAACTGGTCGGCTGGCGCAAAGTGCCGATCGACACCAGCGTCCTCGGCCGCCTGGCGCTTGAGCGCCTGCCGCAGATCGAACAGGTGTTCATCGCCGGCGAAGGCCTGAGCGACCAGGACATGTCGATCAAGCTGTTCAGCTCCCGTCGTCGTTCGTCCGTGGCCAATGCCGCCGACACCGATCACTACATCTGCAGCTTTTCCCACAAGACCATCATCTACAAAGGCCTGATGATGCCGGCGGACCTCACCGCCTTCTATCCGGACCTGAGCGATGAGCGCCTGAAAACCGCGATCTGCGTGTTCCACCAGCGCTTCTCCACCAACACCCTGCCGAAATGGCCGCTGGCCCAGCCATTCCGCTTCCTCGCCCACAACGGCGAGATCAACACCATCACCGGCAACCGCAACTGGGCCGTGGCCCGTCGCACCAAGTTCGCCAACGACCTGATGCCCGACCTCGAAGAACTCGGCCCGCTGGTCAACCGCGTGGGCTCGGACTCCTCGAGCATGGACAACATGCTGGAACTGATGGTGACCGGTGGTATCGACCTGTTCCGTGGCGTGCGCATGCTCGTGCCGCCAGCATGGCAGAACGTCGAGACCATGGACCCGGACCTGCGCGCCTTCTACGAATACAACTCCATGCACATGGAGCCGTGGGATGGCCCGGCCGGTATCGTCATGACCGACGGTCGCTACGCCGTATGCCTGCTGGACCGTAACGGCCTGCGTCCGGCGCGTTGGGTCACCACCACCAACGGGTTCATCACCCTGGCGTCGGAAATCGGCGTCTGGAACTATCAGCCTGAAGACGTCATCGCCAAGGGCCGCGTAGGCCCGGGCCAGATCTTTGCCGTGGACACCGAGACCGGCCAGATCCTCGACACCGACGCCATCGACAACCGCCTCAAGTCCCGTCATCCGTACAAGCAATGGTTGCGCAAGAATGCCCTGCGCATCCAGGCGACCATGGAAGACAACGACCACGGCTCGGCGTTCTACGACGTCGACCAGCTCAAGCAGTACATGAAGATGTACCAGGTGACGTTCGAAGAGCGTGACCAGGTGCTGCGTCCGCTGGGCGAGCAGGGCTACGAAGCGGTCGGTTCCATGGGTGACGACACGCCGATGGCCGTGCTGTCCCAGCGCGTGCGCACGCCGTACGACTATTTCCGCCAGCAGTTCGCCCAGGTGACCAACCCGCCGATCGACCCGCTGCGCGAAGCGATCGTGATGTCCCTGGAAATCTGCCTCGGTGCCGAGCGCAACATTTTCCAGGAGTCGCCGGAGCACGCCTCGCGCGTGATCCTCAGCTCGCCGGTCATTTCCCCGGCCAAGTGGCGCTCGTTGACCAACCTCGACCGTCCGGGCTTTGCGCGTCAGGTCATCGACCTGAACTACGACGAAAGCGTCGGCCTGGAAGCGGCGATCCGCAACGTTGCCGATCAGGCTGAAGAAGCCGCGCGCGCCGGTCGTACCCAGATCGTGCTGAGCGACCGTCATATTGCGCCGGGCAAGCTGCCGATCCATGCCTCGCTGGCCACCGGCGCGGTGCACCATCGCCTGACCGAAAAAGGCCTGCGCTGCGACTCCAACATCCTGGTAGAGACCGCCACCGCCCGCGATCCGCATCACTTCGCGGTGCTGATCGGTTTCGGTGCCTCGGCGGTGTATCCGTTCCTGGCCTATGAAGTGTTGGGCGACCTGATCCGTACCGGTGAAGTGCTGGGCGACCTCTATGAGGTGTTCAAGAACTACCGCAAGGGCATCACCAAGGGCCTGCTCAAGATCCTGTCGAAGATGGGTATCTCGACCATCGCCTCGTACCGTGGCGCGCAACTGTTCGAGGCCATCGGCCTGTCCGAAGAAGTCTGCGAGCTGAGCTTCCGTGGCGTGCCGAGCCGCATCAAGGGTGCGCGTTTCGTCGACATCGAAGCCGAACAGAAAGCCCTGGCGGCCGAAGCCTGGAGCCCGCGCAAGCCGATCCAGCAAGGCGGCCTTTTGAAGTTCGTCCATGGTGGCGAGTACCACGCCTACAACCCGGACGTGGTCAGCACCTTGCAAGCCGCCGTGCAGCAGGGCGACTACAGCAAGTTCAAGGAATACACCTCGCTGGTGGACAACCGTCCGGTGTCGATGATTCGCGACCTGCTCAAGGTCAAGACCCTCGACACGCCGCTGGACATCAGTGAAATAGAGCCGCTGGAATCGGTGCTCAAGCGCTTCGATTCGGCCGGTATTTCCCTGGGCGCCTTGTCCCCGGAAGCCCACGAAGCCCTGGCCGAAGCCATGAACCGCCTCGGTGCGCGTTCCAACTCCGGCGAAGGCGGCGAAGACCCGGCGCGCTACGGCACCATCAAGAGTTCGAAAATCAAGCAGGTGGCGACCGGCCGCTTCGGTGTGACACCGGAATACCTGGTCAACGCTGAAGTGCTGCAGATCAAGGTTGCCCAGGGCGCCAAGCCCGGCGAAGGCGGCCAGTTGCCTGGCGGCAAGGTCAACGGCCTGATCGCCAAGCTGCGCTACGCGGTACCTGGCGTGACCCTGATCTCGCCACCGCCGCACCACGACATCTACTCGATCGAAGACTTGTCGCAACTGATCTTCGACCTCAAGCAGGTGAACCCCAAGGCGCTGGTCTCGGTGAAACTGGTGGCGGAAGCGGGCGTTGGCACCATCGCGGCCGGCGTGGCCAAGGCCTATGCCGACCTGATCACCATCTCCGGCTACGACGGCGGCACCGGCGCATCGCCGCTGACTTCGATCAAGTACGCTGGCGCGCCGTGGGAATTGGGGCTGGCTGAAACCCACCAGACCCTGCGCGGCAACGATTTGCGCGGCAAGGTCCGGGTGCAGACCGACGGTGGCCTGAAAACCGGCCTGGACGTGATCAAGGCCGCGATTCTCGGCGCCGAGAGCTTCGGCTTCGGCACCGCGCCAATGATCGCCCTGGGCTGCAAATACCTGCGCATCTGCCACCTGAACAACTGCGCCACCGGCGTGGCGACCCAGAACGACAAGCTGCGCAAGGACCACTACATCGGTACCGTCGACATGGTGGTGAACTTCTTCACCTACGTGGCCGAAGAGACCCGTGAGTGGCTGGCGAAGCTGGGCGTGCGCTCGCTTGAAGAGCTGATCGGCCGTACCGATCTGCTGGAAGTGATCGAAGGCCAGACCGCCAAGCAGCAGCACCTGGACCTGACCCCGTTGCTGGGCAGCGATCTCATTCCGGCAGACAAGCCACAGTTCTGCCAGGTCGACCGCAACCCGCCGTTCGACAAGGGTGAGCTGGCCGAGAAGATGGTCGACATGGCCGCTGCGGCGATCAACGACCTGAGCGGTGCCGAGTTCGACCTGGATATCTGCAACTGCGACCGTTCCATCGGCGCACGGATCTCCGGTGAAATCGCGCGCAAGCACGGCAACCAGGGCATGGCCAAGGCGCCGGTGACCTTCCGCTTCAAGGGCACCGCAGGCCAGAGCTTCGGCGTCTGGAACGCCGGTGGCCTGAACATGTACCTGGAAGGCGATGCCAACGACTACGTGGGCAAGGGCATGACCGGCGGCAAGCTGGTCATCGTTCCGCCCAAGGGCAGCGTCTACAAAACCCAGGACAGTGCCATCATCGGCAACACCTGCCTCTACGGCGCCACGGGCGGCAAGCTGTTCGCCGCCGGCACCGCAGGCGAGCGTTTTGCCGTGCGTAACTCCGGGGCCCACACTGTGGTGGAAGGCACCGGTGATCACTGCTGCGAGTACATGACCGGTGGTTTTGTCTGCGTGCTGGGCAAGACCGGTTATAACTTCGGCTCTGGCATGACCGGCGGTTTCGCCTACGTGCTCGACCAGGACAACACCTTCGTTGACCGGGTCAACCACGAACTGGTGGAAATCCAGCGGATCAGCGGCGAGGCGATGGAAGCCTATCGCAGCCACTTGCAAAACGTGCTGAACGAGTACGTCGCGGAAACCGACAGCGAGTGGGGTCGTGAACTCGCCGAGAACCTCGATGACTACTTGCGCCGTTTCTGGCTGGTCAAGCCCAAGGCTGCCAACCTGAAATCGTTGCTTTCCAGCACTCGTGCCAACCCGCAGTGATATGCGCCTGAAGAGTTTGATGAGGTTTTAACAATGGCTGAACGTCTGAATAACGACTTCCAGTTCATCGATGTCGGGCGCAAGGATCCGAAGAAGAAACTGTTGCGTCAACGCAAGAAAGAGTTCGTGGAAATCTACGAACCTTTCAAACCCCAGCAGTCGGCCGACCAGGCCCACCGCTGCCTGGGCTGCGGTAACCCGTATTGCGAGTGGAAGTGCCCGGTGCACAACTTCATTCCCAACTGGCTGAAACTGGTGGCCGAGGGCAACATCCTCCAGGCCGCCGAGCTGTCCCACCAGACCAACACCCTGCCGGAAGTCTGCGGCCGGGTGTGCCCGCAGGATCGCCTGTGCGAAGGTGCCTGCACCCTCAACGACGGTTTTGGCGCGGTGACCATCGGTTCGGTGGAGAAGTACATCACCGACACTGCGTTCGCCATGGGCTGGCGTCCGGACATGTCCAAGGTCAAGCCGACCGGCAAGCGCGTGGCGATCATCGGTGCCGGCCCGGCGGGCCTGGGCTGTGCCGATGTGCTGGTGCGTGGTGGCGTGACCCCGGTGGTGTTCGACAAGAACCCGGAAATCGGCGGTCTGCTGACCTTCGGCATTCCCGAGTTCAAGCTGGAAAAGACTGTGCTGAGCAATCGTCGCGAAGTCTTTACCGGCATGGGCATCGAGTTCCGCTTGAACACCGAGGTGGGCAAGGACGTGACCATGGAGCAACTGCTCGAAGAGTACGATGCGGTATTCATGGGCATGGGCACCTACACCTACATGAAGGGCGGCTTTGCCGGTGAGGACCTGCCAGGCGTCTACGACGCGCTCGACTTCCTGATCGCCAACGTCAACCGCAACCTGGGCTTTGAAAAGTCGCCGGAAGATTTCGTCGACATGAAAGGCAAGAAAGTCGTGGTGCTTGGCGGTGGCGACACGGCGATGGACTGCAACCGCACCTCGATTCGCCAAGGCGCCAAGTCAGTGACTTGTGCCTACCGTCGTGACGAAGCCAACATGCCCGGTTCGCGCAAAGAGGTGAAGAACGCCAAGGAAGAAGGCGTGAAGTTCCTCTACAACCGCCAGCCGATCGCCATTGTCGGTGAAGACAAGGTCGAAGGCGTGAAGGTGGTCGAGACCCGTCTCGGCGAACCGGACGCCCGTGGCCGTCGCAGCCCCGAGCCGATTCCCGGTTCCGAAGAGATCATCCCGGCTGACGCCGTGGTCATCGCCTTCGGCTTCCGCCCAAGCCCGGCGCCGTGGTTCGAGCAGTTCAGCATCCAGACTGACAGCCAGGGCCGCGTCGTGGCCCCGGAACAGGGCCAGTACAAGCACCAGACCAGCAACCCGAAGATCTTTGCCGGTGGCGACATGGTCCGCGGTTCCGACCTGGTGGTGACGGCGATCTTCGAAGGCCGCAATGCGGCGGAAGGGATCCTGGATTATCTGGGGGTCTGAAGACCCCAGCTACAAGCTACAAGCTACAAGCTACAAGCTACAAGCTACAAGTTGAAAGCAGATGCACTTGTGGCTTGCAGCTCATAGCTTGTGGCTGCTGTTATGCGACAAATTGCCCCGATAGATAAAAGGCACGGCTCTTGCCGTGCCTTTTGCCTCGCGCTCTGAGAAAATGCCCGCACTTTTTTTCCGGATGCCGACATGACTGCCCTGAAGAACGACCGTTTCCTTCGCGCCCTGCTCAAGCAACCCGTAGACGTCACCCCGGTGTGGATGATGCGCCAGGCTGGTCGCTACCTGCCGGAGTACCGCGCCAGCCGCGCCAAGGCCGGTGACTTCATGAGCCTGTGCATGAACCCGCAGTTCGCCTGCGAAGTGACGATGCAGCCGCTGGATCGGTATCCGCAGTTGGACGCGGCCATCCTGTTCTCCGACATCCTGACCATTCCCGATGCCATGGGCCAAGGCCTGTACTTCGAGACCGGCGAAGGCCCGCGCTTCAAGAAAGTCATCAGCACCCTGGCCGACATCGAGGCCCTGCCGATTCCCGATCCGCAGAAAGACCTGGGCTACGTCATGGACGCGGTCAGCACCATTCGCCGTGAACTCAACGGTCGCGTGCCGCTGATCGGTTTCTCCGGCAGCCCTTGGACCCTGGCCACGTACATGGTCGAAGGCGGTTCGTCGAAGGACTTCCGCAAGACCAAGGCGATGCTCTACGACAACCCGCAGGCCATGCACCTGTTGCTGGACAAGCTGGCCCAGTCGGTCACGTCCTATCTTAACGGCCAGATCCTGGCCGGTGCGCAAGCGGTACAGATCTTCGATACCTGGGGTGGCAACCTGTCGGCGGCGGCGTACCAGGAGTTCTCCCTGGCCTACATGCGCAAGATCGTCAGCGGCCTGATCCGCGAGCACGAGGGGCGCAAAGTCCCGGTGATCCTGTTCACCAAGAACGGCGGCCTGTGGCTGGAAAGCATCGCCGATGCTGGCGCCGACGCCTTGGGCCTGGATTGGACCTGCGACATTGGCAACGCTCGCGAGCGCGTTGGTAACAAGGTCGCCCTGCAAGGCAACATGGACCCGACCGTGCTCTACGCCAAGCCTGAAGCCATTCGTGCTGAAGTCGGGCGCATCCTGGCCAGCTACGGCAGCGGCAGCGGCCATGTGTTCAACCTCGGCCATGGCATTACCCCGGAAGTCGACCCCGAACACGCCGGGGCCTTCCTGCGGGCGGTGCATGAGTTGTCGGCGCAATATCACGTCTGATTGCAACCTTGTCACCCAGCCTGTCCGGACCCCTGCCGGACAGGCTTTTTATTATCCGCTCGTTTCCGGCGCCTGCACCCGCCAGCGGGAGCAAAGTGCCCCCTCTGCCGCTGGTTTTGACGGAGACCGCGTTCGATCTAAACCTGCACATTCCCCGGCAGCAATGGCAATTTCGCCAGCTTCACCGCTACCCACAAAGCGACCACCAGCAAAGCGCCGATGAACAAGCCGACACCGTTCCACCCGCCCAGGTGCCAGGCCACGCCGCCTGCCGTACCCGCAACGCTGGATCCGGCGTAATAGCTGAACAGATAAAGTGACGAAGCCTGGCCCTTGGCCTTGAGGGCGCGGCGGCCGATCCAACTGCTGGCGACCGAGTGGGCGCCGAAGAAACCGAAGGTGAACACCAGCATGCCCAGCACGACCAGCCACAGCGGGGTGGCCATGGTCAGCGCGAGGCCGGCCAGCATCAGCGCGATGGTCGCCCAGAGCATTTTGCGCCGGCCGAGTCTGTCCGCCAGTGCACCGACTTTTGCCGAGCTGTAGATGCCCGACAGGTACACCACCGACAGCAACCCGACAAAGGCCTGGTCCAAGTGATAAGGCTCGGCCAGCAGGCGGTAGCCGATGTAGTTGAACAGGGTCACGAACGCGCCCATCAACACGAAGGCTTCAAGAAACAGCAGCGGCAAGCCGGCGTCGCGAAAGTGCATGGTGAAGCCATCCAGCAGGCTGCGCGGGTGTAGCGAACGGGGACGGAAGTTACGTGACTCGGGGAGGATTCTCCAGAACACCGCTGCCGCGATCAGCGCCAGACCGCCAATCACCAGCATCGCCGTGTGCCAACTGACAAAGTCGATCAAGACCCCGGTGATCAGGCGCCCGCACATGCCGCCGATGGCGTTGCCGGCGATGTACAGCCCCATCGCCAGGCCGATGTGCTTGGGATGAATTTCCTCGCTCAAGTAAGTCATCGCAACGGCTGCCAACCCACTCAACGACAGCCCCACCAAGGCGCGCAGCAGCAATACACCCTGCCAGGTCGGCATCATGGCGCTGGCAATCGTACACACCGAGGCGGCGAACAACGCCGCGACCATCACCGGTTTGCGCCCGATGCGGTCGGAAATCGGGCCGGTGATCAACAGGCCGATGGCGAGCAGGCCGGTCGCCACTGACAGGATCAGGCTGCTCTGCGCCGCGTTGATGGAAAATTCCTTGGACAACAGCGGCATCATCGGTTGCACGCAATACAGCAGGGCAAAGGTCGCAAAGCCACCACAAAACAGGGCCAGCACCGTGCGCATGAACATCGGCGTGCCCTTCTCGATATAGATGTCCTTGAGTTCGGCGACGACATCATCCTGCACACGCGGCGGGATTTCATGGGTCAGTGGAGCGACAGCAGTTTTCACGGTGGACCTCGCAAGGGCACGATCAGGCAGGCAATGAAAAAAGCATATAGCCGGCTAATGATTCTATCCAATATATTGTTCGACCTGTTTAAGACGTTTTGCGACCTATTGGATTGCCCATGGAATTGCGACACCTGCGTTACTTCATCGCCGTTGCCGAAGAACTGCATTTCGGCCGTGCCGCTCTGGCCCTGGGCATCTCCCAGCCGCCCTTGAGCCAGCAGATCCAGGCGTTGGAACAGGAGATTGGCGCGCGGCTGTTCGAGCGTACCAATCGTCGGGTCGAATTGAGCGAGGCCGGGCGGTTGTTCCTTGAAGAAGCGCGACGGGTATTAGTCCAGGTCGACAAAGCCGCCGACGTCGCCCGCCGCGCCCAACTGGGGGAATTGGGCGAGCTGAAAATCGGCTTCACCTCCTCGGCGCCGTTCAATTCCACGATTCCCCAGGCGATTTTTTCATTCCGACAACGCTTCCCGGCGGTGTATCTGAACCTGCGGGAAATGAGCAGTACCCAAGTGGCCGACGCACTGGTGGACGAAGAGATCGAGGTGGGCATCATGCGACCGTTGCCATTGCCCGACTCCCTGGCGGAAATCGAGCTCAGCCGCGAACCGCTGGTAGCCGTACTCAGTGCCAAACATCCCCTGGCCCAGGGCAATGAAGACGGCCTGTTCCTCTCGGCCTTGGCCCAGGAACCATTCGTGTTCTTCCCCCGCAGCTACGGCAGCGGTCTCTATGCCCAACTCCTGAACCTGGCCCGCGACGCCGGCTTCAGCCCGCACTTCGCCCAGGAAGCCGGCGAAGCCATGACCATCATCGGTTTGGTGGCGGCGGGGCTGGGTGTTTCGGTACTACCGGCGTCTTACCAGCGCATGCGTATCGATGGGGTGATCTATCGACCGTTGCTCGATCCGGCGGCGGTGTCGGCGGTGTGGCTGGTACAGCGCAAGGACCAGCGTTCGCCGATGGCGAAGGCGTTTGTGGCGTTGTTGACTGGCAGTACCGAGTAGCGGGTTAAGCGAAAAAACGCCTGTGGGAGCGGGCTTGATCGCGAAAGCAGAGTGTCAGTCACCACAGATGCTGGATGTGCCGACGCCATCGCGAGCAGGCTCGCTCCCACCCTTGATCGTCGGTGGTCGCAGAACCTTCACTCACCGCAAAACGCCTGTGGGAGCGAGCTTGCTCGCGAAAGCAGAGTGTCAGTCACCACAGATGCTGGATGTGCCGACGCCATCGCGAGCAAGCCCGCACCACCCTTGATCGTCGGTGGTCGCAGAATCTTCAGTCACCGCAAATCCCTTGTGGGAGCGAGCCTGCTCGCGATAGCGGTGCATCAGCCACCAAAGATGTTGGATGTGCCTACGCCTTCTGGGGTTCTCTGTTTCAATCCCCCCAGACGGTCGCCGGTTTGTTTACGTGATAATTATAAAAACCCTGGAGTGTCCACGTATCGCCCTGGCGTTCGAACGCGGCGCGCCACAAGCCCCGGCCACCTCCTGGAACCAGTCGAGCCATGTCGTACCAGTAATACTGATTGATTTTCTTCGTCGTCACCCTGCCAGCACGAATGTCATCCATGATTTCCACCACTTTCGCCCTGGCTGTTTCAGGGAAGTTATCGTAGGACATTTGCGTGTCCGCCAGTGGGCTGGTATCGACCGTGAACTTGTCGGCCGCAGGCGAGGGAACCGCTGAAGTAGGTGGCGTGGTTGGAGGTCGGGTGCCCGTCACTCTATTTGTCCGGGCCTGTGTCACGACCTCGATGTCGAACGCATCATAGCGGGATAAGTTTCGGGTGAATTTTGTAATCTCCTCTTCGGTAACAACCATCATCCTGCGTTGCGACTTGCCTTTGTTGGCGATGATGTAAGGGATTTCATGTTGCCTGATTTCTGTCAGTAGCCCGAGTCTGTTTCTGCGGCGCATTTCCGTACTGAAGGCATTGATGAATTTTATTTTGTATTCGTCTTGGCGTTCGGGGGCGTTGACGTATCTTCTCCTGGCGGCCTCTACATCCGGGCCGCTCCCTGGGAACAGCGGCTCCAGCTCGTCGAGGAGTTTGGCTTGTGCGACCTCCAATATTTCGGTGTGGGTGTCTGCAATATTACGGACGGCGTCTCGCTTTTTTCCTCGTTCGGGGGTGATCGCTAGAAATACCGCCCCGGTCACGTTATCTGGCAGTATGGTGATGGCCGTATTGAACTCGCCTCGGTGATTGAACAGCTTTGGTCCAAGTATTTCTATCTTGTCGAATATCAGTATTTGTTGGGCGGCTGTAAGGTTGAAGCCATCGCCTCTTGATTCGATGACTTTGGTTGCAGTATCGACGTGCATCCATATGTTGATTTTATGCTTCAAGTTTGCGTGGGGAATTACCTGCGTTTGATAGAGGGAGGTTATTTGTGCGCGATAAGAATCCAAGTCTCGCATGCCAACATCCTCCATGCTCTCATGGAGTATTCGTACAACCAGCTCATCAGGCATTGAATCAACAAGATTCCTTACGGTGTTGACCAATTCAACGGAAGGCCTGCGTTGGTCCGCCAAAGCACCTTCCAGCAATATGTTGCATCGCTTCTGTTGCAGGGTCTCTGGAGACCGGCCGATCAGGCTCTGTAATGCCCCGCCACCCAACAACCGGTTTTGCGCTTCAACCTGCCACCCGCCATTTCTCCAGGTCACCGTCCGCTGGTTCGTACGGTTGTTAGGCGCGTAGATAATCCGTTCGCCTCCCTGAATCGCCGATTTGTAGAAGTACTTTCCTATGGTCAGATAACCCTGCCCGCTGGTGTCCCTGTACCGATTGCGGCCTTCGGGAATCAACCCCTTGCTGTCAAAGCCCCTGAGGTGAAAAGGCTCCAACTCCGGATCTGGCATGCGGGGTAGGGACGACAGCGCCGGGCGTGCCTGATGACGCCTTGCGCGGGCCATGATCAGATCCTGCCCGGCTTCGGCGATGACCTCACCCAGTCCGCTGATAAAGTCACGTGTCCACTGGCTGAAGTGACCGCCTTCGACATCGATTGCCGCCACCGCCGCCCCTGCGGCCATCGTCGGCAGGATCGCGCGTCCCAGTATTCCGCCCAGCCGGCCCGCAGGCGCCATCGACATCGCCCCGGTCAACAGCATGACGCCGTTTCTGCGCCCCTCCCGCGCGGCTGCGCTGTCGCGTTCAGCGTTGGTCACCGTCAACATGTCCGCGGTTTTCATCGCGTGGGTTATTTGCGTTTCATATAGTGCTTGGAGCAAGTTCCCTCCAACCACGGGCGAGGAAATTTTCGTCGCAAAGTCGTTCTGTGCCCTGGCCCTCGCCCAGACGAAGGCCGACTGTGTGACTTTTCTTATCTTCTCCTCGAACGTCAGCTTTTCCGAGGCCGGCACCATGCTGGCAAGCTGTACAGCCTGCTCCAGCAGCGGCAACTGCGAAATGAGCCAGCGGGTCATTTGTGGCGTGGCAGTGAGCGTCTGCGCCAAGGTGCTTTCCAACGTCCGGCCGCTGGCTGCATCCACGTCCCTGAACACCTTGCCGTCCGGTGCCCCCGGCGTGTACAGCGTCAGCGACGGGCGGCTCGACACAGTCTTCACTCCAAACGCCAGTATCGACTTCAGCACGCTGTTGCCCCACTGCAGTTGACGGACCACCACGTCGTGCCCGTTGACCTTGGCGCGCCGATCCGGTGTCGGACTGTCCAACGCTGCCAGCACCAGGTTCAGCCCGATACTGTCCTTGTCGTGCCTCAGGTCGCCCGAGATATGGGCGGTCCACGCCTGGGCCCGTATCTGTTGCGCCTTCAGGGCCATCCATTGCGCCTGTGATTTGCGGGCGGCGAGCTGCACATCGGCCGCCAGCCGGGTGCCGATGTCTGCCCGCTCGATGGTCTCTACAATCTGCGCAAAGCTCAGCGGCCCGACGACGCCAGGCTGAGCGGTGTTGCGTTCGTCCTGGGTCAGGTTGGACATCGCCCACTCGGTCATGGAACGGCGGTCATCCATGACCCCTCTCACGCCACCTTGCGAAACTCCGGACCCGAACGGCGACGTGCCCGTTGGTGCATGCGGGTCAGTCAGTTGTTTTCTGATACTCAGCGACACATCCTCAGGGTCGGCTGGCGGGTATTTCTCCCCGATGAAGCCGGCGAGCAGGCGGCGGGCCCGCTCCCGAAGTGCCTGCGCGGTGGCCAGCGTCACCGGGTCCGCAGGGGGCGGTGTATCGACCAGGTTGCTGTGCAGGGCCTGCGCCGCCCGCCACCATGCCAGGCGGTCATCACCGGTGATGTGCGGGAGGTCGTGCAGCCAGTCATTCAAGTTCTTCAGGTTCAGCCGCAGCTCGCGCTCGTCCATGGCGCCCGCCAGGTCCAGCTTATCGCCGATGTCCGCCGCTGCATCCAGCCTGCTCACCCAGGCGGCGATTTCCTCTTCCTCGGTCGGGCCGTTCAACAAGGTATTGCTCACGGCCGCTTTCTGCACCGCCCGCAAATCGCTGACCAAATGAACAAGGAAATTCCCCGGGATTGGCGCGGTTTCCAACCGGTCCTCAACGTTATCGTCCTCCATCAGGCTGGCCTTCAGTTCCGTCAGGCTGCCATGCACCTCCAGCGGATGACCCGGACGGTACAGCACGGCGTCCGCCGAATGATCGGTATGGTCGGGCCGTGTCAGCACGACGGCACCCGGCACCGGCAGGCTGAATCCCCAACCTTTGAGAGTGAGGCTCAGGCCGAAAACCCCGGGTCTGGTGGCCTGCGCCGCCAGATGGTCTGTCACTGCCTTGTGCATTGCCTGGCTCAGCGTTGTATCCAGCAAATGAAGATCCGCTTGTACCTGCAGTTGCGTGCCCAGTTCTTCCGCCAGCCAGTCACCGACGTTGCGGCCCCGGGTGAAGTCGGCCGGTTTATTCCAGAAGTCGTCCAGGACCCGCGCCAGCAGCCGTTCATAAGACGCTGGCGTGGTATTGAGCAGACGTTTGATTTCTTCCTTTGCTTCACGACTGTTCAGGGCGCTGGGTACTTGGGTGATGTTGTCTTTCGTCACGACAACCTCGAGTTTGTCGATCTCGAGGAAAAACTCACGGGTATTCATCTGACCGGCTACGGCGCGCCAGAAAAGGGTCTCGAGGAAAACGATGTCCTTCACTGTCCGCCGGGACATCGGCCCGTTGGGGACGCGTTCCGATGGGGGGATAGGCTCCTCTTGCAGCGTGCACACCGACAACGTTTCGACGGCCATGTTGCCCGCAGCGGGGAAGGTTCTTTTAAACCAGTAGTCCAGATGCTGCCTCGTGGCCGTCGAGGGCCAGGGAACGGCACTGTTCAAGCGGATCATGTGCTGCTGCGAGGTCGTGAGCCGGCGTATCAGTGGGGTGCTGGCGTCAGTGGTGTTGTCGGTCTGCGGCGGGTTGAAAGACGGTATGGAGGCGGTATCTTCCTGCATGTGCTCTTCCTGAGGGTTTTTCGGAAGAGCAACCTATTAAAGGCAGGCGACGATGGGGTGGTAGATAGATACCGCACCTATAAAAGGAAGGCGCTGTACGAGCGCCTGTGACAAAGCGAATTTGACTGACTGTTTATTGTGCAAGAAAGGTCAGGATCGCGTCGCGGGTAGCCTGCGCTTGTTCTTCCAGTACCCAATGTCCGGTATTGACCAGTATTAATGAGTGCGGTTGCGTAGCAATGTGCAAGGCCTGCTCGGCCAAGGTTTTACCTCTCGAATTGTCGCCGCCGATGGTGAGCAGCGGAACCGTCAACTTATTCTGGGCAAACGCCAGGTTGTCATTCACATCATGCTCTACCCAGGCCGAATAAAGCTTGAATGCCGCCTCCATGCGCCCAGGTTGGGAGTAGTCCTCCACCAGCGCCTGGCGCACCTCTTCACGTACCGTACCGTTGCCCGCGAATACAAAATTATCAAAAAACATGTCCAGGTAGGTTTTCTCCTGCCTCTGGATCATGGACAGGGCCGTTTTACCAAAAAAGCGAAAGTGCCATTTACTTGCCACGCCCGCTTCAATATTGCCGTTGTAAGCGGTTTCCCATCCAGGGATGCCAGGAATGAATCCATCCATCAAGACGATATGTTTGGTTTCATCCGGGTAAAGCGCGCCGTAGGCATAGGCAATGATTAAACCCATGTCGTGGCCAATAATATCGACCTGCTTGATGTTCAGGAGGGTTACCAGTTCGTGTAAATCATGCGCCATGTTTTTTTTGTCATAGCCACTTGTTGAAATATCAGTTTCGCCAGCACCGCGATAATCAGGAACGATCGGCGTAAAACCAGCACGCACCAATGGTTCCATCAACGCCTCCCAGCTGCGCCAGCTTCCCGGAAACCCATGCACCAGCAAAACCGGGTGTTCGCCATTACCGCTCATAAGATAGTGAAGGCGAATGCCATTCACGTGCGCATAGGCGCGGGTAAATAGCACACCGTCCACAACAATGCCGCCTTGCTCCACGGAGGGCGATGAGGAGTGGCGTTGAGAAGACACGGCCGTGACGCCTGACCAAGCGATCGTGTTCATCAGTTTTTTATCCATTTTTGAAGCCGGGTTTAAACATCTGAAAATGGAAAGACGCTTTTTAAGTGGTTAAAGCCTGAAGGGGGCCGGAACCCCACCGATACTGTCGAAGATGACAGTTCCGACAAACGGTAAAACAGGATTGGACTGTCAGACTCCTCTTGGCTGTAGGAAAGCGCGCATTTTCTTTTCCGAAATTTCCTGTTCGCTCCTAATACCGTGCTGCTGGGATTGCGACTTGCTAGCCCTGCAACGTCTTATTCATTGCTCCGAAATTCGTCCGGCTTAGCGTTCAGTCCAAAGGCCAACGGATAACGTCCCTTGAACAGGAGCCTTAGTCATGAATGAACCCTTGCTGTCCCCATACACCAACGAAGTCTCTGCTGAATACCTCCGCCATTTGGACGACTTGTACTTGGAGCAACGGCAACTCGACGGTTACAGCGAAGAAGTCGTGGCATGGATTAATCGACAAAAGGCGCACGTCCAGGCTCATCCTCCCATCGCTATTTACCGAGTGGCCACCGAGGGCAGCCAGACGCGTAACGGCGGAACGATCCAGCAAGTGTCATCGTCGTTGACGTTCACCTTGGATAATGGCTGGAAGGTACGTGCCGCGCAGAAAGGCGATGAGGTGGTGTATGCCGATGGCAGCACGGCACGGATCATCACTGGCGCTGGGAAAAATAATAGCAATATTGCATTGGTGGGCAGTCGCCTGAGCAATGGCGACGAGATCATTAATACGCTTCAGAGGCGTTTCATGATTATCGTGCGTGAAGGTGTGCCGATGGCAGAGGATTTTTTGCCTGCTCTCAGGCTGGCGGATGTTCATCGCCTGCACTCGAATGCGATGAAGGAGAACATCCAATGAACGAGGGTTACTTCATCGGTCAGGGTGACAAGACCACGTGCGGTGGGAAAGTGCTGGAGGGCGATGGCAAGGTGAACATGTTTGGCCTGCAGCATACCCGCGAAGGTGACCGCGTCTCTTGTGGAAAGGACGGGAACACCTATCAGATCAGGGGCGGTATCGGGCACATGGTCAGCCATGGCAGGCATATGGCTGGCACCCTGGATAGCCACAGTACCTGCCCCTGCAAAGCGCGACTGATCCCCTCGGTATTCTGGGTCACCTACAAAAATGCAGACCCCGCACCGCAAGCCAGCCGAGTCGCTCAACTGGCTTAACGTCCCTGTAGGAGCTGCCGAAGGCTCGGGCCGCGTTCGGACGATCTTTTGATCTTTCGCTTGGGACTCAAGTGTCTGGGGAAGGATCGCAGCCTCGTTGCACTCGACAGCTCCTACACAGCTCCTACACATCGCCTACACCCCAGCGGGGAATTCAAAAGGTGCTTTTTTATTGCACCTTCGCCAAATCCCCTTTCAACGCGACGCCGGCCATGATCGCGCCGGCGTGGCATTCGTAGGTGGTGGAGTCCTTGCGCTCGTTGCGCTTGTAGAAGCTGACGATATTGGTGACGGCGTTGGCACCGGCGTTCTTGGCCGCCTCGTGCAGGCTGATCAGGGCTGATTGCAGGACCCATTCGCAGGCTACTTCATCGGATTTGTTGAAGGCGTTGGTTTTCTTGTTGGTCACCGCCCCAGGGCTGACCACGGTGACGTTGCCGGCCGGTTTGTTGCCGGCCAGGTAGAACTTCACGCTGCCGTCGATCTTGCCGGTGCGGATGGCTTCTGCGACGACTTTGTCGAACGGCAGGAACAGCGCGGTATCACGGGCCTGGCTGAGGCTTGGCAGGGTGCTGAGCAACAGGGCGGCGGTCACAGCGATTTTCTTCAACGACATCATGGTCTCCTTGACGAGGGGTAACGGGTTTTGAATCCGATTCAGTGCCAGCGGCGGAAAATCAGCGAGGTGTTGACCCCACCAAAGGCGAAGTTGTTGTTCATCACGTATTCGTTGCTCATCGACCTGAACTCGTTACGCAGGTAATCGAGCTTGCCGCATTGGGGATCAACCTCATCAAGGTTGAAGGTGTGCACGTAGAGGTCACGGTTCATCATTTCGATGCTGAACCAGGACTCCAGCGCGCCGCAGGCACCCAGGGTGTGACCGAGGAAACTCTTCTGTGAGCTGATGGGCATGTGTTCGCCGAACAGGCTGCTGGTGGCCAGGGTTTCGGCAATGTCGCCCTGTTCGGTGGCGGTGCCGTGGCCGTTGACGTAGCCGATGGCCGAAGGTTCAAGGCCGGCATCTTCCAGGGCCAGTTCCATGGCCCGGCGCATGGTGAGCAGTTCGGGGCGGGTGGCGTGCTGGCCGTCGGCGTTGCTGCCAAAGCCGACGATCTCGGCATGGATCCGTGCGCCGCGGGCCAGGGCGTGTTCCAGCTCTTCAAGCACGAGCATGCCGGCGCCTTCACCGATCACCAGGCCGTCACGGTCCTTGTCATAGGGGCGCGGGCTGGTTTGCGGCGCTTCGTTTTTCAGGCTGGTGGCGTAGAGCGCATCGAACACCATCGCTTCGGTCGGGCACAGCTCTTCCGCGCCACCGGCCAGCATCAACGGCAGGCGCCCGAACTTGATGGCCTCGTAGGCATAGCCGATGCCATGGCTGCCGCTGGTGCAGGCACTGGAGGTGGGAATCAGGCGCCCGGTCAGGCCGAAGAAGATGCTGATGTTGGCCGCCGTGGTGTGGGGCATCATCCGCACGTAGGAGTTGGCGTTCAGCCCTTCGGCCACGCTGTTGAGCAGCATGTTGCCAAAGGCCTTGATCTCGTCGGTGCTGCCGGTGGACGAACCGCAGGACACGCCCATGCGCCCGTCCTTGATCGACTCGTCGCCCAGCAGGCCGGCGTCGGCCAGGGCCTGTTCCGCCGATGCGACCGCCAGGCGCGAAACCCGGCCCATGCTGCGCAGTTGCTTGCGGGTCCAGTGGGCCGGGACCTGGAAGTCGTCGATGGGGCCGGCCAAGCGGGTGTTCAGTTCGGTGAAACGGTCCCACTCATCCATGCGCCGGATGCCGCTGCGGTTGGCGGCGAAGTTGGCGGCGATGGTTTCCCAGTCGCTGCCTATGGAGGTGATACCGGCCATGCCGGTGACGACGACGCGCTTCATCAGCACAAGCCTCCGTTGACGGCCAGGACCTGCCGGGTGATGTAGCCGGCTTCGGCGGACATCAGGAAATTCACCGCACCCGCCACTTCTTCCGGGGTGCCCATGCGCTGGGCGGGGATCATTTTCATCAGTTCTTCCACGGGTACGTTTTCATCGAGCATGGCGGTGTCGATCAGGCCTGGCGCGACGCAATTGACGGTGATCTTGCGCTTGCCCAGCTCGATTGCCAACGCCTTGGCCGCGCCGATCAACCCGGCCTTCGAGGCGCTGTAGTTGACCTGGCCGCGATTGCCGATCAGCCCGGAAACCGAGGTGATGCAGACGATCCGCCCGGCGGCGCGACGACGGATCATCGGCATCATCACCGGATGCAGCACGTTATAGAAACCGTCGAGGTTGGTGCGCATCACCACATCCCAGTCGTCTTCGCTCAGGGCCGGGAAGGCACCATCGCGGGTCAGGCCGGCATTGAGCACCACGCCGTAATAGGCGCCGTGGGTTTCGACATCGGCTTCGAGAATGGTCTTGCACGCGGCCCGGTCGGCCACGTCGAATTGCAGCACCCGGGCGTTGCGGCCCAGGGCCTGGATTTGCGCCTGGACCGTTTCGGCCTCGGCGCGGCCGCTGCGGCAGTGCAGCACGATGTCGTGCCCGGCCTGGGCCAGGCGCAGGGCGATGGCGCGGCCGATGCCACGGCTGGAGCCGGTGACCAGTACGGATTCAGTCATGACGGGTTTCCTGTTGCGGACGGTTCATGAAGGTAATGGGCGGCCTGGGGCGGACGGAATACGTTGAGCCGGGCCGTGGCATGGATGCCGGGGGCGTGGATGTGGCATTCGAACACGCCCATGCCGTTGTCGTCTTCCAGGGAGCGCACGCCGTGGATGGTCAGCTCGACGCCGGCGGGAAAACACTCGACGTTGCATTCGAACTTGCGGGTGCCGAGCAAAAAGCCCAGCGCCACGGCATCACCCCGTTGGCGCGCATGGCAACCGGCAAACGCCGCGACACTTTGGGCCATCAGCTCGATGCCGACCCAGGCCGGCAGCGCGCCGTCGTCGCGGCTGAACAAACCGCCGGGCTTGACGGTGGCGTGGGTATGGATCTGTTCGTCATCGAACGACAGGATCCGGTCGATGAGGATCATGTCGCCGGCATGGGGCAGCAGTTCGGCGAGCGGCCAGTCAATCATGGGGCGTCTCCGATAATCAGGCTGACGTTGTTGCCGCCGAATGCAAATGAATTGCTCATCAGGCGGCGCGGGGTGGCCGGGTTCAGGTGGGTGCCGGCGGTGACCCAGTCCAGCGCTGGCAGGGCCGGATCGGCCTGGCCGTCCCAGACATGCGGCGGCAGGGCCAGGGCGGTGTTTTCTGCGCTCAGGGCCAGCCAGCAGAATGCCGCTTCCAGTGCCCCGGCCGCGCCGAGAGTATGGCCGGTCATCGGCTTGGTGGACGAGCAGGGCACGCCCGCCGGAAACAGCCCGGCCACCGCCTGGCTTTCCATGGCGTCATTGTGCTGCGTAGCGGTACCGTGCAGGTTCAGGTAGTCGATCTGGCTGGCCTCGAGGCCGGCGCAACGCAGGGCTTTTTCCATGGCCTGGCGGGCGCCGCGACCGCTGGGTTCAGGTGCGGAAATATGGTGGGCATCGGAACTGGCGCCGTCGCCGAGCAAGGCAATCGGTGTTCCTTCGCCTGGCGTCTTGCTCATGAGGAACAGCACGGCGGCTTCGCCAATGTTGATGCCGCTGCGGTTCACCGAAAACGGATTGCAGCGTTCGTTCGACACCGCTTCCAGTGCGGAAAAACCGTTGAGGGTCAGTTTGCACAGGCTGTCCACGCCACCGCACAGCACGGCGTCGCACAGGCCCAGGTCGAGCAGGCGCCGGGCGCTCATCAAGGCGCGGGCGCTGGAGGTGCAGGCCGTGGAAATCACGTAGGAGGGGCCGCTCAGGCCGAGCCAGTCGGAAAGAAAGTTGGCCGGCGCGCTGAGTTCCTGTTGCTGGTAGTCGTAGCCGTCGGGGAAGTGTTGCTCGCGCAGGTAATGGGCAATGCCCTGGCTGGCCTCATCGATCCCCGAAGTGCTGGTGCCCAACACGATGCCGATGCGGGCGCGACCGTAGGCCTGGATGGCCTGGTCGATCTCGGCGCGAATCTGCAGCCCGGCTTCCAGCAGCAGTTGATTGTTGCGGCTGCGGTGCGCCAACAGGGTTGGGGGAATGGGGGCGAGTTCACCCGGCACCGCGGCAACCGGCAACGCGCGTTCGGCGACCCAGCCGTCCTTGATGCGCACGCCCGAGCAGTCGCCGGCAAACAGGTTGCGCGCGACGGTGTGCTTGTCGCGGCCCAGGGCACAGATCACCCCGAGGGCATTCAAATAGGCGGTCATGGGGCGTTCTCGGTCAACGGCGTGATGCGGTAGCGGGGGCCTTGGGGCAGGCTCATTTCAAAATCCAGCGGCTGCGTGTAGCGCACCTGCCAGCGGGAATCGAGGGTCCGTTGCGACGCCTGTTGCCGGGCGGCCGGGTAGTTGCCGGGCAGTTCGGCTTCGGGGGTCAGGGCGAACAACAGCGCGGCGAACAACTCCCGGGCCTCGGCATTGGGCGGCAGCAGACCGTCGGCCTGCCACTGGCCAGCGACCAGGCGCTGGCGGGCCACGGGAATGCCCAGCGGGTCCATCATCGACCAACGGATGCCGGCGTCTTCGCGCTGGATTACCAGCAGCCAGTCCTGGCGTTGGCCGGCCATTGTCCTCTCGATATGCAGTTGCATCGGCAAGGCCAGGGTTGGCGTGCGCTCGGGCAGCGGCGCATGGCTGGCGCAGGCACTGAGCAGCAACAGGCAGCCGATAAGCAGGGCACGAATCATTCGATGACCCCTTCGACGGGCTTGCGCGCCACCACATTGACCAGGGTTTCCTCGCGCTCGCCGAACGGTTTGGCCCGGCGCAGGCCAAAACGCTCCAGCAAGCCGAAGTCCTTGGCGCGGCTCCACCACAGATACGGATAGGAGACGTTGCGGGCTTCGAACTGGAAACCCTGCCCACGGATCATCTCCAGGTACTGCGCGGCACTTTTCTGCACGTGCATGGGATGGCGGAACAGCCAGCGGATCACCCAGGTGTCGATGTAGGCCTCGGTGGATTCGGCGAACATCAGGTAACCACCGGGCTTGAGTACGCGATAGAACTCAGCGAGGGCTTTCTCCTGCTCCACCAGGTGATGGAAGGTCTGGTGGCAGAACAGCAGGTCGACGCTGGCATCCGGCACCGCCAACGTTGCGCAGTCGCTGCCGATCAGTTCCACGGCCATGTCCTGGCGCGTGGCTTCCTCCCGGCTCAGGTCCAGGCTATGGGGGTCGGCATCCACCCCGATCAGGCGTTGTGGCGCGAACACCTGGCGCAGGTATTGGAACGACTTGCCCTGGCCGCAGCCGGCGTCGAGCAGCACCGGGTTGCTCGGCAGCGGGGTGCTGAACAGGCTGCGCAGATCGTTGATCGCCACGCGCAACACATGGTGCTGCCAGGTGTGGCTGCGCAGGAACCAGAAACCGAAGCGGGTTTCTTCGACGTAGTTGTCGCTCAGATAGCTCATGGTTGCGGGCTCGGCGCCGGGCTCGCGCAGATTTCCGAGAGCATGCGCAGGCGCCGCTTGGGTTCGCTGACAAACGGATTGCGCTGATCCCAGGCGTAGCCGGCCAGGATCGAGCTGATCATGCGGCGGATGTCGTCCGAGCCTTCGGTGTAGAAAATCACGTCCTGGAAGGTGCCGGCGTACCAGCCCTCGACATAGCAGCGGAAGGTGTCGACGCCGCGCTTGAGCGGCTCGGCAAACTCGCTTTGCCAATCCACGCTTTCACCTTGCAACTGACGGTGGAGCACGTCGGCGGCCATGCTCGCCGAACGCATGGCAATGGTCACACCGGAGGAAAACACCGGGTCGAGGAATTCCGCAGCGTTGCCCAGCAGGGCGAAGCCTTGGCCGTGCAGGGTCTTGACGTTGGCCGAGTAGCCGCCGATGGTCCGCGCCGGGGTGTCCCACACGGCGTTCTGCAGCACGCCGCCCAGGCTTGGGGTTTCATCGATGAAACCGCGCAGGCAGGCATCGAGGTCGTCGGTGCGGCCAGCGAAATGTTCCGCCGCCGCGACCACGCCCACCGAGCAGCGCCCGCCGCTGAACGGAATGGTCCAGAACCACACGTCGCGTTTGCTCGGGTGGGTGGTGATCAGGATTTTTTCTCGATCGAACGCCGGGGTGTCGATGCGATCCTCGATGTGCGTGAACACGGCCTGGCGCACCGGGAAATTCGACGGTGCCTCAAGGTCCAGCAGGCGCGGCAGGACTCGGCCATAGCCGCTGGCATCGAGCACGAAGTCGGCCTCGACGCAGTACTCGCTGCCATCTTCGCGCTGCACACCCAGTTGTGGCTTGGCGAGGCTGAAATCGGCGCTGGTGATCGCTTGGCCGTAGCGGATCTCCACGCCTTGCAGGGCGGCCTGGTCGGCCAGCAACTTGTCGAAGTCGGCGCGTTGTACCTGGAAGGTCGTGGGCTTGCCGTTGCTGAAGGTATCGCCGAAATCGAAGGCGCTGTAGCGCTCGCCCCAGGCAAACGCGGCGCCGTTCTTGCGCTGGAACCCGGCGGCATTCACCGCGTCGAGCATGCCGGCTTCTTCGACGAAGTCCAGGCAATGGGACAACAGGCTCTCACCGATGGAGAACCGGGGGAAATGCTGGCGCTCGATGACCAGCACATCGTGGCCCTTGCGCTTGAGCAGCGCGGCGGCAATGGCGCCGGAAGGGCCTGCGCCGATGATGACGACCTGTCGACGTTCCGTTTCAACTGTTGGCACTGGAGCTCCTGGCCGGGACGGCAAGCGAGGGAATACGGTGGAAGCCGGTCACGGCCGGCAGCAATGTGGCGATCAGCCCCATCAGCATCAGCGTGAAGTACAACGCGGGGCTGATGAGCTGTTGTTGCAAGAGCAGATTGAGGAAGACGATTTCACTCAAACCACGAATGTTCAGCAGGACACTTTCACGCCAGCGACTGGCGCCGGCGAATGACGCGGCGGCCCAACCCAGGCCCAGCCAGTTGCCCAGCAGTTTGCTGGCAATGGGCAACAGCAGCAACGCCGTCAATTGCACCCAGTCGAGGCTGCTCATGGCGCTGTGGACGTCGATCTGCACAATGCCAAACGTGAGGATCAGCGGGATCGCCAGGTACGTCTGCAAACCCTGCATCCAGGCGATATTGAGCGGCAGCCTCAAGGGCACTTTGAGCGCCGCCATGCACAGCAGATAACCAATGCCGACGATCAGTGCATTGAGCCGGTAGTGCTCGGCCACCACCAGCAGGGCAAAGAACACACCGCTGTACAACAATGGCTGGCGCAGGCCAGCCAGGCGCAACAGCAGCGGCACGCAGGCGCCGGCCAACGGCAACAGCAGGCTGCCCAGGTGGAGGCTGCCCTGGGCCAGGCCGAACAGGCTCCAGCAGGCCAGGTCGATCAGGATCGCCGTTTGCACCAGTCGCCGAGTGGCGGCGGGTGGGTAGTCGATGTGACGCAGGTACAGGTACAACACCGGGATCGCTGTGATCGCAAACAGCAGTCCCACCGCCAGGGAGCTGATCCAGGGCTGGGGCGGCAGCAGCCAGAACGCTGTCGCCAGACCGCAGGCGAACGGAACGACGAAGCTTGGCAGGGCGATTTTCACGCTCTGGCGGTCCAGACGCAGCTCGATCACGTCGCTGAGGATGTGCCCCAGCAACAGCGCGAACGCGAGGCTGTAGAGGTTCTTCAGCCACACCGGGGACACCAGTTGCGCGCCGCTGAGCTGCCAGCCCGGCTCGATCCAGAAATACATCAGCAGCGGCAGGCCGAAGGTCGCCAGCAACAACTGGCTGACAATCGGGATCAACCCGAAGCGAGCGCCCAGGCGTGTGGCGACTGCGAACAGCCCCAGGGCCATAAGCCAGAACAGCAGGCTCATCATTGAGCGGGCTCCGCGACCGTCGCCGCGTGGGCTTGATGTCCGGCCCACGGCGCCAACATGAAGCTGAAGGCCAGCCCCAGGCTAACCGCCAGGCCGAAGTTGCTCACCGCCGGTGTGCTGGACAGCGCCAGCAGGCCGAACGACAGCCAGGTGGTGACCGCCGCCAGGAATGTGCCCAGCAGGCTCACGGCGGCACCGCCGATCTGCTCGCGCATCAGGATCGCGTAGTCGACGCCGATGGCCGTCACCAGCAACAGGCCGAACAGGCTGAACAAGGTCAGTGGCTGCCCCAGCCAGCCGAGGCTCGCCAGGCTGCACAGTGCGGCCAGCAACGGCAATGCCACGATGCGCAAGGCGCCGCCGACGCCAAACGGCCAGATCAGCACCAGCACAATCAGCACGCAGGAGGCCAGTTTCAACTCGGCGGCGCTGACCTGCGTGGCGGCAAAGACTCGGTTCAGGTCGCCCAGGCGATCCACCAGTTGTACGCCTGGCAGGTCCACCGCCTGTACCCGCAGCAGCGTCGCATCGTTCAAACCTTGCAAGCTGACCACCGCCGCGACGCCTTGCGCTGTTGGTCCGAGCCAGAGTGTGCGATACGGCTCGGCCAATGGGCCGGTCAGCGCGGCGTCAATGTCGGTCACCGGCAGGGCCTTTAATTGCGCCAGTTCCGCTTGCAGCGCGGCGACCGGCACTCCCAGGTCCAGCAGCGGTTGCCAGAAGGCTGGCAAGCGGGCCAGGGCCTCACGCACGTTCTGCTGTTCGGCGGGGGGGCTGACCAGTTGATTGAGCGACAGGTAGCCCTGGAGTTTTTCCAGGCCGATCAACTGATCCAGCCGCTCGTTGAGGGCGGTCTGGCGTTCCAGCAGTTGGGACTGATCGTCGGCGCGGATCAGGAAAAACTGGCTGGTGGGCTGGAAACCGGTGATGCGCGCGATGTCGCGGGCTTCGTCGGTGAGGTGCTGTGGCGTGCCGATCCACTGGCGAATGTCGTTTTTCGTGGTCAGGTGCCAGAGGCCGCCTGCGCAAAAGCTCAGCAGCAACACCAGCAGCACTGGCGTGGGCACCCGCGCCAACAGCGCTTGGCGGGTCTGGAGCAGGCACTCGCACAGCCGCAGCGGCCACTGGGCCGGACGCAAGTCGGCACCCTTGAGCAGTGCCGGCAGCAGGCAGACGGCGCTCAGGTAGGCGCCCACCAGCCCGGCGGCGGAAAATATCGCGATCTGGGTTAGGGCCGGGAAGGGCGTCCAGGCCAGGGCCAGGTAGCCGATGCAGGTGGTTACAAGGCTCAGGCTCAGCCCCGGCAGGGTCAGGCGCAAGGCCGGCCAGCTGCGCCATGGCTTCAGGCTCCAGCTCTTGGACAGATAGTGCAATGGATAGTCCACCGCGACGCCGATCAGGCTGGAACCCAGGACCAGGGTCATGACATGCATGCGGCCAAACAAGGCCACGCAGGCCACCGCGCCGAACAGCACGCCCACCAGCACCGGCACGAACGCCAGCCACACGCGCAGGCGCCGGAAGGCCAGCAACAGCAGCAGCAAGATGCCGACGGTCGCGCCACCGCCGACCCAGGTGATTTCCCGCGACGCCTGTTGCTGGCCGCTGGCGGCATACAGCAAGCCACTGGCCGCCAGCAGTTGCCCTTGGGCCTGGCTCGCCTGGTCGCGGCTGCGTTGCAGCAGTTCGGCCACTTGCAACGGCAGGTTCATGTCAAAGGCATTGCCCTGGGCGCGGGCCCGCAGCATCACCCAGCTTTTACCGTCGGCATCGGCGACCAACGCACCGCTGCCGATGTCGAACTTTATCGCGCCGCGTTGTGGCTGGCTGTCCTGGATGCGCCCGGTCAGGCCCAGCCAGTCGTCCTGGTTCGGCACCAGGCTGAAGCCGCTGAACGGGTCGAACAGGGCCTGCACCCGTTGTTGGATGAACGCCTGGGGCTGCTCGATCAATTGCTGCCGGTCGGTCGCCGAGAGCATCGCCAGCCGCCCGTTGAGCAACTGCGTGCGTAGCGCCGGCAAGTCGGCCTGCAACGTCCACTGTACCTTGTCGAACAGACCGCTGGCCTGCCATTGCTCGCCGAGGGTTTGCGCCAGGGCGATGGCTTGCTGGCGATCGGTGTGACCGACCAGCACCAGCACTTCGCGGTTGAGCGGCTCCTGCATGCGTTGTTCGGCGATGAGTTCCAGGGCATCGGGGGACGTGCCCGGCACCAGCTCCATGAGATTGGCCGACAGCGGCGCGCCGTTGCGCCATTGCCAACCGGCGAGCGCGAGCACTGCCAGCAGCAGGATCAGGAACAGCCGGGGCAGCATTCGTTCACTCGGCAAAATCATGTTGCTCCGCTTCGCTCAAGGGTTGTGCGCTGTTGCTGTCCTGCATGCGCAGCACGGTACTGTCGCCTTGGGTTTCCAGCAGTTCGATGCGCTGCACCAGTTCGCCGCCGTCGATGTTGATCTGGTTGAAAACCTGTTTGAGCAGCACCGAGCGTGGGGTCAGGGTGAGCTTCCATTGTTGCGGCTCGCCCGACAGGCTCAGTTCGAAATCCCGTTGCAGGCCTGTGCTGTCTCCCTGCAATACCGCCAGGAACAAGCGGTTCTGCTCGGCGCCGGCGCTCTTGTTCGGCAGCATCTGCCAGGTGTTGCCATCCCGTCGGGCGATGCCTTGGGGGGTGATGCGGTAGTCCTGTTGCAGCGGGGTTTGCAGCAGCCACAGCAGCCCGTGGTTTTTCGCCAGCACGAAGCGTCCCTTGCTGGTGAGGGGCTGGGGCAGGGCGCGCAGGTGTTTTTCCTGGATGAACTGCCCGTGGATCACCTCCGGGCGGGCCAGTTGGTCGCTCAACTGTTGCAAGTCGAACGCCTGGGCCACGGGCGCCAGGCAGAACAGCAACAGCCAGACTGACAGGCGCTTCATGGCAGTTTCCTTTCCACGGCTTCGACAAACACCCGCGGCGAGGCCAGCAGCATTTCGCGACTGGCGAGGTCCACGGCCACTTGCACCGAACTGGCACGGGTCAAGCGCTCGCCCGTGGTTGCGTCGCTGATCAGGTAATTGATCTTCAGCCGGTTTTCCCACTCCACCAGGCTGGCACGCACGGTCAGGGCCTGGCCGAACACGGCGCTGCGCACGTAGCGCAGTTGCAGGTCGATGATCGGCCATGCGTGGCCGGATTCGAGCATGTCGTTGTAGTTGTGGCCGATCAGGTCGAGCAAGGCGCAGCGGGCCACTTCCAGGTATTTGACGTAGTGGCCGTGCCAGACCACGTTCATCGAATCGACATCGAAAAATGGCACCACGATCTGCGTGTCGACGTGCAAGACACCTTGGTTACGCATGCAGCCTCCAGTGTTGGTCGGCGATGCGTTGCAGGCACAGGCGCAGTTCGCCTTCCAGGGCGCGGTCCTCGATCACTGGCGGGAAATCCTCGGCCAGTTGCTCGTGCATGGCGGCCAGGGCCGGCGGCAGTGGGCGGGCGTCTTCGGCACGGCTGCGCAGCCACACGCCCTGGTTGGCGGCCAGCAAGGTGGCGGCGGCGACTTGTTCGGTCAGCTCCAGCACGCGGATCGCGTCCCGGGCGGCGATGGTGCCCATGCTCACCTTGTCCTGGTTGTGGCACTCGGTGGAACGCGAGAACACGCTGGCCGGCATGGTGTTTTTCAGGGCTTCGGCGGTCCAGGCACTGGTGCCGATCTGCACGGCCTTGAAGCCATGGTTGAGCATCGCCCGCTCGGCGCTGGCGCCGGACAGGTTGCTTGGCAGGCCATGGTTGTAGCGCTCGTCCACCAGCAGCGCGAGCTGGCGATCCAGCAGGTCGGCGACGTTGGCTACCAGGTTCTTCAGGCTGTCCATGGCGAAGGCGATATGCCCGCCGTAGAAATGCCCGCCGTGCAGCACGCGCTCGGCTTCGGCGTCGATGATCGGGTTGTCGTTGGCACTGTTGAGTTCGGTTTCGATGAACGCGCGCAGCCAGCCCAGGCTGTCGGCCAATACCCCAAGCACATGGGGCGCGCAGCGCAGGGAATAGCGGTCCTGCAGGCGATGCAGCGGCGCGGTGGGGGCGTCGATCGCCAGGTCCTTGCGCAGCCACGCGGCGACTTGCATCTGCCCCGGGTGTGGCTTGGCGGCGAACAGGCGTTCGTCGAAGTGTTCCGGGTTGCCTTGCAGGGCGACGACGTTCAGCGCGGTGATGCGCGTCGCCAGTTGCAGCAGGTAGTCGGCGCGGGCGAAGGCCAGGCAGGCCAGGCCGGTCATCACGGCGGTGCCGTTCATCAGCGCCAGGGCCTCCTTGGGCCGCAGCACCAATGGGGTCCAGCCCAGTTCGCGGTGCACATCAGCGGCCAGGCGCCGTTCGCCACGGAACATCACTTCTCGTTCGCCCGACAGCGTGGCGGCGACGTAGGACAGCGGCGTCAGGTCGCCGCTGGCGCCCACCGAGCCTTCTTCCGGAATCAGCGGCAGGATGTCGTGTTCGAGAAAGGCCTGCAGGCGTTCCAGCAGCTCCACCCGCACCCCGGACACGCCGTGGCACAGCGACTGCAGACGCGCCGCCAGCACCGCACGGGTGGCCTGGGCGTCGAGCAGTTTGCCCAGGCCGCAGCCGTGGAACGTGTACAGGTGACGCGGCAGGGCCTCGACGTGGTGCAACGGCACGGCCACCACGCAGGAGTCGCCGTAACCGGTGGTCACGCCGTAGATAACGCCTTCCTTGTCCAGCAGGGAATCGAGGAATTGCGCACCCTTGGCGATGCGCTGGCGGAACGCCGGGTCATCCTGCAACTGCGTCGGTGTCTGACGGTTGGCCAGGGCCAGCACATCTTCAATGCGCAAAGGGCGTTCGCCGAAGGTTACCGGTTCAGGAGTGGGCATCGTCATCGGTCTTCCAGAAAGGATAAAAGTTGAACCACTGTTGAGGGGCCTGGAGGCAGTATTGCGCCAGGCGCTCGGCGTAGCGGCCAGCCCAGTGGGCGATCACTTGCTCGCGCTCGTTGCGTTTCCACACCACGGCATCGGCGAAGGGTTCGAGGGTGACGCGATAGCGCCCCTCGTGCTTGAGGCACATCAGCAGGTTGACCGGGCATTTGAGCAGGCCGGCCAGTAGCCAGGGGCCCTGGGGAAAGGCGGCCGGCTGACCCATGAAATCCACGGTCACGCTGCGCCCGCCATGCAGCGGTACGCGGTCGCCGGCAATTGCCAGCCACTCGCCGCGCTCCAGGCGTTCGCTCAACTGCAACATGATCACCGGGTCCAGCTCGCTGACCTGGATCAGCCGCAAGTGCGTGGCACCGGCTTCGCCCAGCAGACGATTGAACTGCTCGGCGTGCTTGGTGTGCACCAGCACGTTCATGGTGACTTTCTCGCCCAGTTCGGCCAAGGCCCGGCACATTTCCAGGTTGCCCAGATGCGCGCCCACCAGCATTTGTCCGCGGGCATCGCGCAGATGATTGCGCAGCAGTGCCGTGTCGACGATTTCGATCTGGTCGATGCTCAGCTTGCCGTTCCAGACGTCGAGCTTGTCCAGCAGGGAGTCGGCAAAGGCCATGAACTGCCCGAACACCCGCCAGCGGGTCGGGCGCAGCTCGGGACGTGCGCTCCAGTCGGCCAGGCGCTGCTGATATTGCCAGGCCGCCTGGCGCGCGCTGCGGCCGAAAATGAAGAAGTACAGGACGATGCCGTACAGCACCGGGGTCAGCAAGCGTCGGCCGAGCACCTTGGCGGCGACCGCGGTGAGTTTCATCAGCCAGAAACTGCCGCGCTCCTGGCGGTCGGCCCAATGTTGCTTGTCTTGCTGAAGGCTCATGCCCGCCACCGTCGCCAGAGAATCAGGGGAAAGCGCACGAGCATGCCGAAGAACAACCGGGTGTGCATGCTGGAAATCAGCACGTTGTCGTGGAACAGGCGAAAGTGCGAGACCCCGTCCTGGGGGTAATGGACCCGGGTGTGCAGCCAGTGCATCGGCTGATTGCGCCAGGCCAGGCGCACGAGGATGTCCGAGTCGAAATCCATGCGCTTGCCGATATTGGCCGAGTCGATCAGCGCCAGGATCGGTGCCAGGGGATAGACCCGAAAGCCGCACATGGAGTCGCGGATTTGCAAGGAGAGGCTGTTGATCCAGACCATCACGTGGGTCAGATAGCGCGCGTACAGGCGACCTTTCGGCACGCTGGCGTCGTAGCGCGGATAACCACAGATCACCGCGTCCGGGTGGGCACGGGATTGTTCGATGAAGGCTTTCACGTCGCCCAGATCGTGCTGCCCGTCGGCGTCCACCTGCAAGGCGTGGCTGAAACCCAGGCGCGAAGCCTCGCGCAGGCCGGTCATTACCGCGCCGCCCTTGCCCTGGTTGACCGCCAGCCTGACCAGATGAACCCGTTCGCCCTCGGCCAGCCGGTCGAGCACGGCGGCACACGCCGGGCTGCTGGCGTCATCCACCAGCACGCAGGGCAGGCCGTTGGCGAGCAGCGCCTGGACCACGGCCGAGATGGCGGTTTCATGGTTGTAGACCGGAATGACGGCGCAGGGGTTATGCATGCGGCATGTCTCGGTGGCCAAGGAGCATCCCACTGTAGGAGCTGCCGAAGGCTGCGATCTTTTGATCTTTCGCTTTGGACTCAATTGATAGGAACAAGATCGCAGCCTCGTTGCACTCGACAGCTCCTACGTCGCCCGGCGGGAGCAAGCTCCCTCGCCACAGTGATCTGTGCAGATGCCTAGGCATTGTTTTCCCCCAGCACAATCCGCCCGCTGGAGCAGGCCGCCGTGTCATTGCGGTAGGCGAAGTACAGCTTGCCGCGCTCGCGGTCGAAGCGCAGGTGCAGTTGGATTTCATCGCCGGGGCGCACCAGTTGCTGGAATTTCAGCACTTCCATGCCGACGAACCGGGGCGGCAGGTCCAGCAATTGGCGGCCCAGGTTCAAGGCCCAATCGACCTGCACCACGCCCGGCAGTACCGGCGCGGTGGGGAAGTGGCCGCTGAAGTACGCCAGGTCTGGCGGTACGACCAGTTGCAGGCTCCACTCACCGTCGGTTTCGACGTATTCCAACACTTCGGGAGCCTTGGGACGTGGCGCCGTCAGCAGCGCCTCGACCTCGGCCTGGGGCAGCTTGCCCTGGGCGTTGAGCGGCAACTGCCGCAACCAGCGCCAGCGGCGTGGCAGGGCGAGGGTTTCACAATGTTCGCTCAGGTGCCGGCGCAGGCCTTCGGTAACGGCGCGTCGGCCCTGGTTGCGCAAGGCAAGCAGGCCGGCGTCGCTCAGCACCAGCAGCGCGCCGAGGGAGGCGCGGTTCTCCTGCACCACCCCCAGCCGCGCTTCGCTGACCCAGTCGTGGGCCACCAGCGCTTGTTCGAGCATCGGCAGGGAGATGCGTTTTTCCTCGAGCTTGACGATACGGTCCAGTCGCCCGAGCAACTCGAAGCGCCCATCTTCGGCGATTCGTGCCGCGTCGGCGGTGTGTTCCACATGCCCGGTCGGCAGATAGGGCGAGGCGATCAGCAAGGCGCCGTCGCTGTCCTGGCTCAGTTCGACGTCGGCAAAGGGTTGCCACAATCCGCTACCCTGGCGCCAGGCGATGCCGCCGGTTTCCGAGCTGCCGAAAATTTCCGTCGGCCATTGCCCCAGGCGTTGCTGCAAGCTTTGCGCTGCCTCGGCGGGCAAGGCGCCGCCAGAGGAGAACACCCGGCGCACGCAGCTCAAGGCCGGCCAATCGAGGTTATCGCCCATGCGCTTGAGCAGCGCCGGGCTGGCGACCCAGGCGAACACCGGTTGTTCGCGGCTGGCGCGTTGCAGGTCTTCCGGGAAGGCCAATTGCCGCCGCACGAACGCACGCCCGGCGCACAGGGGCCACAGCACCCGGAACAGCAGCCCGTAGATGTGCTGGGTAGCAACGCTGCCGATCATGCAGGCCGGGCCCAGGTCGGCGCCCCACAGGTGTTCCAGGGCCTGGACCTCGTTGCTTAACTGGCGCAGGGTTTTCTCGATGCGCTTGGGCTCGCCGCTGGAGCCGGAGGTGCACAGGCTCAGCCAGCAGTGATCGAGGTCCAGTTCGGCGGCGTCCATCGGCGCTTGTTGCAGGTCGCCGGGATGTGTATCGCCCGGCTGGTCGGTCAGCCACAGGTCCACGTCCGCCGCCCAGCGCTGGCGTGTCTGCGCTTGCAGGTCGGCGGGAAGCAGGACCCGGACCCCGGCGCGCCAGGCACCGAGCAGGGCGACGGCGAGGTCGGCGGCATCTTCCAGGTGCACCGCCACATGCCGCACACCCCGAGCTTGCAGGCCGGCCGCCAGGCGCAATGCCGCGTCCCGCAGTTGCGAGTGATTCAGCGCCGGATCGACCGCAACGGCGCGTTCCGGCTGAGCCTTGAGCAGCATCTGCTCAAGTGTTATCCAATTCATGGGCGGCCTCTTACCCGTTGTCGTATGAGCCATTCAATGGCAAACAGCAGCCCCATCAATCCGTAGGAAATCAGGCCGGTGTACAACATCCACCAGCTCAGCGGCGCCCAGAGGGTCAGGGCGGCGGCGAGCAAACCGTTACATAGGAAAAACACACTCCAGGCCACCGTGACCTGACGTGTATACACCACCGCCTTGGCCGGCAGCTGCGGTTCGCGCAGGCGGGCCAGGCGTTCGATCATCGGCGGGCCGTATTTCAGGCTCAGCACGAACAGCCCGAGCATGAACGCGCTGATCAGCACCGGGTACCAGCGCAGCAGGAGCGGGCTGTCGAACAGCGCGAGCAATATGCAAAACACGATCGCCGTGGCCGCCATCCAGCGGCTACCGGCCTCGCCCTTGCCAAGCAACGCCCGGGCCAGCCACAGGCTGCCCAGCAGTAGCCCGAACTGCCACGGGGCAAAGTGCTCCATGCCGAAATACACCGCAAAGGGGTAGAGCAGGCCCGCCAGCAACAGGCCGAGGCCAATCAGCCGGGTCATGCGGCCGGTTGGACCAGTCGATAAACCGCCTCGACCACGTCATTGACGGTGCGCACCGACTTGAATTCTTCGGCGGCGATTTTCTTGCCGGTCTGGCGCTTAATATGGTCGATCAGGTCGACCGCATCGATGCTGTCGATTTCCAGGTCCTGGTACAGGTTCGATTCCAGCGTCACACGCTCAGGGTCCAGCTCGAAAAGCTCGACCAGAGCATCGCGCAGGGTGTGGAAAATATCGTCACGAGTTTGCATGGTCTGGTCTCAGGCGCTTTTTGCAGTGACGAAGGCCGCAAGGCTTGCCACATTGCTGAAATGGTTACGGGTGTCCTTGGCGTCGGCGTCTATCTTGATGCCGTACTCCTTCTGGATCGCCAGGCCTAGTTCCAGGGCATCCACAGAGTCCAGGCCCAGGCCTTCGCCGAACAGGGTCTGATGGTCGCCGATGTCGTCGACTTCAATGTCTTCCAGGCCGAGGGCGTCGATGATCAGCTGTTTGATTTCACGGTGCAGATCGCTCATCTTCGGCGAGCTCCTTGATGTAATAGTGATGCAGAAAATCGTTGAGCCTGCGCGAAGCCTGGGGTGGCGGGCCGAGCGCGGCGAACGCCTGTGGGTCTATATCGGCCCCGACGTGAAAACTGAAGTGCACGCGGCGCTGGGGGATGCGATACCAGGGTTCAGCCTTGGTCAGGGTCGTGGGGCAGACCTTGATCGTGACGGGTGTGAGGATTTTCGCACCCCGCAGCGCGATGGCCGCCGCCCCCCGATGAAAGGCCGGCACCTGGCCTGGCTGGGTGCGCGTCCCTTCGGGGAAGACGATCAGCGTCTGGCCCTCTTGCAGGGCATCGCTGGCGGCATCGAGCATGTCCATGCTGCCGTCGTTGCTGATGTATTGGGTCGAATGCAACGGGCCCCGGGTAAAGGGGTTGTCCCAGAGGCTTTGCTTGACCACGCAGTTGGCGTCGCGCACCAGCCCGATCAGGAACACCACGTCGATCAGCGACGGGTGGTTGGCAATGATCATCTGCCCGGGGCGCCCGAGCCGTTCGGCGCCATCGATCTGATAGGTGAGCACGCCGGTGCGGGCCATGAACCGGATAAAGAACCAGAACAACCGCCCAACCGTGCGGCGCGCCCTTTGGCGGTGGGCCTGGGCATCGCCGGGCCACCAGGCCAGCAACGGGAACACCAGCAAACGCAGGCACAGCCCGCCCAGCCCGAACAGGGCGAAGCTTGCAGCGGTCGCGACCAGGCGCCAGTAATAGGCGTCGCGATGTTTACCGGTCACCGGTTGCGTTGCCAGGTCCATACACGATTCTTCCAGGCATGTTGGCAGGTGGTTTTGTCATCCAGCAGCGTACGCAATAGATCCAGGGCATGGGGCCAGTCGCTGCCCGGCGATTGGCCGGACTGTGCGCCCAGGTCCAGTTGCCAGTCGTCGCCCGGGGTCAGCAGCAGGCCCATGGCATAGGGAAACGGCACGTCATCGACCCACGGTGCATAGACTTGCGGAGGCTGTTCTTCGGTGATTACCAGCAACACCGCAGGCGATCCTTCATTCAACAGCGCGGCGGCCTCCAGCACGCCGTGTTCCAACCCGTCGCCGGTAGCGGCCAGGGCGGTCATTTCGCTGGTTTCGCCGCGCATGATCGACCACAGGCCAATCACCGCGTTGTGCACCGACAGGCTGAATTGGGTCGGCGACAAAGGCTGGTCGGCTGCCAGGTCCTTGAGAATCTCAAAAGTGCGCGGGGTTTCGCCGTGGCGGGAAATAAAGACCAACGGTAGGTCCGGCCGGCCTTCGGCCAGCGGCCAGCCAACACTGAAGGCCATCCGCGCCAGGCGGCTGAGGCGCCGGCGCTGCATGGCCGGCAGGAACGAAACGTCAGGGGCGGCATCGCTGGCCGGCAATACGACCGGCTGTCGGCTCCATGCCTGCCAATCGTCCACGCTTTCGAGCCCAGGGGCCCACGCGCGCCATTGGGCGATATTGAAATTGATCACAAACTTCACCCCACCCCTGCGGGCTTTTATTGTCACGGTTCAGTGGTTTGACCCGCGTCCAACCCTGCATGGCCTTGCGACCCAAGTGGCGCGCATTATCCCGGTGCGGTTGGCTTGTAGCAAATACTGGTTACATTTTGCCCAGCGAAATGTACGAGTTGGTCCGCTCAAAGCCAGGCCTGGACCATTGTCGCGATCATCACGAGCCTGTCTGTCGGTTGTTTCTGTCATTGTCTGGGCGAATTGACGTCTGAATCGTTGGAAAAGCCACTGTTGCTGTAGTCCTTCTACGCAGAAGGTAGCTAAGCGGTGTCGCTGCCTACTACACTCGGGAATCTTTGATACACGGAGGTTTTGACATGCGGCGTGTGGTGTTCAATCAGAAAGGTGGCGTGGGCAAATCCAGCATCGCCTGCAATCTGGCGGCAGTCAGCGCCAGCGAAGGCTATCGCACGCTGTTGGTGGACCTGGATGCCCAGGCCAACTCCACTCAATACCTGACTGGCTTGACCGGCGATGACATTCCCATGGGCATTGCCGATTTCTTCAAGCAAACCCTGTCGTCCGGGCCGTTCTCGAAAAAGAACAAGGTGGATATCTACGAAACGCCGTTCGACAATTTGCACGTGATCACCGCCACGGCGGAGCTGACGGATCTGCAGCCAAAACTTGAGGCCAAGCACAAGATCAACAAGCTGCGCAAACTGCTCGAAGAGCTGGAGGAAGATTACGACCGGATTTACCTGGATACCCCGCCCGCACTGAATTTCTATGCGGTTTCAGCATTGATCGCCGCCGATCGGGTGCTGATCCCCTTCGACTGCGACAGCTTCTCCAGGCAGGCGCTGTATGGCCTGCTGGCGGAAATCGAAGAACTCAAGGACGACCATAACGAAGGCCTGGAAGTCGAAGGCATCGTGGTCAACCAGTTCCAGGCCCGGGCCAGCCTGCCGCAGCAGATTCTCGACGAACTGATCGCCGAAGGGTTGCCGGTATTACCGGTGTACCTGAGCAGTTCGGTGCGCATGCGCGAATCCCACCAGGCCAGCCTGCCGCTGATCCACCTCGACCCACGGCACAAGCTGACCTTGCAGTTCATGGAGTTGCATAGCCTGCTGGAAAGCGCCTGATCTGGCCTGTGTAAAACCAATGTGGGAGCAACCGTGTGGGAGCAAGGCTTGCCCGCGATGAAAACGCCGCGGTCTCTTGAGGACCGCAGCGCCTGGATCGCGAGCAAGCTTTGCTCCCACAAAGCCCGCTCCCACATTTATCTCATGGCTTCAAATCCCCTGGCTGCGCAACCAGGCCATCAGCTGCGGCAACGGCAGCGCCCCGCTCTGGCGCGCCACTTCCCGGCCGTTCTTGAACAGGATCAGGCTGGGAATCGAGCGGATCCCCAGCTGCGCCGATAATTGCTGGTTGGCCTCGCTGTCGAGCTTGGCCAACCGGCATTTACCCGCCAGTTGCGCGGCGGCTTGTTCGAACACGGGCGCGAAGGACTTGCACGGCCCACACCAATCGGCCCACACATCCACCAGCAACGGCAGGTCGCCCTTGATCTGGCTGGCGTAGTCGCCTTGCTTGAGTTCGAACGGCTTGCTCAATAACACCTGGGCCTTGCAGCGCCCGCACTTGGGCTGGTCGCCCAGGCGTTCGGCGGGTATGCGATTGAGCCCGTTGCAATGGGGGCAGGGGATCAGCATGGGTTCAGTCTCAAGGAATGATCATTGGTGAAGATTTGAACACTGTGCAGAGCACACCGCAAACCCTTGTGGGAGCGAGCCTGCTCGCGATTGCGGTCTGACAGTCAATACATCATTGACTGTCCTGCCGTCATCGCGAGCAGGCTCGCTCCCACAGGGGGTACGCGTTGCTGATTATTTGGTGTTGGTCAGCGTGTTGTAGCTGGTCATCAGGTTGCGGTAGTCCGGGATGTGGTTGGAGAACAAGGTCGCCAGCCCTTCCACGTCGTTGCGCCAGTCGCGGTGCAGTTCACAAGCCAGGCCGAACCAGGTCATCAGCTGGGCACCCGAGGACGACATGCGGTCCCAGGCCGATTGACGGGTCAGTTCGTTGAACGTGCCGGACGCATCGGTCACCACGAACACTTCGAAACCTTCGGCCAGGGCCGACAGTGCCGGGAAGGCCACGCAGACTTCGGTAACCACGCCGGCGATGATCAGTTGCTTCTTGCCGGTGGCCTTGATCGCCTTGACGAAATCTTCGTTGTCCCAGGCGTTGATCTGGCCGGGGCGAGCGATGTACGGCGCGTCCGGGAACAGGCTCTTGAGCTCGGGCATCAATGGGCCGTTGGGGCCGGTTTCGAAGCTGGTGGTGAGGATGGTCGGCAACTGGAAGTACTTCGCCAGGTCGGCCAGGGCCAGCACGTTGTTCTTGAAGCGGTCCGGGTCGATGTCGCGCACCAGGGACAGCAGGCCGGCTTGGTGATCGACCAGCAGAACGGCGGCGTTATCTTTGTCGAGACGGTTGTAGGAAGTGGTCATGGCGTAGCCCTCATTAAGTTTTGGTTGCCGAAGGTGTCGGCGTGGTTAAGGTTTTCAATGTCGGTTTAGCGATTGATCGGTGACTCGTCTGGCCGAAGCGCCGGTTTGAATCCGTGTTGCGTTTCGATGGGTGTAGATTAAAACTGACACCTTTGATGCGCTAGACTGCAAAAATTCGCCTTAGCGTTCTATTTGGAGAACGATCATCGAAGACCTCAACACGCTTTACTACTTCACCCAGGTGGTCGAGCACCGTGGGTTCGCCGCTGCGGGTCGGGCGTTGGACATGCCAAAGTCCAAGCTCAGCCGGCGTATCGCTCAGTTGGAAGATCGGCTCGGGGTACGCTTGCTCCATCGCACCAGCCGCCACTGCACGTTAACGGAGATCGGCCAGGCCTATTACCAGCGCTGCCTGGCGATGCGGGTCGAAGCCGAGAGCGCGGCGGAAGTGATCGAGCGCAACCGCTCCGAGCCCCAGGGGCTGGTGCGCATCAGTTGCCCGACGGCGCTGCTCAACAGTTGGGTCGGGCCGATGCTGACCCGCTACATGCTCAAGTACCCTCGGGTGGAGTTGTTCATCGAGAGCACCAACCGCCGGGTGGACCTGATCCATGAAGGGTTCGATATCGCCTTGCGGGTACGCTTTCCGCCGCTGGAAAACACCGACATGGTCATGAAAGTGCTGAGCAACAGCACCCAGTGCCTGGTGGGCAGCCCGGCGTACCTGGAACGCTTGTCTTCACCGGCTTCCCCGGCAGACCTCAACGGCTTGCCCAGCGTGCATTGGGGGGCGGCGCAGCGTGAATACCAGTGGGAATTGTTCGGCCCGGACGGCACTCGTGCGCTGATCCGCCATGAGCCGCGCATGGTCACCGACGACCTGCTCGCCCTGCGTCACGCCGTGTTGGCCGGCATCGGGATCGCCCACTTGCCCACCGTGGTGGTGCGCGAAGACATAGCGGCTGGCCGATTGGTGGAACTGGTGCCGGGCTGGACGCCCAAGTGCGGGATCGTCCATGCGATCTTTGCTTCACGACGCGGGTTGCTGCCGTCGGTGCGTACGCTGATTGATTTTCTGGCCGAGGAATTCAGCCACAGTGATATGGCGTAGTGTGGAGGCAGTTATGTCAGCGCATTTCCCTTGTGCGGGCTTGCTTGCGATGGTGGTCTGATAGTTGGTCGGGGGGGATCGGGTATCGGGTACATATCCATTTCTGCGGTAACGGCCACTTAGGGTTCCGCCCTTACGGCGGCTCACTTTTGAAAAGCGCGCGAAGGGCCATCCATGGCCCAGCGCGGCTATCCCGGCATCCATGCCGGGATGCCCACTCCACAATGCCTGCGTTCGGCCAGCGTGGTTAACGGGGCGTCCGAAATCAACGTCCACCGCGAGGCGGCCTAGTAGCCGACCTGGCTCTCCCTCTCGTACTCCAATCCCATTGTGGGGCTTGTACTCAAGGCTGCCATTCATCAGGTGCGCCGCACTGAAAAGGTGTCACGGCCTCAAAAAGACATCACGTACTTGTTTGCAGACTCAGGAGGTCCCATGAGCCATCCTCAAGACCCAGCCATTGCCCAAGCAGTGGACAACCCCAACGACGACGGCTTCGTGCTCGGCACCGCCGGTCGCGACGAAGACCCCAATGCCGCTGCGTCCTACGCCACCGACCGTCGCCACGACCGGGACGAACTGACCCCTGAAGACGCCCGCGGCATGCCCGGCTATCCCGAGGAAAAGCCAGCGGCCAAACCCAAGGAGAAGGGGGTTGAAGAGGCAGAGCCGGGCATCGAGACGCCTGAGCAGGGGAACGATAAGGTTGGGTGAGCAGGACTCATATCTGCTCACATTTCTTACCGAGACCTAAAGCTTTGGCGACTAGGCTGGAAACCAGCAAGAGCTAACCATTTGTCTAACTGGCGCTATCGCAATTTGCGATGCGCCAGATTTGTGTTTAACTTCCCCATAGCAAAATGCGATAAGGACGTTGCATGCATGTGATCACTGAGAAACGCATTTGGGAGGCCAAGGATAAATGGCCACATTCAGCGAATGCGTTGGATCAATGGTATCGGCTGATCAAGCGCAATAGTCCGGCTGATTTCGCGGCGATGAAATCCATATTTCCGGCAACCGATAAGGTCGGTCCGCTGCATGTGTTTGACATCGGTGGAAACAAGTTGCGGCTGATTGCGGTGATTCGATACCGAGCGCAGCGTCTGTATATCAAATGCGTGCTTGACCATCGGGAATACGACAGAGGCAAGTGGAAGGAGGAAAAGGGATGAGTGCACTGATCGAACAAGTCGCCGCCCATTGGGAGTTTGTGTCGCCCCTGCTGCGTAAGCCCAGGAGCGAAGAGGATTACGACCGGTTGGTTGCAGCGCTCGATGAATTGTTGGAGTTGGTTGGCGAAGAAGAAGCCCATCCGCTGATGAGCCTGGTGGACATCATCGGTGAATGGATCGAGGCCTGGGATCATCAACACCGGCCGATGCCCAAGGCCACTGGTGTTGAGGCGCTTCGTTATCTGATGCGCGAACACGGTTTGAGCCAGAGCGATTTGCCGGGCATAGGCGCCCAGTCGGTGGTATCGGAGATATTGAGCGGCAAGCGCCAGCTCAATTTAAGGCAGATCCGCTGGTTGGCGGAGCGCTTCGGCGTATCGGTTGAGACCTTTATTTGATGGCTTGGCGCGCTAACTGTGGCGAGGGAGTGGCCGCCGCGTCTTCGACGCTGCGCTGTCGCGCAGGGAACTAGAGCGACATCCACGAGGTATCTGTTTTTGATCGTTCCCACGCTCTGCGTGGGAATGCATCCCGTGACGCTCTGCGTCACACCCCAGAAGCGGAACGCGAAGCGTCCCTGGCGACATTCCCACGCAGGAGCGTGGGAACGATCAATATGTGTTTTCAGCCTTAAAAATCACATGGTTGCAATTTGTTCCATGAGAGTTGGCCTGGATCAGCCTCGGGTTTGCTGGGTTTTGGGTTGAGGTAGTAGTCGAGGACGCGGTCAGCCGTTTCGTCGAATTCTTTTGAGTTTGGGTGGCCTGGATCGGTATCTGGCGGGTTGGGGGTTGCTTTGAACATGGTGAATCTCCGTGATTGGTTGAGCCACCACGACCTATCGCTAAACAAGTAAAGGTGGCGGCTGTACGCAGGTTAGCGATCCGGGTCACAGAAACCCCGGGTAGACCAGAAGGTCTCCCACGCACAGCCACCATTAAGCGAGTTGCAGACGTAAAAGACTGCAATCGAGACTGGGCATTGTTGCGTCTGTGTTGAGTCGGATCGCTAAACCCGATCGCTGATTTTCAGCGACGGGGAAAACGATAAAGCCCGACCCCAAGGCGCACAAGCCGGCGGATTCTGGCGCAGTTGTAGGCAATGGCGCAAGGCGGCGTAGCCTGCTCCTGAATGGTCCTATATCGAAATAAACGCGATGGTTGCAGGGTTCTTGTTGCGAGAGAGCTTGCTCCCGCTCGGCTCTGTAGGAGCTGCCGAAGGCTGCGATCTTTTGATCTTTCGCTTGGGATTCAAGTGTCTGGGGAAAGATCGCAGCCTCGTTGCACTCGACAGCTCCTACAACGCAGCCCAGCGGGAGCAAGCTCCCTCGTCATAGGGTGATGTGTTTGGCGGGAAGGGTTACGACGAGCAACTGATCTCCAGGTGCTTGCCCCACTCCGGCGGACGTTGCGCGTAGCTGTCCATGCCCGGTTGTTCTTCGAAGGGGTTGCTCAGCACCGTGTGCAGGCGGCGGACTTCTTCGTAGTCGCCGGATTCGGCAGCGTCGATGGCTTTCTGCGCCAGGTAGTTGCGCAGCACATACAGCGGGTTCACCGCGTGCATGCGGGCGCGGCGCTGGTCTTGATCGACAGCGCCGTCGCGGTTGACACGGGCGATGTAAAACTCGCCCCAGGCATCGAAACCCTTGAGATCGACGAAGTCATCGCGCAGGCTGGCGACGGCTTGTTCGGGGGCTTGGTCGCCCAGCCGGCGGAAGAACAGGCTGTAGTCGACGCCGCTGTTCTGCATCAGTTGCAGCAGGCGCTCCAGCAGTTTCTGGTCATCCTCCTCGGCGCTGGTCAGGCCGAGGCGGCGGCGCATCAGGTCCAGGTAGTGGGCCTGGTACAACGGCAAGTACAGGCCAAGGGTCTCACGCAGGGCTTCGACGCTGATGAACGGCGTCAGGGCCTGAGCCAGGGCGCTGAGGTTCCACTGGCCAATGGGAACTTGGTTGCTGAACGAGTAGCGGCCCTGGTCATCGGAGTGGTTGCAGATGAAGTTGGCGTCGAAGTCGTCGAGGAAGGCGAACGGCCCGAAGTCGAAGGTGATGCCCAGGATCGACATGTTGTCGGTGTTCATCACGCCGTGGCAGAAACCGTAAGCCTGCCATTTGGCAATCAGCTCGGCGTTGCGCTCGACGATTTCGCGGAACATCGCCAGGTACGGTTCCGGCTGCTCACGGCACTCGGCAAAATGCAGGTTCAACACGTGCTCGGCGAGGGCCGCATGCAGCTCGGGTTTCTTGGTGTAGTAGAAATATTCGAAATGCCCGAAGCGTACGTGGCTGGGCGCCAGGCGCAGCACCATGGCGGCGCGCTCCTGCTTTTCGCGCCACACCGGGGTGTCGGAGCCGATCACGCACAAGGCGCGGGTGGTGGGGATGCCCAGGGCGTGCAGGGCTTCGGAGGCGAGGAATTCGCGAATCGAGGAGCGCAGCACCGCGCGCCCGTCGCCCATCCGTGAGAACGGCGTCTGGCCAGCTCCCTTGAGGTGCAGGTCCCAGTGCTCGCCGGCCTCGTTGTACACCTCGCCCAGCAGCAACCCGCGCCCGTCACCCAATTGCGGGTTGTAGTGACCGAACTGATGCCCCGAATACACCATCGCCCGGGGCTCGGTTTCGGCCCACAACTTGTGGCCGCCAAAGATCTCGGCAAACAGCGGTGTCTGGGCTTGCGCCGGGTCCAGGTCCAGCAGCGCCATGGCGGCCGGGCTGGCGACGACCAGTCGTGGGTTGTCGATGGGCTCGGGCAGCACGTGGGTCGATAAACCGTCGCCCAGGCGGGCGAAGCGGTTATCGAAGGTCAAGGTTTCCAGCGTTTTCATGGCCGTCTCCGGCGCGCCGCCCTCAGGCAGCGCGCATCAGTCGAGTGTGTCGTGCGGCGGCTCGGGCACCGGTTTGATACTGGCTACGGCCGAGGGTACGGGGCCGAGGGTTTTGTGCTCGGGCTCGGCGGGCACCAGTTTGTATTCCTGGCCTTGCAGGTTCTTCAGATAGATTTCCATCTGCCGGAAGGAGATGTTGATGTGCTCCTTCTTGAACTCACGGTTGATGAATCGGTTGATCTCGTCCAATACCGGGTTGCGGTCGCCGAGGTCGCGCACGTGCATGCGCAGTTCATGGTCCAGGGTACTTTCACCGAAGTTGAGGAAGTACACGATCGGTTCCGGTTCCTTCAGCACACGTGGGTTCTCGCGGGCGGCCTTGAGCAGCAGTTCACGCACCCGGTCCAGGTCCGAGCCGTAGTCCACGCCCAGTTTCAGGGTCACCCGGGTCACGGTGTCGGTCAGCGACCAGTTGATCAGTTGCCCGGTGATGAAGGTTTTGTTCGGGACAATGATGTCCTTGCGGTCGAAGTCGGTGATGGTGGTCGCCCGAATGCGGATCTTGCTGACCGTGCCCGACAGGTTGCCGATGGTGATGGTGTCGCCGATGCGCACCGGACGCTCGAACAGGATCATGATGCCGGAGATGAAGTTGGCGAAGATCTCCTGCATGCCGAAGCCCAGGCCCACCGACAGCGCGGCCACCAGCCATTGCAGTTTGTCCCAGCTCACGCCCAGGGTGGACAGGGTGGTGACGAAACCGACGCCGGCAATCACATAGGACAGCAGCGTGGTGGTGGCATAGGCACTGCCCTGGGCCAGGTTCAGCTTCGACAGTACGAACACTTCCAGCAGGCCCGGGAGGTTGCGTGCCAAAGCAAAGGTGATGCCGATGATGATCAGCGCCCCGAGCATGTCACCGATGCTGATGGGCACCATGCTCATGTTCGCGCCGGTGCCGCTGGTGTATTCGTAGAGGGTGATGTTGTCCAGGTACGAGAACACGCTGATCAGGTCCGACCAGACCCAGTACAACGCGGCGATGAAACCGCCCAGCAGCGCCAGGCGAATCAGGCGCAGGGACTGCTCGTTGACCTTCTCGATGTCCAGGGTCGGCTCCTCGACCACCGCTTCGCCGTCGCCGGCCTCCTTGGCGGCCTGGCGCTTGGCCAGGGCACGCTGGTAAGCCAGGCGCCGCGCCGCGACCGACAGGCCGCGCACGAAGGTGGCTTCGATCACCAGCCAGAACATCAGCAGGTACAGGGTGTTGATCAACCGGTCGCTGAGCTTCAGCGCGGTGTAGTAGTAGCCGAAGCACACCGCGACGAATAGCGCGATCGGCAGGGCGGTGAACAGCACCCCGACCGCCTTGCGGAACAGCGAGGTGTTCTTGTGTGTCGGGCTGCTCAGCAGCAGACGGCTGAGCAACCACGCCATCAACGCGTAGCAGGTCAGCACCACCGGCATGCCCAGCACGTCGTCGGCCAGGGCCGAGGGTTGCAGTTCGGCCACGGCCACCACGGCCACCAGCGCCAGCACCACCAGCCCGAGGCGGCGGATCCAGCCCTGGAGGAATTCGACCTGGGGTTTCTCCCAGCGGAAATGCAATTCGGCCACGCCGCCGGGGGCCAGCACTCGATAGGCCGTGTAGAACACCAGCCAGGCTTGGCCGATCTGCAGCAGCGCCGCGCCGAGGTTGGCGTTCTGGCCGCGAGCGTCGATCTGCAGGGCGTAGCCGCACAGGGCCAGCGCCAACGCCAACGGCATCGCCAGGAGGATATTGATCAGGATTGCCTGGGGCGTGTGCCATTGGCTGTCGCGCTTGAAGTGGCCAACGTCCTGGTGAACCTTGTTCAGTCGGGCATAGAGACTCTTGCGCCGCCACAGCAGTGCGCCGATCAGCAGTGCCAGGGGCAGGAACAGCAACGGCCGTTGGGTCAGGCCATCGGCCAGTTCACTGAGGCTCGAAGCCCAGGGCAGTGAGTCGACCTGTTTCTCCAGGCGCATCGGCACGCCGCGCATCCAGTCGAAATCCAGCGGTTTGTTGCTGGGGATCCAGAACATCTGTTCTTCAAGGGTCGCCCGCAGGTTTTGGGCGGTGCTGAGCAGTTGTTTCTGGTTGAGTTGCAGGGTGATGGATTCGTTGAGCACTGCGCTCAATTCGCGGTTCAGGCGCTCCAGCAGGTCGACGCGGGTCAGTGCCAGTTCCAGCAAGGTCTTGCGCAGTTGCGGTGTGGCTTGCTCCGACGGCTGGGAGGCCAGCAGGCTGTCGACATAGGCGCTGGGATTGTTCAGCAGCTCGCGCTGCTGGCTGACTTCGAACTGGTACAGGCGGATGTCGGCGATCTGGTCGGCCAGGTTCTGGTCCATCTTCAGGCGCGGCAGGGTCTGGCGTTGCTTGTAGAGGATCTTGGAGAGCAGCAGGCTGCCCTTGAGCACACTGATCTGCTCGTCCAGAGCGGCGTCGGTCTGGGTGACGCTGTCCAACAGTTGCTTGGTCTGCAGGTTCTGCTGGGTGACCTCATTGAGGCGGTCGGTGCTCTTGAGCAGGTAGTCGGAGAGCTTCAGGTTGGCCGCGCTTTCGGTCGCCAGCAGGCTGCTGCCACCGGCCTTCTGGGCTTCGATGGATTGCTGGGTCACCGTCTCCTGGGACTGGGCCAGGCGCTTCTGGTTGATCAGGTTTTGCAGGTCCTGGATTTCCTGCTCCATGCGGGCGATTTTTTCCATCAGCAAGTCGTGCTGACTGTTGCCCAGGTCCTGCAGTTGGCTGTTGCCGGCCAGCTCCTGGCGGCGCAGCGGAATCAGCGCATTGAGCGCCGCCAGCTCGGCGTTGAGCTGGTCGCGCTGCTCGGCGCTCAGGGTTTTGCCAGCGTCTCGGCCGGCCTTGAGGATGGCGTTGATCTGCTGGATGCGGGTCTGGCTGCTGGAAATTTCCGCTTGGGCACGCTCGGGGCGAGTCTGGGCGGTGATGATCAGACTGTTGGCATCGGCCAGGGCTTTTTGCAGGTCAGCCTGCTGGGTGGAGCGATCCGTGAGCATTTGCTCGAGCTGGGGAATCGGCAGGTTGGCGTAGCGTTGCGCCACTGGCGCCGCCGTGGTGCCCTTGAGCCGCGCCAACTCGCGTTGATTCTCGATGTTCTGCTTGGGCGCTGTCGCCAGTTGCTGCTTGAGCGCATGCAGTTTCTGTTCGTAGTCGGCCTTGTTGCTGAGCTGGGTCAGCGTGTTCTGCAAGACCGCCTGCAGGGCTTTCTGCTCGGCTTCCGGCAGTTTGCGGTCGGCGATCTTGTCCAGGCTGGACTGCACTGAAGCGCTGGCGGGAAGGTCAGCGGCTTGCAGTGTGCAGACGGAGAGACTCAGGCCCAGCAGGGCGATGGTGAAAAAGGAGCGCAGGGTAGGCATAAAGACCGGTCGAGCAAGTGAGAGTGGGAGCAGTTTAGAGGAACAAGCCGGGACCCGGGCGACTTCCTTCGGGGAATCTGACGCCCACTTTGGCGATCTTGTTCCCGTCCATGACCGCGACGGTCCACAGGGTGTTGTTCCAATCCACCTGGTCGCCGACTACCGGCGCGCCGCCGACTTTCTGGGCAATGAAGCGGCCCAGGGACATGTCGGGATCGATGCCGTCCAGTTTCAGTCCGTACAGCGCCGCAACCGCGGCCAGCTGGGCGTCTCCTTCGAGTACGAAGTCGCCGAAGAAACGCAGATCCAGGCCCCGTTGCGGCGCTTGGCTGAACAGTTTTCCCAGGGCCGGCAAGTCGTGTTCATGGCCGATAACACACAGTAAATCACCGACTTCCAGCACGGTACTACCCGACGGATGGAGCAATTGCTGGCCACGAAACAGGGCGGCGATGCGTGTGCCTTCGGGCATTTTCAAGTCCCGCAGGGGCGAGCCGATGCACCATTTTTCCGCGCCCAGGCGATAGATGAACAACTCCCACTCACTGGTGACGTGGACTTCCAGCGCCGCCCGGGAAATCGGCAGCGGCTCGGGCGGGACGGTCACGTGCAGCAACTTGGCGACCCACGGCAGGCTGGTGCCCTGCACCAGCAGCGAGACCAGCACGATAAAGAACGCCAGGTTGAAATAGAGCTGGGCGTGGGGCAGGCCGGCCATCAACGGGAACACCGCGAGGATGATCGGCACCGCGCCGCGCAGGCCGACCCAGGAGATAAAAGCCTTTTCGCGACCGTGGAACGCCTTGAACGGCAGCAGGCCCACCATGACCGACAGCGGGCGCGCAAACAGGATCATCCACAACGCCAGGCCCAGGGCGGGCAGGGCGATGGGCAGCAGGTCGTGGGGCGTGACCAGCAATCCCAGCACCAGGAACATGCCGATCTGTGCCAGCCAGGCCATGCCATCGAGCATATGCAGGATGCCGTGGCGACTGCGCACCGGGCGGTTGCCGATCACCAGGCCGCACAGATACACCGCGAGGAAGCCGCTGCCGTGCAGGGCGTTGGTCAAGGCGAATACCGCCAGGCCGCCGCTGATGACCAGGATCGGATAGAGGCCGTTGGCCAGGTTGATGCGATTGACCAGTTGCAGCATCAGCCAGCCGCCGCCCAGGCCGATCACCGCGCCGATGCCAAACTCGCGCACCAGATGCCCCAGCAGGCTCCAATGCAGGCCGGTTTCGCCGCTGGCGAGCATGCCGATCAGGGTAACGGTCAGAAACACCGCCATGGGGTCGTTGCTGCCGGACTCGATCTCGAGGGTGGCGCTGACCCGCTCGTTCAGGCCCTTGCCGCCCAGCAGCGAAAACACCGCCGCGGCATCGGTGGAACCGACGATGGCGCCGATCAGCAGGCCCTGGATCAGGTTCAGGTTGAACAGCCACGCCGCCGCCAGGCCAGTCAGCCCGGTGGTGATCAACACACCGACTGTGGCCAGCGACAACGCCGGCCACAGTGCGACGCGAAAGCTCGACACCCGTGTGCGCAAGCCACCGTCCAGCAGGATGACCGCCAATGCGAGGTTACCGACCAGATAAGCCGTGGCGTAGTTATCGAAAAGAATACCGGCGCCGTCGACACCGGCCACCATGCCCACGGCCAGGATGATCACCAGGATCGGGATGCCCAGGCGGGACGAAAGAGAACTCACCAGAATGCTCGCACCTACCAGCAACGCGCCGATCAAGAACAGGCTGTTGATGGTCGTCGCAGTCAAAGGCGTTACTCCGGGAAAACTGAGGGGCGGGCGCAGACTGACCATGCAGTCTGCGTGCCAGCGATTCTAACCTGTTGAAATGTGATGCTGTCAAAAAAGGTTGGGGATTGGGGTACAAGAGATCTGATCGTTCCCACGCTCTGCGTGGGAATGCCTCAACGGACGCTCCGCGTTCGGCTTTAGGGACGCGGAGCGTCCCCGGCTGCATTCCCACGCGGAGCGTGGGAACGATCATCAGGGGTTAAAGGCTGAACCGCCCAACCATGCTGTTGAGGTCCACGGCCAGGCGCGACAGTTCGGCACTGGCGGCGCTGGTCTGGTTGGCGCCTGTGGCCGATTGCACCGACAGGTCGCGGATGTTCACCAGGTTGCGGTCCACTTCACGGGCCACCTGGGCCTGTTCTTCGGCGGCGCTGGCGATCACCAGGTTGCGTTCGTTGATCTCGACGATGGCGGTGTTGATCGTGTCCAGGGACATGCCGGCACCGCGGGCGATGTTCAGCGTCGACTCCGCGCGTTCGGTGCTGTTGCGCATCGAATCCACGGCGTGCTCGGTACCGCTCTGGATGCTGCCGATCATGCGCTCGATCTCGCTGGTCGACTGTTGGGTGCGGTGGGCCAGGGCGCGGACTTCGTCGGCCACCACGGCAAAACCACGACCGGCCTCACCGGCACGGGCGGCTTCGATCGCGGCGTTCAGCGCCAGCAGGTTGGTCTGGTCGGCCAGGCCGCGAATAACGTCCAGCACCTTGCCGATGTCACGGGACTCATCGGCCAGGTTGCCGATCAAGGCGGCAGTGCTTTGCACATCGGCGCTCATGCGTTCGATGGCGCTGACGGTTTCCTGTACCAGGTCGCGACCATCGCCAGCGGACGTGGTGGCGTTTTTCGACGCTTCGGAGGTGCTCACCGCATTGCGCGCGACTTCTTCCACGGCGCTGGTCATTTCGTTGACCGCGGTGGCGGCCTGCTCGATTTCGTTGTTCTGCTGGGTCAGGCCACGGGCGCTTTCATCGGTGACACTGTTGAGCTCTTCGGCGGCGGAGGCCAGTTGTGTGGCCGAGCCGGAGATCCGCTGCAAGGTGTCGCGCAGTTTTTCCTGCATGGTCGACATTGCCCGCAGCAGACGACCGGCTTCGTCGCTGCCATCGACGACAATCGGGCGAGTCAGGTTGCCCTTGGCGATTTCTTCGGCCGCGTCCAGCGCGTTGGCAATCGGCTTGGTGATGCTGTTGGTCAGCAGCCAGGCGAACAACAGGGTCAGGCCGGTGGCGATGACCAGCAGTGTGACAACCCAATTGAAGGCCCTTGAATATTGCTGTGCCGCACCCTGATTGAAGGCATCGGCTTGTTGGTTATTGATCTCCAGCAGGCGGCCGAGTACCGCGTTGACGGCTTCGGAGTTGCTCAACAGTTCGGTGTTGAGCAGCGCCCGCAGATCTTCGATCTGATTGTTGCGCGACAGGGTTTTCATCCGCTCTTCAAGCTGACGGTATTGCCCCAGCAGTTGCACGTATTGATCGTAGGCGGCCCGTTCTTCCGGGGAGCTGATCAGCTTTTCATAGGCCGCCTGGGCCGCGCGGATCTGTTGGTTGCGCTGCTCGAACAGATCGTAGGTTTTCTGCTGGATGTCCGGTTCGCGGTTGGTCAGCAAGCGATAGGACAGCACCCGCAGGCGCAGGGTGAGCTGGGTGAACTCATCCAGGGCCTTGATGCTGGGCACGCTGTTGTCGGCGATGCTTTCGCCAGATGCGCGGATGGTGCTCATCTGGGTCAGGGCAAATACCCCAAGGGCGAGCATCAGGGCGCCGATCAGGGCAAACCCCAGGAATGCCCGAGGCGCGATGTTCATATTACGTAGGGACATGGGAAGTACCGGAAGTAGACGCGTCCGTGCGGGGCTGTGACTGCTGTTCCCTGACTTATCGGTCATACGACTAAAGTCTTGAGTGACATGCGTGCTTTTGTCACAGAGCAACGGCTGCGGTGCGACGAAGGGTCGGAACCAGATTCCCCATTCGCAGTCTCTAAAACTCGCCGCAAAGCCCTGCCACCCCGTAAAGCGTGGTATTGGCAGTGACTTTTCTTTATCGTACGCGCCCCTTGAAAAAGCCTGGAAATCAATATGTTGGAAACATCCCTCAGCCAGCTGGAGCAACTGGTCAATGACCTGGTGCAACAGAACCGTCACCTCACCGGCCTGAACGAAACCCTGGGCGCGGAGCTTGCCCAGGTCAAGGATGAAAACGAAAGCCTGCAACTGAGCCTGATGGAACAGGAAGAACTGCACGGCACCACCGCCGCCCGCATCCAGGCCCTGATCGAGCGCGCCAGCGCCGGGCCTGTCAGCGCATGAAGCACGGCGCCGATGGGGTGACAGTCATCTCGATCCTGGGAGAAGACTATTCAATCAAAGCGCCGGTGGGGCAGGAACAGGCCCTGCTGGACGCCGCTTCGATGCTCAAGGCCGCACTGGCCGACACGAAAAGGAAATACCCGACGCTGATCGGTGATCGCCTGTTGGTATTGGCGGCCATGAACCTGTGTTCGCAGCAGATGGAAATGCAGAAGCAACATCAAGCGGAACTCGACCGTTACCAAGAGCAAGTCAGCGCCACGGTCGATGTGATTGCCAAGACGATTCAGCAGGCCTGAAACCGCCAGTTAGGGTTGACTGTGGGAGCGAGCTTGCTCGCGAAGGCGGTATGTCAGTTGCAATTGATTTGCCTGATCCACCGCTTTCGCGAGCAAGCTCGCTCCCACAATGGATCGGTGGTGAACGCAGATGTCGCGTCCACGTGGCCCCCCTGTGGGAGCGAGCCTGCTCGCGATTGGATGTCAGGCGCACCACAAACGCTGGTTCAGAACCACTCATCCCGCATCCCCAGGCACGTATCATCCCGCGCCTCAAGAATCGCCAGTTCATGATGACAACCCGGCACTTCCCAGGTCAGGAAGTAGCGCGCCGCTTGCAGCTTGCCTTTATAGAAATCGCTGTCCGCGGCATTCCCCTTGGCCAGGCCTTCCTCGGCACGAATCGCTTGCTCCAGCCAGCGCCAGCCGATCACCATGTGCCCAAACACCTTCAGGTACAGCGCCGAATTGGCGAGGCTGCTGTTGACCTTGCCCTGGCCCAGGTCCGTCAGCAGGCCGAGGGTGACCGTTTGCAGGCGCGCCACCAGCGCTTCCAGCGGCTGGCGTAACGGCGTCAGTGAAGCGTGCGCCTGTGCCCGTTCAGTGGTGTCGGCCACCAGGCGGATCAATTGCTTGAGCCCGGCACCGCCGTTCTGCGCCAGTTTGCGCCCCAGCAGGTCCAGGGACTGGATGCCGTGGGTGCCTTCATGGATCGGGTTCAAGCGGTTGTCGCGGTAATACTGCTCCACCGGGTATTCGCGGGTGTAGCCGTGGCCCCCCAGAATCTGGATCGCCAACTCGTTGGCCTTCAGGCAAAACTCCGACGGCCAGGATTTGACGATCGGAGTCAGCAAATCCAGCAGCTCATGGGCGCGCCGGCGCTCGGCTTCGCTTTCCTGGGTGGTGGTGTCGTCGAACAAGCGCGCGGCGTACAGGCCCAGGTCAAACGAACCTTCAACGTAGGCCTTCTGGGTCAGCAGCATGCGGCGCACGTCGGCATGCTGGATGATTGCCACGGGGGCGGTGGTCGGATCCTTGCTGTCGGGCATCCGGCCCTGCGGACGTTCGCGGGCGTATTCCAGGGAATACAGGTAGCCGGCGTAACCCAGCATCACCGCGCCCATGCCGACGCCGATCCGCGCCTCGTTCATCATCTGGAACATGTAGCTCAGACCGTGGTGCGGTTTGCCTACGAGGTAACCGACACATTCGCCGTTATCGCCGAAGTTCAGCGCGGTGGAGGTGGTGCCACGCCAGCCCATCTTGTGGAACAGCCCGGCCAACAGCACGTCGTTGCGCTGGCCGAGGCTGCCGTCGTCGTTGACCAGGAACTTGGGCACGATAAACAGCGAAATGCCTTTCACGCCCGGCGGCGCGTCCGGCAGTTTCGCCAGGACCATGTGCACGATGTTTTCCGACAACGGATGATCGCCGCCGGAAATGAAGATCTTGTTGCCCTTGAGTCGATAGGTGCCGTCGGATGCAGGCTCCGCGCGCGTACGAATATCCGACAGCGAAGAGCCTGCATGGGGCTCGGTCAGGGCCATGGTGCCGAAGAAACGACCGTCGATCATTGGTTGCAGGAAGCGTTGCTTCTGCTCCTCGCTGCCGAAGCTCTCGATCAGGTTCGCCGCGCCCATGGTCAGGAACGGATACGAGGTCGAAGCGGCGTTGGCTGACTGGAAGTGCGCGAAGCAGGCCTGGGACAGCAACGTCGGCAGTTGCATGCCACCCGCCTCGAAGCTGCGTGCAGCGTTGAGAAAACCCGCCTCGAGGAAGGCATCCACCGCCGGTTTCACCTCGGGAATCAGAATCGCCTCGCCGTTCTCGTAGCGCGGTTCGTTTTCATCGTTCTTGCGGTTGTGCGGCGCGAAAAATTTCTCGGCGATGCTGCGGGCCGTACCGATGGCGGCGTCGAAGGTTTCGCGATTGTGCTCGGCAAACCGCTCGCGCTGGGTCAGGCCCTCGGCATCGAGGACTTCATACAGCTCGAAAGCCAGATTGCGGGAACTGAGCAACGTCTCGGACATGGCGGCTTACCTTTTCTTGGGATGGGCCGAGTCTAGGCGTGCTGATAAAGGCTGAACAGGATGATTGATGACAGTGATGCAGAGGTGCGGGCGACACTAATCCCAGTGTGGGAGCGAGCTTTGTGGGAGCAAGGCTTGCCCGCGATGAAAACACCGCGGTCTCTTGAGGACCGCAGCGCCTGGATCGCGAGCAAGCTTTGCTCCCACAAAGTTCGCTCCCACAGGGATTCGATTGCCAGGCACCCATTGCAGGTGCCTGGTCTACAGCGGTTTAGCCGATAGTCATCAGGCTGGCGTTACCACCCGCCGCGGCGGTGTTGACGCTCAAGGCCCGCTCGATCACCAGGCGCTCCAGCGCCACGCTGGTTTCGCCTTGGGACAGGCCGTGGACCCCGACGATGGCACCGGTGCGCTTGGCCACCTGCTGGCAAACGCCGCGCAGTTGATCCGAATCGCCGTGGTGCAGGACCGCGTCGAACAGCACCTCGTCCTTGTTCCAGTCGGCAACCCGTTGGATGCGTGCCTGAATCTCCTTCGGCAAGCGTGCGAACAAGGCCTTGCTGGTATCGGTTTCCGGCCACACGGCCGAGCCACCCACGGCCAGTACGGCCGCCAGTTGTGTCAGCAGGTCGCCTTCCACGTCGGCCAGGCACAACACGTGCTCGCGCGGCAGAATGGCGTAGCTGTTGCGCTCGCCAGTCGGGCCGGTCAGGGTCCGGGTAATACCGCTTTGCGACTGGGCCGCGAACTGCACGCACAGGGCGCTCAGCTCGGCGAGCTTCTGGCTGTCGGCCCAGGCTTGCAGCGCGGTCAGCGGTTTGCTCATGGCGTCGCGCAAACGCAGGTCCGGCGCGGTGAGGGCATCGCCACGGACGAAGGATTGCTGGATCGCATCGGTAGGACGGGTCGACAGCAGGCGGTACAGGTACAGCGGACCACCGGCCTTGGGACCGGTGCCCGACAGGCCTTCGCCGCCAAACGGCTGCACACCGACCACGGCACCGACAATGTTGCGGTTCACGTAGACGTTGCCCGCATGCACATTGTCGATGACCTTGGCGATGGTCTCGTCGATGCGCGTGTGCACGCCCAGGGTCAGGCCGTAGCCGGAAGCGTTGATCTGGTTGATCAACTGATCCAGCTCCTTGCGCTTGTAGCGGACCACGTGCAGCACCGGGCCGAAGATTTCGCGCTGCAGCTCGTCGAAGCTTTCCAGCTCGATCAGGGTTGGCATGACAAAGGTGCCGCGCTTGCACTCGTCGCTGTCGGCGATTGCCATCTGGTACACGGTGCGACCTTTGTCGCGCATGGCCTGGATGTGTTTCTCGATGCCGGCCTTGGCTTCGGCGTCGATCACCGGGCCGATGTCCACGGACAGACGCTCAGGGTTGCCGAGGCGCGATTCGGCCATGGCGCCCTTGAGCATTTCGATGACGCGGTCGGCGGAATCTTCCTGCAGGCACAGGACCCGCAGGGCCGAGCAACGCTGGCCGGCACTGTCGAAGGCCGACGACACCACGTCGATGACCACTTGTTCGGTCAGCGCCGAGGAGTCGACGATCATGGCGTTCTGGCCGCCGGTTTCGGCGATCAGCGGGATCGGACGGCCCTGGTTGTCCAGGCGACCGGCGATGTTGCGTTGCAGCAGGCGCGCGACTTCGGTGGAGCCGGTGAACATGACGCCTTTGACTCGCTCGTCACCCACCAGGCGGGCGCCGACGGTTTCGCCGCGACCCGGCAGCAGTTGCAGCACGCCTTCCGGAATGCCGGCTTCGAGCATCAGGCGCACAGCCTGGGCAGCCACCAATGGCGTCTGCTCGGCGGGCTTGGCCAAGACCGGGTTGCCGGCGGCCAGGGCAGCGGCGACCTGGCCGCTGAAAATCGCCAGCGGGAAGTTCCACGGGCTGATGCAGACCACCGGACCCAGTGGGCGGTGGGCATCGTTGGTGAAATCGTTGCGCGCCTGCACCGCGTAGTAGCGCAGGAAATCCACGGCTTCACGCACTTCGGCAATGGCGTTGGCGAAGGTCTTGCCGGCTTCGCGGGCCAGCAGGCCCATCAGCGGCTGGATCTCGCCTTCCATCAGGTCGGCGGCACGTTCGAGGATCGCGGCGCGCTCGGCTGGCGGCGTGGCTTGCCAGATCGGTGCGGCGTTGAGGGCGCACTGGATGGCGTTGTCGACGTCGGCGACCGTGGCTTCCTGCACATGGCCAACCACGTCGCGATGATCGGACGGGTTCAGTACGGGAGCCGGGGTTTCTTCACTGGCGGCACAGCCGAGCATCGGCACGGCTTTCCAATCGTTATGGGCAGTGGCAAGCAGGGCGCAGGACAGCGACGCCAAACGATGTTCGTTGGCCAGGTCGATGCCGCTGGAGTTGGCGCGGTCGCTGCCATACAGGTCGCGCGGCAGTGGGATGCGCGGGTGCGGCAGGCCGAAACCGCCTTCCAGCGTCGCCATTTGCTCGATGCTGGCCACTGGATCGGCCACCAGCTCCTGAATCGAGATGGACTGGTCGGCGATACGGTTGACGAACGAAGTGTTCGCGCCGTTTTCCAGCAGGCGACGTACCAGGTACGCCAGCAGTGTTTCGTGAGTGCCGACCGGTGCGTACACACGGCACGGACGGTTCAGCTTGCCTTCGGAAACCTTGCCTACAACCTGTTCGTACAGTGGTTCACCCATGCCGTGCAGGCATTGGAATTCGTACTGGCCCGGGTAATAGTTCTGACCGGCGATGTGGTAGATGGCTGCCAGGGTATGGGCGTTGTGCGTGGCGAACTGTGGGTAGATGACTTCTGGCACCGACAGCAACTTGCGGGCGCAAGCGATGTAGGACACGTCGGTGTACACCTTGCGGGTATAGACCGGATAGCCTTCCAGGCCTTCGACCTGGGCGCGCTTGATCTCGCTGTCCCAGTACGCGCCTTTTACCAGGCGAATCATCAACCGGTGGCGGCTGCGGCGGGCCAGGTCGATGACGTAGTCGATCACGTACGGGCAACGTTTCTGGTAGGCCTGGATCACGAAACCGATGCCGTTCCAGCCGGTCAGTTGCGGCTCGAAGCACAGGCGCTCCAGCAGATCCAGCGACAGTTCGAGGCGGTCGGCCTCTTCGGCGTCGATGTTCAGGCCGATGTCGTATTGCTTGGCCAGCAGGGTCAGCGACAGCAGGCGCGGGTACAGCTCGTCCATGACGCGCTCGTACTGGGCGCGGCTGTAACGCGGGTGCAAGGCGGACAGCTTGATGGAAATGCCCGGGCCTTCATAAATCCCACGACCGTGGGAGGCTTTGCCGATCGAATGGATGGCTTGTTCGTACGAGGCCAGGTACTTCTGGGCGTCATGTTCGGTGAGTGCGGCCTCACCCAGCATGTCGTAGGAATAGCGGAAGCCCTTGGATTCGAACTTGCTCGCGTTGGCCAGGGCTTCGGCGATGGTTTCGCCGGTGACGAACTGTTCGCCCATCAGGCGCATGGCCATGTCGACGCCCTTGCGGATCATCGGCTCGCCGCTCTTGCCGATGATGCGGCTCAGGGAAGAGGTCAGGCCTGCTTCGTTATGGGTGGCGACCAGCTTGCCGGTCAGCAGCAGGCCCCAAGTGGCGGCGTTGACGAACAGCGACGGGCTGTTGCCCAGGTGTGGCTGCCAGTTGCCGGTGCTGATCTTGTCGCGGATCAGCGCGTCACGGGTGCCTTTGTCCGGGATGCGCAGCAGCGCCTCGGCCAGGCACATTAGTGCTACACCTTCCTGGGACGACAGGGAAAATTCCTGCAGCAAACCCTGAACGATACCGGCACGGCCGCCGGCACTTTTCTGGTTACGCAGTTTTTCCGCAATCGAAGCAGCCAGCTTGTTAGTGGCTTCAGCCATTTGCGCCGGCAGGCGGGCCTGCTCGATCAGCATCGGCACCACTTCGGGTTCCGGGCGACGGTAGGCGGCGGTGATGGAGGCGCGCAGCACCGATTGCGGCAGGATGCTCTCGGCAAATTCGAGGAAGCACTGGTGAGCATGGTCGACCTGCACGTCGCCGGCATCATCGCTGTCGGTGCGAGGTGAACCGTTCAGCTCGGTCAGGGTTGCACCACCCTCGAGTTTTTCCAGGTAATTGAAAATTGCCTGCTTGATCAGCCAGTGCGGCGTGCGATCAATCGAGGTTGCGGCCGCCTTGAGGCGTTCGCGGGTCGGGTCATCGAGTTTGACCCCAAGGGTGGTGGTAGCCATATTTTTATCCTCATGTTTACCACGTATCGCGTGGCATCAGCTGGCGGCAAGATTAGCTGCGGGATGATTGAGGTGCAACCGGGTGCAACCCTTTTTTTCTCGAAATGACAGGCAGCTCATCCGGAAGCAAATGTTGCCCCTTAAATCCTGCACCGGCTTAGTGCTTTGGCTTCTAGCTGAGTGCTGGGAACTGCACTAAAAGGGAGCAAAAAACACAGATTTTGCGATAAAACCGATCAGGTGCAACTTATTCGAGCGAAACTGGTTGCACCTTATTTGATTTGTTGAATAGCATTCGCGGCCAAGGTGCAACCGGTTCACAACCGAGGGGCATCGGCTGATGGCTTTCCTGGGGAAACATCAGTCATAAATTCGCGGGACTGCAAATCGTCGCTACAACGTCTGCGTTGTCGACGCTTTAAACTGCCACCGCTACATAAAAACAAAGCCAGGGCGTAACTCATGAGTGTAAGTAATCCCACCTTGATCACTTTCGTGATCTATATCGCAGCCATGGTCCTGATCGGTCTGATGGCTTACCGCTCCACCAACAACCTTTCCGATTACATCCTGGGCGGTCGTAGCCTGGGCAGCGTCGTGACGGCACTGTCTGCCGGTGCTTCCGACATGAGCGGCTGGTTGTTGATGGGTTTGCCCGGTGCAATCTACATGTCCGGCCTGTCGGAAAGCTGGATCGCCATCGGCCTGATCGCCGGTGCCTACCTGAACTGGTTGTTCGTGGCCGGTCGTCTGCGGGTACAGACCGAGCACAACGGTGACGCACTGACGCTGCCGGACTACTTCTCCAGCCGTTTCGAAGACAAGAGCGGCGTGCTGCGGATCATCTCCGCCGTTGTGATCCTGGTGTTCTTCACCATCTACTGCGCTTCCGGCATTGTGGCCGGCGCCCGTCTGTTCGAAAGCACCTTCGGCATGTCCTACGAGACGGCACTGTGGGCCGGTGCCGCAGCGACCATTGCCTACACCTTCGTCGGTGGTTTCCTGGCCGTGAGCTGGACCGACACCGTACAAGCCACCCTGATGATCTTCGCGTTGATCCTCACGCCGATCATCGTGCTGCTGGCTACCGGTGGTGTGGACACTACGTTCCTGGCCATCGAAGCAAAAGATCCTACGTCGTTCGACATGCTGAAAAACACCACCTTCATCGGCGTGATCTCGCTGATGGGCTGGGGCCTGGGCTACTTCGGTCAACCGCACATCCTGGCGCGCTTCATGGCGGCGGATTCGGTCAAGTCGATCGCCAAGGCGCGTCGCATTTCCATGACCTGGATGATCCTCTGCCTGGGCGGCACCGTGGCTGTCGGCTTCTTCGGTATCGCTTACTTCTCGGCGCACCCTGACGTGGCCGGTCCGGTGACCGAAAACCCTGAGCGCGTGTTCATCGAGCTGGCGAAGATCCTGTTCAACCCATGGGTTGCCGGTGTGTTGCTGTCGGCGATCCTGGCGGCGGTCATGAGTACCCTGAGCTGTCAGTTGCTGGTGTGCTCCAGCGCCCTGACCGAAGACTTCTACAAGACTTTCCTGCGCAAGGGTGCTTCCCAGTTGGAACTGGTCTGGGTCGGCCGCGCCATGGTGCTGCTGGTGGCGTTGATCGCCATCGCCCTGGCCGCCAACCCGGAAAACCGTGTACTGGGCCTGGTGAGCTACGCCTGGGCCGGTTTCGGTGCCGCCTTCGGCCCGGTTGTCCTGATCTCCGTGATCTGGAAGAACATGACCCGCAATGGCGCGCTCGCCGGTATCCTGGTGGGTGCAATCACCGTGATCGTCTGGAAGCATTTCGCCTTGCTGGGCCTGTACGAAATCATCCCGGGCTTCATCTTCGCCAGCCTGGCCATCTACATTGTCAGCAAGATGGGCGCGCCTACCGCGGGTATGCTGCAGCGCTTCGACGCGGCGGAAAAAGATTTTCGCCTGAACCAGTAAGGCCTTCGGCGAGGCCTCGATGGCTCGCAGGACGACTTGCATAAAAACGGCCCGTCTCCAATGGAGGCGGGCCGTTTTTTTCATGGGCTCAGTCCGGGTTGGCGTCAGGCTGGTTGAGAAAGATCAACACGCCCAGGATCGCCATATAGAACCTGAACGCAGCGTCCTGGCCATTCCAGATTTCTGATTGCCACATCAGGAACCACTCGCCGCCGACGACCATGAAACCAAAGAACCAGACGAAGAAACCCACCGTCAGACCGGCAACGGCCCAGCGCTTGGCGCGGGCGAAAACCGCGGCCTCGGCCTGGCGTGCCAGCCACAGCTCCAGTGCGCCGTAGCCCAGCAACCCTGCCGTCATCGCTTCGCCGAGAATAATCAGCCAATAGGCCCCGTGCCACATCCACGGTTGATCGATGGCCCGATACCGGGCGGCATTGTCGGGAAAGGTGGTATCCATACTCAGTACGTGATGGACGAAGTTGAAGTTGGAGCTGTAGTCCGTGATGTTATTGAACACGGTCAGGAAGGCGAATGCGGCGAGCGCCAGGGTCATTGCGATTTTTGCGTAACGTGACGTCATGCCGTGCGTCCTTTGCTTTTTGCGACCGTGGCACGTTAACACGCCCACCACAGCCCAGAAATCGGCGACCTTGCAAGAAACGGCTGATTCATACGTAGGACGGTTGCGGTTGGTCGCGACACCTCAAATGTCTATCGGAAAATGCATCACGCTTTGCGGCTTTTGGCTTCTTGGATGTAGGGCAAATCTGTTTTTCCTGACCGCCAATCCACTCCCCCTATCGCTCGTGCAGAATCGCCCGCTTCCATTTCGCAGAGGCACATCGGATGTTCCCGCCTGCCAACCAACCGCGTTTCACGCTGACACTCGACAGCGGCCCGAATGAACTCAAGGTGCTCGAGTTCAAGGGCAAGGAAGCCATCAGCCAGCCCTATCGCTTTGACCTGGAACTGGTCAGCGATCGGTCTGACCTGGCGCTGGAAGAGCTCCTGCATCGCCAGGCATTTCTGGGGTTCGATGATTGGGGCAGTGGCGTACACGGTCAGGTCTATGGCGTGGCCCAGGGGGATTCGGGCAAACGCCTGACTCGTTATCAGATCAGCCTGGTGCCTCGCCTGGCCTACTTGCGCCATCGCATCAACCAGCGGATTTTCCAGCACCTGAGCGTGCCCGATATCGTCGCCCGGGTGTTGAAGGAGCACGGGATCCTCGCGGATGCCTGCCAGTTCACGCTTGGCGGGCAATACCCCGAGCGCGAGTATTGTGTGCAGTATGGCGAAAGCGACCTGGCCTTCATCGAGCGGATCTGCGCCGAAGTCGGCATCCATTATCACTTCAGGCATCGCCCTGATGGTCATCTGCTGGTGTTCGGTGACGACCAGACGGTGTTTCCCCGCCTGCCTGAGTCGACGCTATACCTGCCGGACAGCGGCATGGCCGCCGCCGAGCCGGCCATCAAGCGCCTGGCGGTGCGACTCCAGACCCGTACCACTGCCGTGACGTTGCGCGATTACGACTTCCGCAGGCCCGGTTTGTTACTGCAAACCCAACTCGACAATCGACAGCGCCCTGTGCTCGAGGACTATCACTATCCCGGCGGTTTCTGTGCCCGTGACGACGGCAAGCATCTGACCCGGCGCGCCCTTGAGCGCCACGGCGCCGACCACTGCGTGGCAGAAGGCGGCAGCGATGAAAGCGCCTTCGTCAGCGGACACTTCATGCGGATCAAGGAACATCCCCGAGAGCCGTGGAATGATCTCTGGCTCCTGACGCAGATCGACCATCATGGCCGCCAACCGCAGGTGCTGGAAGAAACAGCCGCTGCCGGCCCGGATGAGTTCCTGGGCTACAAAAATACCTTTCTCGCCACGCCATGGGACGTGTTCTTTCGGCCACCCCTGCATCACGAAAAGCCCCGTGCCCATGGTTATCAGTCGGCGGTGGTGACCGGGCCGGTAGACAGCGAGATCCATTGCGATGAGTTCGGACGGGTCAAGGTGCAACTGGTCTGGGATCGCGACGGTCAATGCGATGAGCATTCAAGCTGCTGGCTGCGCGTGGCCTCCGGTTGGGCCCACGATCGCTATGGCGCAGTGATGATTCCCCGGGTCGGGATGGAAGTCCTGGTGGGGTTCATCGATGGCGACGTGGACAAGCCGTTGGTCGTCGGGTGCCTGCCCAACGGCGCCAACCCGGTGCCGCTGGACCTGCCTGCGGACAAGACCCGCAGCGTGTTGCGCAGCCAGAGCAGCCCGGGCGGGGGAGGCTACAACGAATTGCGCATCGAGGATCGCAAGGGCGCCGAGGAGATCTACCTGCGGGCCCAGCGCAACTGGACCCAGCATGTGCTGCATGACCAGCGGGTGCAGGTCGATCACGAGCGCAGCATCGTTGTCGCCGGTACGGCACGGCACGAGCTCAAGGCCGATGAGCAGCGCCTTACCCACGGTCAGCGCCGGGCAGAAGTGCGGCAGGACGATCATCTGCTGGTGAGCGGCGAGCGGCATATTCGTGTCACCAGCCAGGTCCTGAGTGCCAGCCAGCAGTTTCATGTCAGCGCCGGCCAGCAAGTGGTCTTGGACGGGGGCGCGAGCGTGACCCTTCAGGCCGGCGGCCATTGGATCAACATCGGCGCTGGCGGGATTTCCAGCAGTGTACCCATCGAGGTCGGTGGGGCGCCGATGGCGGTCATGAGCGCGGCGTCCAGCTCTCCAGGCAGCGCCGAGAAGCTGGTCGCTGCGGTGGCGCCTGTGCTTTCCATTGCGCAGATCCTCAGCTTCCAAGGCTCGGCGCCGTTCTGCGAGGAGTGTGAGCGTTGCAGAAACGGTGCCTGCGCAGCGCCGCCGGTCTTTCACAAACCTGTCGATCTCCGGGGGCGTGCATGAACAGCGATCAATCTCCTCGCGCCTGGCTTGAGGATTACCCCTTGCAGGCCTCCGAGCAACTTTTCGCCATTTTCAGCAATGCCAGTAGCGCCGGGGCGTTGTCGGCCTGGAGGCGTTCGATGAGCTCGACAGCCAGCCCGATCTGGGCCGATACGCCATATGCCGAGTGGGAAGCGGTCATGCCCTATGTAGGGCTTGTCAGCGCAGACAGTGAGTTGCTTGATTGGATCGCCGCCACCGACGCCCTCGATTGGGGTTGGCTGGCGGTTTCGTGTGTGAGCCAGGAAAACCTTGCCGAACACTTGCGAGGGCTCACACAGGTACTGTTGCCCGATGGCAAGCCGGTCTTCCTGCGTTTTTGGGATGGGCGCTTCATGCGGTCGATCCTGCAATCGACGGAGGTTGAGGCCGGGCAACTCTTGCCGGTCATCAAGCGCTGCCTGATCAACGGGAAATCCCTTGAGGTCGTGGGGAATGCCCAGCGGCCGGCCCAGGCTTTTCCCTGGTGGCAAGTGCCCGTCGCGCTGTTGGACGCAATGGCCGAGGGCCCGACGGACTGTCTGCTGGACAACGTGCTCACTTGGCTGGGTGAGGAGCATCCGTATGTGTTCGAGCGGGTCGACGGCAGCATCCTGCGCTGCAAAATTGCCCACTTTCTTGAGCGATCGGCAGCGGTTGAGGCGAAAATGGCGCCATTGCAGGCGTATTTGCTGCGAGAGCTGGGCTGATGGTGGCCTGTCCGCTGGGCTGCGAACCCCTGACGTCCGACGCGCTTCAAGGTAAACTCGTCGCCCTTCGCAGGAGCCGCCATGAATTATCGTCACGCCTTCCACGCCGGCAATCACGCCGATGTGTTCAAACACCTGACCTTGACCCGCCTCATCGCCTTGATGTCGCGCAAGGAGCAGCCCTTCGCCTACCTTGATACCCACGCGGGCATCGGGCTGTACGACTTGCAGGGTGACCAGGCCAACCGTACCGGTGAGTACCTGGAAGGCATTGCGCGGTTGTGGGGCGAGAGCGATCTGCCGCCGCTGACCGCCGATTACATGAAGGTGCTGCACGAGATGAACCCGGATGGGCAACTGCGCTACTACCCGGGCTCGCCGGAGTTGGCGCGGCGTCTGACCCGTTCGCAGGACCGTGTGCTGCTCAATGAGAAACACCCTGAAGACGGCGTGTTGCTCAAGGACAACATGAAAGGTGACCGTCGCGTGGCGGTCCACCTGGGTGAGGGCTGGCATGTGCCGCGGGCGCTGCTGCCGGTAGCAGAGAAGCGTGCCCTGATGCTGATCGATCCGCCCTTCGAACAGCTGGACGAGATGCAGCGCTGCGCCGCCTCCCTCAAGGAGGCCATTGGCCGGATGCGCCAGACGGTGGCCGCGATCTGGTATCCGGTGAAGGACCAGCGGATGTTGCGCCGCTTCTACCAGGACCTGGCCGGCACGGGCGCGCCGAAGCTGTTGCGGGTGGAACTGCTGGTGCACCCATTGGCGACGCCCAACAGCCTGAACGGCTCCGGCCTGGCGATTGCCAATCCGCCGTGGGGGCTGGAGGAAGAGTTGCGTGAACTGCTGCCGTGGCTGTCGAAGAAGCTGGGGCAGACCCAGGGTGGGTGGCAGATGGATTGGTTGATCGCTGAGAGCTGAGTTTTGCTGGCGCCTGGAAGGGCGCTATCGCGAGCAGGCTCGCTCCCACCGGAGGTGCGGAGTGTTCACGGAACTGCAACTGCCACAGGTCCCTGTGGGAGCCAAGCTTGCTCGCGATGACGGTGGTTCAGCTGCATTGATGTTGAATGTGCCGCCGCATCGCGGGCAAGCCTTGCTCCCACAAGCTCAGCTCCCACACTGGGGCTGGGGTGTAAAAGTCAGATCGGGCAGGTCACGCCCGTACCGCCAATCCCGCAATAGCCTTCAGGGTTTTTCGCCAAGTACTGCTGGTGGTAGGCCTCGGCGAAGTAGAACGTCGGTGCTTCTTCGATTTCGGTCGTGATGGTGCCTTTGCCGGCCTTGGTCAACTCGGCCTGGAATACTTGCTCGCTGTGTTTGGCCGCCGCCAGTTGAGCCGGGTTGGTGGCATAGATCACCGAACGGTACTGGGTGCCGATGTCATTCCCCTGGCGCATGCCCTGGGTCGGGTTGTGCAGTTCCCAGAACATTTTCAGAAGCTGCTCGTAGCTGACTTTTGTCGGTTCATAGACCACCAGTACCACTTCACTGTGGCCGGTCAGGCCCGAACAGACTTCTTCATACGTCGGGTTCGGTGTGAAGCCGCCGGCGTAACCCACCGCTGTACTGACCACGCCTTCGCGCTGCCAGAACTTGCGCTCTGCACCCCAGAAGCAGCCGAGGCCGAAGATCGCGAAATCCACGTCCATGGCAAACGGGCCCAGCAGCGGCGCGTCGAGGACGAAGTGTTTTTCCGGCACGGTCATTGGCGTTTCACGGCCAGGCAGGGCTTGTTCTTGAGTAGGGAGCACGTTTTTGTTCACCAGGATTTCCGAGCGCAAGACCATCATCAGTCCTCTCAGTCAGATTGAGTTGAGCCAAATAGACCGTCAGTGTGCCCAATGCCGATTCGTTAAGAAAGCGACAACCGTGGCGAGGGGATAGACGTAGGGGTGGCTACGGCCGTCAGACGAGCGGCCCGCGGGGGTAGCGCTTGAGCTTTTCGATCAGCTCGGCGCCGGGGATCGGCCGGTCGAACAGGTAGCCCTGACCGACATCACAGCGGTGGCGCCGCAGAAACGCCAGTTGCTGGGCGGTTTCGATGCCTTCGGCCACGACCTTGAGTTTCAGGTTGTGGGCCATGGCGATCACCGCCGAGGTGATTTCCATGTCGTCCTGGTTGTCCGGGATTTCGTGGATGAAGCTGCGATCGATCTTGATGATGTCGATCGGGAATTTCTTCAGGTAGCTCAGGGACGAATAACCGGTACCGAAGTCGTCCATGGCCAGGGTCAGCCCCAGGCGCTTGAGCTGGTCGAGCTGCAAGTGGGTGTCTTCGGTGGCTTCCAGCAACAGGCCTTCGGTCAGCTCCAGTTCCAGCAGCCGGGCCGGCAGTTGTTCCTCCTTGAGGATGCTGGCGATGGAGGCGACCAGGTCCGGGTCGGAAAACTGCTTGGGTGACAGATTGATCGCCACTTGCAGGTTACCCAGGCCGGCTGCGGTCAGCTGTTTGCTCATGCGGCAAGCCTGGCGGGCGATCCATTTGCCGATGGGGATGATCAGCCCGGTTTCTTCGGCCACGCTGATGAACTGGTCCGGACGGATCATGCCCTTTTCCGGATGGTTCCAGCGCAGCAACGCCTCCATGCCCAACAGGCGACCGCTGCGCAGGCACAACTTGGGCTGGTAGAACACGTCCAGTTCGTTCTGGGTCAAGGCGCGGCGCAGGTTGTTTTCGACGAATAGCTTATAGCTGGCCTCGGCATTCAGTGCTTCGGTGAACACCTGGACCTGGTGCTTGCCGTTGGCCTTGGCCTTGTGCAGGGCGAGGCCGGCGTTGCGCATCAGGGTCTGCGGATCGCGGCCGTGCAGCGGCGCGCAGGCCAGGCCGACGGAGCCGGTCACGCTGATCAACTGGTTATCGACGAACATCGGCTTGTCGAGGGTCATCAGCAACTGACTGGCGATCTGCTGCCCGGCTTCCAGGCTCGTGTCGTCCAGCAGGACCGCGAATTCGTTACTGGCAAATCGCGCCAGGCTGCCGCTGGGGCTCAAGCTGTTGCGCAGGCGCCGGGCCAGGCTGATCAGCAGTTTGTCACCGGTCTGGTGGCCGAGGCTGTCGTTGATGCGCTTGAAGTTGTCGATGTCCACCAGCAGCAGGCTGATGGGCGAATCACTGTCCCGGGCGAAGCGTTCATCGAGGTTGCGAATGAACGCCGGACGGTTGCCCAGGTTGGTCAGGTTGTCGGTGTACGCCAGGCGCTCGATGCGCTGCTGAGCCAACTTGGTCTGGGTGATGTCTTCGTAGATGCCGATGTAGTGGGTCAGTTCGCGGTTATCGCCGTAGACCTTGGAAATCGACAACTGGCCCCAGTAGGGCTCCAGGTTCTTGCGCCGACTCTTGAACTCACCCTGCCAACTGTTGCTCTGGGCCAGCGCCGAGGGTGCGTCGAACAGCAGTTCGCTGAGGTTCTCCAGAGCCGGCAGCTCCGAGAGGCGTTGGCCGTGGACTTCCTCGGTGGTGTACTGGGTGATCGCGGTGAAGCTTGGGTTGACGTACTCCACCACACCGTCGCAATTGACCAGCAGGAACGCGTTGGCGCTCTGCTCCACGGCGCGCTGGAACAAGTGCAGGGCGCTGGTGGCGGTGCGTCGGTTGTGGTTGTTGATGACCTGGGCGAACTGGTCCGCCAGCTCGCCGGCAAAGGCGATTTCATCCGACTGCCAGGCGCGGGTGACGCCCACTTGCTCCAGGCACAGCACGCCCACCACCTGGCCGTCGATACGCACGCTGGCGTCGAGAATGGCATTGACGTCACGGGCGCGCAGGCTCTCGGCCATTTCCCGGGTGCGCGGGTCGCGCATCGCATTGTGGGCGTCAATGGCGCGGCAGGTCTGCAGCGCCTCCATGTAGTCGGGAAAGTCGTTGGCATCGATCACCGCTGGCAGGAAATACGCCTGGGACGCGCGGTTGTAGGCGGAGATCGGTACCAGTTTGCCATCCTCCAGGTTCCAGAGGCTGGCGCAGTCGATCTGGTAGATGTCGCAGGCGCTGCGGGTGATGAGTTCGGCGGCTTCGAGCAGGGAGTTGTTGGCACTGTAGCGTTGACGGGTCAGCAGCAGGATCAGGTCCTGTTGGGCGCGTACCCGGTCCAGGTGCTGGAGCTGCTCTTGCTGGGCGCGCTGGTTCAGTTCCAGGGCGATCTGCAGGCGTGAATTCTGGGTTTCCAGGTCCAGGGCCGGCATAGAGGGTTCGCCCTGCAACAAATTGTCCACCGCCAGCAGGTAACCGCGCAGCAGATGACGATTGTGTTGCTTATAGGCTTCACCCGTCTCCAGCACGTTCATCGGGCCCTTGGCGGTATGGAGCGTGTAGCGAATCTGGTAATGCGCGGCCTGGGCCAATTGTTGCTGGATGGCGTCATGCAACTGATAGCGTGCTTCAGGTTCCATCAAGCTGGCGTAGGGCGCACTGACCAGCGAGCACAGCTCTACCGCTGGCAGGCCGAAGTATCGCTCGCAGTTGGGATCGAGGAACAACAGCGCCCAGCTTGCTTCATTCAGCCGTTCGAAACGCAGCATACCGAGCCGCGAGGGCACCGGTAACTGCGTCACTACCTCGGCCGCCATACGGCTGGCGGCATCGGGTTGGCTTTTCATGGGGAAACTCGCTTCGAAAATGCTGATCGCGCCGGGCTGACGCCCTCGTTATTACGGATTGGCGCAAGGTTGCATCATTGCGGCACTGGCTGACAAGAGAGATGAAGGCCAAGTGCTATAAACCTTTTATCGGCCGACGAGAGGATTTCTCCAGTCGCCGACCGATCAGGGGGCGTGGAAGATCATTGCAGTGGGATATCGACGGTCTGCAAAGGGTTGCCGTCCCGGTCGTGGAAGGTGACTTGAAGGCTCTGGGCCGTGATATGCAGGCGGGCGAAGTTGTCCTGGCTCACCACTTTGCTGGTCAGTTCATAGCGGTACTCGCCGCTTGGGGTGCGGGCCAGGGGCCTGTGGAAAATAAAATCCGAAGCTTTTGCAAAAGGCAGCAATTTACTGTTGTAGAACGGCGAGGAAACGACGGTGTTGACCTCGAAATCAGGATCCTCGCTGTGACGCAGGCGGCTGGTCATGGAGCCGTGGACATCGCCCGAGACGAAAACCACGTTTTTGATCCGATGGCGGCGTATGGTTTCCAGCAAGCGCAGGCGTTGTTCCGGGAAGGCCTGCCAGGCGTCGCCGTCATCGTGGTTGCTGTCAGGGAAGAACATGACGCTGGTCACGACGAGTTTGACCCGGGCGGGGCTGTCGATGAGCCATTGGAGCAGGGACTGTTCCTGTTCCTCGTCGAGGATGCGCCGGTCATTCGCCGACAGGTTGCGTTGTGTCCGGCTGTCGGTGACGAACCATTGGATATCGCCGTGGGTGAAGGTGTACCAGTAGCGGGTTAACGACTTGTTCAATGTTCCGTCGCTCGACAGTTCATGGGCGGGCCCGTGGCTGGCCTGATAAAGCCCATAAGCGGCCATGGCATTGGCGTATAGAACATCGTCGTTAGCGGTTTGCCTGGCGGGCCAGTTGTCTTCGATCTCATGGTCGTCAAGGATCATGTAGGTCGGGACGCCAGACATCAGTTTCCGGATATGTGGCTGGCTAAATACCGACCGGTATCTGAAAAGAATATTCTGATAGGTTTGGTCCGGTCCGATGACATTCAGGTCATCCAGATAAACCTGGTCGCCGGTCATCAATACCGCGCTGATCGGTGGGTCGGCCTGCGCCACGATGCGGTTGATGCCGGCAAAGGTGCGGTCCCCAAGCCCCGGTAGCAACGGGGTGCCGGCGGCGATTCGCAAGTAGCGACAAGAGCCCACGATATAAGCGCGTGGTGCGTCGGTTTTACTGGCCGGCGTGCGTAAACAGTAGGTGTTCCCGGGCCATTGCAGCGGCAGTTCCTGGACGGTTTCCACGGTATGGGTCGGGCTCAGGGGGCTGAACCAGCCGGCCTGGTATTCGTAGGCGGTATCGGGTTGAAGGTCTTTCAACACGATGACATCGGACATGTCGCGGTAGGCCTTCAATTGGACAAAATGCCCTTTCGACCAGCGTGTATCGCCTTGGCGCCGGTGGCGAATACCGGCGAATACCCGGTTGTTGCCGCGATCGCCGCGCAGGAATATCCGGGTGTGGTCCGTTGTCGTGTGGCCGACAATGGGGCCAACGGTAGGTTTGAACATATTCGAATCCATTCGAAGTTTCAGTAGTGGGGGCAAACATCAAGTCGCCTTGGCGGTCTTGATGCTAAAGCCCGGCGCGCCATAAATATCGATAGGGAAGGGGGCGCAGGTTGTGGGTAATGACTAACAGGGGGTGTAGTCATTTAAAACTTGCGGGGTAGGAAAATGCCGGGGTTGCCTGACAGACCGCCATCGCGAGCAGGCTCGCTCCCACAGGGGGAGAGATGCCAGTTTAAAGTGCTGTGCAGCGCCAAAAATCTATTGTGGGAGCGAGCCTGCTCGCGATGGGGCCGGCACAGCCAACATCCATGCACCTGGCCTGAATTCCAGGCAAAAAAAGCCCCGCCAAACGGACGGGGTTGAGGTACGAGCGTGGCGCTCGGAAAACAGTGCTCCGAATGGCCCTCCGCAAGGGAGGGCCGCCCGGTGTTACAGCAGGATGGTGCGGATGTCGCCCAGCAGGTCGCTCAGGCGCTTGGTGAAGCGTGCAGCGGCGGCGCCGTTGATCACACGGTGATCGTAGGACAGCGACAGTGGCAGCATCAGCTTCGGCTGGAAGGCTTTACCGTCCCAGACAGGCTGGATGGTGGCCTTGGAAACACCCAGGATCGCCACTTCCGGCGCGTTGACGATCGGCGTGAAGCCGGTGCCGCCAATGTGCCCGAGGCTGGAGATGGTGAAGCAGGCGCCTTGCATGTCGTCGGCGGTGAGCTTCTTATTCCGGGCTTTTTCGGCCAGGGCAGCGGCTTCGGCAGCCAGTTGCAGCAGGCTCTTCTGGTCGACGTTACGGATGACCGGTACCAGCAGGCCTTCCGGGGTGTCGACGGCAAAGCCGATGTGCACGTATTTCTTGCGGATCACAGCCTTGCCGCTTGGGGCCAGGGAGGCGTTGAAGTCCGGCAGTTCCTTGAGCAGGTGCGCACAGGCCTTGAGCAGCAGGGGCAGCACGGTCAGCTTGACGCCGGCCTTTTCCGCCACGGCTTTCTGCGCGACGCGGAAAGCTTCCAGCTCGGTGATGTCGGCCTGGTCGAACTGAGTCACGTGCGGAATGTTCAGCCAGCTGCGGTGCAGGCTCGACGCGCCGATCTGCATCAGGCGAGTCATGGCCACTTCTTCGGTTTCGCCGAAGCGGCTGAAGTCCACTGCCGGGATCGGCGGAATGCCCGAGCCGCCAGTGGCGCCTTCGGCCGGTGCGTTCTTGGCCTTCTGCATCATGGCCTTGACGTAGGCTTGCACGTCTTCTTTCAGGACACGACCGTGAGGACCGCTTGGGCCGACGGCGGACAGCTCGACACCGAATTCACGGGCCAACTGACGCACCGCAGGGCCGGCGTGCACCTTGGCACCGCTTGGCGCAGGCGCGGCGGCAACCGGAGCAGCCTCGGCCTTGGCGGCTGGCGCGGCAGCCGGAGCCGGAGCGGCTTCAGCTTTGGCGGCAGGCGCAGCGGCTTGGGCGGGCGCGGCAGGTGCGGCGGCACCGGCTACTTTCAGCTTGAGGATGAAATCGCCTGTGCCCACTTCATCTTCCAGCTTGACCGCGATGCTTTCCACCACGCCGGCAGCCGGCGATGGGATTTCCATGCTGGCCTTGTCGGATTCCAGGGTGATCAGCGACTGGTCGGCTTCGACGGTGTCGCCAACCTTGACCAGCACTTCGATGATCTTGGCCTTGCCCGACGAGCCGATGTCCGGGACATGAATGTCCTGGACCGTGGCAGCGGCAGGCGCGGCAGCTGGCGCGGGAGCCGCTTCAGCAGCCGGTGCGGCGGCAGGCTTTTCAGCCGCGGCCGGGGCAGCGGCAGGGGCGGGTGCTTCAGGCGTCGCAGCGGCGCCCTCGACTTCCAGCTCCAGCAGTTCGTCGCCTTCTTTCAGGCGGTCGCCCAGCTTCACTTTCAGGCTCTTGATGACACCGGCCTTCGGCGCAGGCACTTCCATGCTGGCCTTGTCCGATTCAAGCGTCAGGATGCTCTGGTCGGCTTCGATACGGTCGCCGACCTTCACAAACAGTTCAATTACTTCACCTTCACCGCTGCCGATGTCAGGTACGCGAATGAGTTCGCTCACGAAAATTCTCCTCAGCAGTCCAGTGGGTTGCGTTTTTCTGGATCGATGCCGAACTTGACGATGGCCTCGGCCACCACCTTGGGTTCGATATCGCCACGGTCAGCCAGGGCTTCCAGGGCTGCCAACACAACGAACTTACGGTCGACTTCGAAGAAGTGACGCAGCTTCTTGCGGCTGTCGCTACGGCCGAAACCGTCGGTGCCCAGCACTTTGAATTCCTTGGATGGAACCCACTGGCGGATCTGCTCGGCGAACAGCTTCATGTAGTCGGTAGAGGCGATGACCGGACCTTTGCGGCCGTTCAGGCATTCTTCGACGTAGCTCAGCTTTGGCTTCTGGCCAGGGTGCAGGCGGTTGCTGCGCTCTACGGCCAGGCCGTCGCGACGCAGTTCGTTGAAGCTGGTGACGCTCCAGACGTCGGCGCCGACGTTGAACTCTTCACGCAGGATCTTCGCTGCCTCACGCACTTCGCGCAGGATGGTGCCCGAGCCCATCAACTGGACGTGGTGTGCCGCTTCGCGGGTGTCTTCCTCGAGCAGGTACATGCCCTTGACGATGCCTGCCTCGACACCGGCCGGCATGGCTGGCTGCTGGTAGGACTCGTTCATCACGGTGATGTAGTAGAAGACGTCCTGTTGCTCTTCGGTCATCTTCTTCATGCCGTCCTGGATGATCACCGCCAGCTCGTAGCCGTAGGTCGGATCATAGGTGCGGCAGTTCGGGATGGTCCCGGCCAGCATGTGGCTGTGGCCGTCTTCGTGCTGCAGGCCCTCACCGTTCAGCGTGGTCCGGCCCGCGGTACCTCCGATCAGGAAGCCGCGGGTACGGCTGTCGCCGGCCGCCCAGGCCAGGTCGCCGATACGCTGGAAGCCGAACATCGAGTAGAAGATGTAGAACGGCAGCATCGGCTGGTTGTGGCTGGAGTACGAAGTACCGGCGGCAATGAAGGAGCTCATGGCGCCCGCTTCGTTGATGCCTTCTTCGAGAATCTGGCCCTTCTTGTCTTCGCGGTAGAACATCACCTGGTCTTTATCGACTGGCTCGTAGAGCTGGCCGACGGACGAGTAGATGCCCAGCTGGCGGAACATGCCTTCCATACCGAAGGTACGGGCTTCGTCCGGGATGATCGGAACGATGCGCTGGCCGATTTCCTTGTCCTTGACCAGTTGCGCGAGGATCCGCACGAAGGCCATGGTGGTGGAGATTTCACGGTCGCCCGAGCCGTCCAGGATCGCCTTGAGGGTCTCCAGTGGTGGGGTCGGAACGCTGAAGCTCTTGGCGCGACGCTGCGGCACGAAACCGCCCAGTGCGGCACGGCGCTCGGCCAGGTAGCGGGCTTCGGCGCTGCCTTCTTCGGGCTTGAAGAACGGCAGGTTTTCCAGCTCGCTGTCCTTGACCGGAATGTCGAAGCGGTCGCGGAACAGCTTCAGGCTGTCGACATCGACCTTCTTGGTGTTGTGCGCGGTGTTCTTCGCTTCGCCGGCACCGGTGCCATAACCCTTGATGGTCTTGGCCAGGATGACGGTTGGCTGCTCTTTGTGGTTGACCGCTTCGTGGTACGCCGCGTAGACCTTGTACGGGTCGTGGCCGCCACGGTTGAGTTTCCAGATCTCGTCGTCGGACAAGTCGGCAACCATCGCCTTGAGTTCAGGCGTGTTGAAGAAGTGCTCACGGACGAACGCGCCGTCCTTGGCCTTGTAGTTCTGGTACTCGCCGTCGATGACTTCGTCCATGCGACGTTGCAGGATGCCGTCGACGTCCTTGGCCAGCAGTGGGTCCCAGAAACGGCCCCAGATGACTTTGTTGACGTTCCACTGGGCGCCACGGAACACGCCTTCGAGTTCCTGGATGATCTTGCCGTTGCCGCGAACCGGGCCGTCGAGGCGCTGCAGGTTGCAGTTGATGACGAAGATCAGGTTGTCCAGCTTCTCGCGGCCGGCCAGGGAGATCGCGCCCAGGGATTCCGGCTCGTCGCACTCGCCATCACCCATGAAGCACCAGACTTTCTGCTTGCCTGGCTGGATGAAGCCACGGGCTTCCAGGTACTTCATGAAGCGCGCCTGGTAGATCGCCTGGATCGGGCCCAGGCCCATGGACACGGTCGGGAACTGCCAGAACTCCGGCATCAGCCAAGGGTGCGGGTACGAAGACAGACCGTTGCCGTCCACTTCCTGACGGAAGTTGTTCATCTGGTCTTCGGAGATGCGGCCTTCCATGAACGCACGGGCGTAGACGCCTGGCGATGCGTGACCCTGGAAGTAGATCAGGTCGCCGCCGTGTTCGTCGGTCGGGGCCTGGAAGAAGTAGTTGAAGCCGATGTCATACAGCGTCGCGCTGGAGGCGAAGCTGGAGATGTGACCGCCCAGGTCAGAATCTTTCAGGTTGGTACGCATGACCATGGCCAACGCGTTCCAGCGTACCAGCGAGCGAATGCGGCGTTCCATGAACAGGTCGCCAGGCATGCGTGCTTCGTGGGTAACGGGGATCGTGTTGCGGTACGGCGTGGTGATGGCGTAGGGCAGTTGCGAACCGCTGCGGGTTGCGAGTTCGCCCATACGGGTCATCAGATAATGAGCACGGTCTTCGCCTTCTTTGTCGAGAACCGATTCCAGGGCGTCCAGCCATTCCTGGGTTTCGACGGGATCGAGGTCTTGCATGGCTTGCTCCAGGGCGGAAAGGCTACCAGAATCGGTTGCCTGAGTTTGCGACTGGCCTTGTGGGCAGACGATATAAATTCTTGGATTGCCGAAGGTTGTTTCGGCGGCGTGTAGTTTTACTACAAATCGTCGACCGTTTCAGCCTTTCGAATGTATAGACGAGTAGTAAAACTACACATGAGCGGCTTATGGCCCCTCGTTTCGTTGTGAGAATAATCGTTACTGTTGGTCTTTAGCCAACACGAACAGGTAAAAACTTGATGCCGGCTGCCAATAAAATCAGATTTTCAGCTATTTATCATCTTTGTTCGACAGTCGATCAGGTAGTGTCTTTCGAAAAAACACTACATCCAGCCTCTCCCGCGCCGATCAAGGATAGACCATGAGCCTGCCCTCGCTTGTCCAAGTACCGGCCATTCTCCAGTCATTGGTCAGTCGTGCCGAGCAGTCGTTCCGTGCGGTGGTCGCCTTGCTCGACGACGATCACGGGCTATCGGCCTGGACCCCGCAGCGCTGGGAGGCGTTCAACCGTATTGCCGCCGCCAGCGACTTTGTCATCGAGCAGAGTCTCCGTGACCCGGTGATGCTGCTGGAGCTGGTGCGCAGCGGCGAACTGGACCGCAGCCTGGCGCCCGGAGAAATGTGCGCGCAGATCGGTGCCGCCGTGCAGGCCGCCGAGACTGAAGAAGAACTGGGCCGCGTCCTGCGCCGCCAGCGCACCCGCCAGCAGGTACGGATCATCTGGCGCGACCTGACCCGCCAGGCCGACCTGGTCCAGACCTGCCGCGACCTCTCGGACATGGCCGACACCTGCATCGACCAGGCCTATCAATGGTTGTACCAGCGCCTCAGCCAGCAATTCGGCATACCCACCGGTCGGCGCAGCGGCGAGCCGCAGCAGATGGTCATCCTGGGCATGGGCAAGCTGGGTGCCGTGGAGCTGAACCTGTCGTCGGACATCGACCTGATCTTCGCCTACCCCGAGGGCGGCGAAACCGTGGGCGTCAAGCGACCGCTGGATAACCAGGAATTTTTCATCCGCGTCGGCCAGCGCCTGATCAAGGCCCTGGACCCGATGACTGTCGACGGTTTTGTGTTCCGCGTCGACATGCGCTTGCGCCCCTATGGCTCGGCCGGGGCGCTGGTGCTGAGCTTCAATGCCCTGGAACAGTATTACCAGGACCAGGGCCGCGACTGGGAACGCTACGCCATGATCAAGGCGCGCGTGGTGGCGGGTGACCAGGTGGCGGGTGCTCAATTGCTCGACATGCTGCGCCCGTTCGTCTATCGCCGTTACCTGGATTTTTCCGCCATCGAAGCGCTGCGCACCATGAAGCAACTGATCCAGCAGGAGGTGCGGCGCAAGGGCATGGCCGACAACATCAAGCTGGGCTCGGGTGGCATTCGTGAGGTGGAGTTCATTGCCCAGGCGTTCCAGTTGATCCACGGCGGTCGCGACCTGAGCTTGCAGCAGCGTCCGCTGCTCAAGGTGCTGGGGATTCTGGAAGGCCAGGGCTATCTGCCGGCCAAGGTGATCGACGAGCTGCGCCAAGGCTACGAATTCCTGCGTTATACCGAACATGCGATCCAGGCGATTGCCGACCGCCAGACCCAGATGTTGCCGGACAACCCGCAGGACCAGGCGCGCATTGCGTTCATGCTGGGTTTTGCCGACTGGTCGGCCTTTCACGAGCAATTAATGTACTGGCGCGGGCGTGTGGCCTGGCATTTCGGCCAGGTCATCGCCGACCCGGATGAAGAGGCGGGTGGCGAAAGCGAAGTGGTGGTGGGCGGCGAATGGTTGCCGTTGTGGGAAGACAGCCAGGATGAAGAGGCGGCGTGTCGTCAGTTGGAAGAGGGCGGCTTCGTCGATGCACCCAAAGCCCTCAAGGCCTTGGCCGCCCTGCGCGGCAGCCCGCAACTGCGCGCCATGCAGCGCCTGGGGCGCGAGCGCCTGGATGCTTTCATTCCACGCCTGCTGGCCCAGGCCGTGGAACATGCCGATCCGGACCTGGTGCTGGAGCGGGTGCTGCCCTTGGTCGAGGCGGTAGCCCGCCGTTCGGCCTACCTGGTGCTGTTGACGGAAAACCCCGGCGCCCTGCGTCGTTTGCTGACGTTGTGCGCGGCGAGCCCGTGGATTGCTGAACAAATCACCCGTTTCCCCTTGTTGCTCGATGAATTGCTCAACGAGGGCCGGCTGTTCAAGCCGCCCTTGGCGCCGGAGTTGGCGGCGGAGTTGCGTGAGCGTCTGACGCGCATCCCCGAGGATGACCTTGAGCAACAAATGGAGGCGCTGCGGCATTTCAAGCTGGCGCACCGCCTGCGGGTGGCCGCCTCGGAAATCGCCGGCAGCCTGCCGCTGATGAAAGTCAGCGATTACCTGACCTGGCTGGCCGAGGCGATTCTCGAACAAGTGCTGGCCCTGGCCTGGCGCCAGACGACCGCCAAGCACGGCGTGCCATTGCGCACCGATGGGAGCCTGTGCGATCCGGGCTTCATTATTGTCGGTTATGGGAAAGTCGGTGGCCTGGAGTTGGGGCATGGTTCCGATCTGGATCTGGTGTTCATCCACGATGGCGACCCACACGCGGAAACCGACGGTCCCAAACCCATCGACGGTGCACAGTTCTTCACCCGACTCGGCCAGCGGATCATTCACCTGCTGACTGCCCAGACCAACTCCGGGCAGTTGTATGAAGTGGACATGCGCCTGCGGCCATCCGGGGCGTCGGGGTTGCTGGTCAGTTCCCTCGGGGCGTTTGCCCGTTACCAGGAGAACGAAGCCTGGACCTGGGAGCATCAGGCGTTGGTACGGGCGCGGGTGCTGGTGGGCAGCCAGGACGTGGGCCAGGCGTTCGAGAAGGTCCGCGTCCAGGTGCTGGGACGCAAGCGTGACTTGCCGACGCTGCGCCAGGAGGTCAGCGAGATGCGCGCCAAGATGCGCGACAACCTTGGCAGCAAGGCCACCGCCGCCGGGACCGCGCCGAATGCCTTCGAGGCCACGGCGCCCTTCGACCTCAAGCAGGATGCCGGAGGTATCGTCGATATTGAATTTATGGTGCAATACGCGGCCCTGGCGTGGTCCGAGGAACACCCGTCGCTGGTGCGCTACACCGATAACATCCGCATTCTGGACGGGTTGCAGGAGGTTGGGCTGATGCCGGCCGAAGATGCCACGCTATTGCGCGAAGCCTACAAAGCCTACCGCTCCGCCGCTCACCGCCAGGCCTTGCAGAAAGATGCCGGGGTGATCGCAGGCGACCAGTTCGTGGATGAGCGTCGGCAGGTACTGCGGATCTGGCGGGAGTTGGGCCTGGGGAGCAAGGCTTGCCCGCGATGAAAACGCCGCGGTCTCTTGAGGACCGCAGCGCCTGGATCGCGAGCAAGCTTTGCTCCCACACAGCTCGCTCCCACCGTTGATGGGTGGGGTGTTGTAGATTAGGGCAACAGGCAACGACCTAAGCCACAGTGATTCTCGAGGCGGGGAGGCGTAGGCCTCCCCGTATCGTTTTTGGAAAGCACATGAATATTCTGATCGTTGGGCCCAGCTGGGTCGGTGACATGGTGATGGCGCAGACACTGTTCCAGAGCCTGAAACAGCGTCATCCACAGTGCGAAATCGACGTCCTGGCCCCCGAGTGGAGCCGGCCGATCCTTGAGCGCATGCCCGAGGTACGCAAGGCCTTGAGCTTCCCGCTCGGCCACGGCGTGCTGGAGCTGGCGACCCGCCGGCGCATTGGCAAATCCCTGGCCGGTCAGTACGACCAGGCGATCCTGTTGCCCAATTCGATGAAATCGGCACTGGTGCCGTTCTTCGCTGGCATCCCCAAGCGCACCGGCTGGCGAGGCGAGTTTCGCTACGGCCTGCTCAACGACGTGCGCACGCTGGACAAAGAACGTTATCCGCTGATGATCGAGCGCTTCATGGCCCTGGCCTACGAGCCTGGGGTCGAGCTGCCCAAACCGTATCCACGGCCTAGCCTGCAGATCGACCCGGTCACCCGCGAAGCGGCGCTGGCCAAGTTCGGCCTGAGCCTGGACCGTCCTGTATTGGCCCTGTGTCCGGGGGCCGAGTTCGGTGAGTCCAAGCGCTGGCCGGCCGAGCATTACGCCCAGGTTGCCGAGGCGAAGATTCGCGAAGGCTGGCAGGTCTGGCTGTTCGGCTCGAAAAAAGATCATCCGGTGGGCGAAGACATCCGTTCGCGGCTGATCCCGGGCCTTCGGGAAGAATCAGTAAACCTCAGCGGCGACACCTCCCTGGCCGAGGCCATCGATCTGTTGTCCTGCGCCGATTCGGTGGTCTCCAACGACTCCGGCCTGATGCACGTGGCCGCGGCCCTTAACCGCCCATTGGTGGCGGTCTACGGTTCCACCTCGCCGGGCTTTACGCCACCGCTGGCCGACAAGGTCGAAGTCGTGCGCCTGGGCATCGAATGCAGTCCGTGCTTCGATCGCACCTGTCGCTTCGGTCATTACAATTGCCTGCGCCAGCTCATGCCGTCGTCGGTGAGCGAGGCCCTGGAGCGTCTGCAGGGCTCACCCGTGGAGGTTCGGTAACTTGCGGGTATTGCTGATCAAGACCTCTTCGCTGGGAGATGTGGTCCACACCTTGCCGGCGCTGACCGACGCGGCGCGGGCGATTCCTGGCATCAAGTTCGATTGGGTGGTGGAAGAAGGCTTCGCCGAAATCCCCACCTGGCACCCGGCCGTGGGCAAAGTCATTCCGGTAGCGATCCGTCGCTGGCGCAAGAACCTCTGGCAAACCATCAAGAGCGGCGAATGGCGACGCTTCAAGCAGAACGTGCGCGCCGAAAAGTACGACCTGGTCATCGATGCCCAAGGCCTGCTGAAAAGCGCCTGGTTGACCCGCTACGTCAAGGCCCCGGTGGCTGGTCTGGATAAGAATTCGGCGCGTGAGCCCCTGGCGGCGCGCTTTTATTCCCGACGTCTGGCGGTGGCTCGCGGTCAGCATGCGGTCGAGCGCGTACGGCAGCTATTTGCCCTGGCGCTGGGTTATGACTTGCCGCAGACCCAGGGCAGCTATGGTCTCGACATCGACCGATTGGTGGAGTTGCCACGCCCATACCCCTACGTGGTGTTCCTGCACGGCACGACCTGGGAGTCCAAGCATTGGCCCGAACTTTACTGGCGCCAGCTCACCGAGCGCATGGGGCAGTTCGGCGTGGTGGTAAAACTGCCTTGGGGCAACCCGGCCGAGAAGGCCCGGGCCGAACGCATCGCCAACGGGTTGCGCAACGCCCTGGTGCTGCCGAAGCTGAACCTCGGCGGGATGGGCAAGGTGCTTGCCGGTGCCCAGGCCTGTGTGGCCGTGGACACCGGTCTCGGTCATCTGGCCGCGGCCCTGGACGTACCGACCATTTCGCTGCTCGGCCCGACCAATCCGGTGCTGACCGGCGCCTACGGCAAGGGCCAGATTCACCTTGCCAGTGATTTCCCTTGCGCGCCGTGCATGCAGAAACAATGCACTTACCCGCCGACCGCCGAAGATGCCCGGCGGTTTGACCTGAAACGCGAGCAGCCCCTGTGCTTCACGCGTCTTAACCCCGAGCGTGTTGCCAGCCACCTGAGCACGTTATTGGCTGAGGAGCCGCGCTGATGCAATTGGCTTTTGTCCTTTATAAGTACTTCCCCTTCGGTGGCCTGCAGCGTGACTTCATGCGCATCGCCCTGGAGTGCCAGCGACGCGGTCACCAGATCCGCGTCTACACGCTGATCTGGGAAGGCGACGTGCCGCCCGGCTTCGAAGTGCTGGTGGCGCCCGTCAAGGCGTTGTTCAACCATCGCCGCAACGAGAAGCTCAGTGCGTGGATGGAGGCCGACCTGGCCAAGCGCCCGGTGGACCGTTTGATCGGCTTCAACAAAATGCCCGGCCTGGACGTGTACTACGCCGCCGACGGCTGCTTCGAAGACAAGGCGCAGAACCTGCGCAATTCGCTGTACCGACGCTGGGGCCGCTACCGGCATTTCGCCGAGTACGAACGGGCAGTGTTCGCCAAGGACGCCAAGACCGACGTGCTGATGATTTCCGAAGTCCAGCAGCCACTGTTCATCAAGCACTACGGCACGCCGCTTGAGCGCTTTCACCTGCTGCCACCGGGCATCGCCCAGGACCGGCGGCGACCCGCCGACGCCGACGAGATCCGCGCGGCGTTCCGTGCCGAATTCGAACTGGCCGATGACGATCTGCTGCTGGTGCAGATCGGTTCCGGGTTCAAGACCAAGGGCGTGGATCGCAGCCTCAGGGCCCTGGCCGCGCTGCCCGCCGAATTGAGAAAACGCACTCGGCTGTTTGTAATCGGCCAGGACGACCCCAAGGTATTCCAACTGCAGAGCGCCGCACTGGGGCTCGGTGACAATGTGCGCTTCCTCAAGGGTCGCAGCGACATTCCGCGTTTCCTGCTGGGCGCCGACCTGTTGATCCATCCGGCGTACAACGAGAACACCGGCACCGTACTGCTCGAAGCGCTGGTGGCCGGGTTGCCGGTGCTGGTCAGCGCGGTGTGTGGGTACGCCCATTACATCGCCGAGGCCGACAGTGGCTTGGTGCTGGACGAGCCGTTCGAACAAGCGCAGCTCACCGAGTACCTGGGTCGCATGTTGAACGATGCCGATGCCCGGGTAGCCTGGAGCCGCAACGGTCTGGCCTTCGCCGAGACGGCCGACCTCTACAGCATGCCGCAGCACGCGGCCGATGTGATTTTGGCGGAGCACGCACAATGAAGTTGATGCTGGCCGAACCGTTCAAGAGCCTTTGGGCCGGGCGCGATGCGTTCGCCGAAGTCGAGGCGCTCAAGGGCGAGGTCTATCGCGAACTGGAAGCCCGGCGCACCTTGCGCACGGAGGTGGACGGTCGTGGTTTTTTCGTGAAGATCCACCGCGGCATCGGTTGGGGCGAGATCTTCAAGAACCTGTTCACCGCCAAGCTGCCGGTACTCGGCGCAGGGCAGGAATGGAAAGCGATCCAGCGTTTGCAGGAAGTCGGTGTGCCGACCATGACCGCCGTTGCATACGGCGAGAAGGGCAGCAACCCGGCAGACCAGCACTCGTTCATCGTCACCGAAGAGCTGGCGCCGACCGTCAGCCTCGAAGACTTCAGCATCGACTGGGTCAAGCAGCCGCCGCAACCGGCACTCAAGCGTGCCCTGATCGCCGAAGTGGCGCGCATGACCGGCATGATGCACCGTGCCGGGGTCAATCATCGCGACTGCTACATCTGCCACTTCCTGCTGCACACCGACAAGCCGGTGACACCTGCCGATTTCAAACTTTCGGTGATCGACCTGCACCGCGCCCAGACCCGTCCAGCCATTACCGCTCGCTGGCGCAACAAGGACCTGGCGGCGCTGTATTTCTCGGCGCTGGACATCGGCCTGACCCGCCGCGACAAGTTGCGTTTCCTCAAGGGCTATTTCCAGCAGCCACTGCGCCGGATCCTTGCCGAGGAGGCTTCGCTGCTGGCCTGGCTCGAAGGCAAGGCCAACAAGCTGTATGCCCGCAAGCAACGATACGGGGACGCGCTCTGATGTCGGGTTGGAATCTGGAGCCGGCCTACGCCGATCTGGCGCAGGATTTCGGCAGCCTCGAGGCGGTGTTCGCGTTGCAAGGGGAGCGATTGACCCGTGATCCGTTGTCAGAGGTGATCCGGGTGCAGCGCAACGGCGTGAATTACTACGTCAAGCGCTACGTCGGGGCCGGCAAAGGCTTGCGACGCTACCTGGGCAAACCCCGGGTCAAGTCCGAATGGCAGAACCTCAAGCGCTTCGCCAAATGGGGCATTCCCACCGCCGAAGTCGTGGGCTGGGGCCTGGAGCGAAGCGGCGCGACCTATGCCCGTGGCGCGCTGATTACCCGCGAACTGCCGCATACCGAAGACCTTTCGGCCTTGGCCGACCGTCGCGATCCAAGGCTGGCCGACCGCGCCTGGGTCGATGACGTGAGCCGGCAACTGGCCGGCTACACGCGAACCATGCATGACCACCGTTTCACCCATAACGACCTGAAGTGGCGCAACCTGTTGATCGATGACTGCTCGCGGCTGTTTCTGATCGACTGTCCAAACGGGGACTTCTGGCGTGGCTTCTGGCTCAAGTACCGTATTACCAAGGACCTGGCGTGCCTGGATAAAGTGGCCAAATACCATTTGTCGGCCACGCAGCGCCTGCGGTTCTACCTGCAATATCGCCAGCGCGACCGGCTCGATGCGTGCGACAAAAAACGCATCCGTCACGTGGTGAGATTTTTCGAGGGACGTGAATGACTGATTTTCTGGCCGCTGAAGACCAGGCGTTGTTGCAACGTCATGGCCTGGACAGCTTCGAGGCCTTGTGGGCACGGCAACTGGACGCGGTGGACGAGCCCAACACTTCGGGTGACGGCTGGAGCAGTGTGTTCCGGCTGGAGCTGGAGGGGCAGGGTTATTACCTCAAGCGCCAGAGCAATTACCTGACCCGGACCTTGTCCCACCCGTTTGGCGAGCCGAGTTTCTCCCGGGAATTTCGTAACATCAGCCGCTATCGCCAACTGGGCATTCCGGCCCTGCAAGCGGTGTTCTATGGCCAGCGCAAGGTGAACGGCGAGGTGCGGGCGATCCTGCTGACCCGTGCCCTGGACGGCTGGGATGACCTGGATTCACTGGTGCAGCGCTGGTCGAGCCTGACGGCGGCGCAGCGCACTACCATCCTCAACGCCTGCGGTCAGTTGGCGCGGCGCCTGCACGGCATGCATCAGGTGCACGGTTGCTTCTATCCAAAACACATCTTCCTGCAAGCCACCGCCGACGGCTATCAGGCGCAATTGATCGACCTGGAAAAGACCCGGCCGCTATTGTTCGGCCTGCGCGATCGGATCAAGGACCTGGAGCCTTTGCTGCGGCGCGCTTTTGCCTGGAGTGATGCCGATGTGCGCCAGTTACTGTCCAGTTATCTGGACCAGCCGCTCGACAGTGGGCTGGTCGACCGCTGGATGACCCGTCTGAGCGCTCGGCGCAGCCACAAGGAAGCCCGTTGATGCATTTGTCTGAATTGAAGAATGCCGGCCGCAACCCGAGCCTGCCCCTGAGCCTGGAACTGGCCGATGCCGCCGGCTCGGCGAAGTTGCAACTGCTTTCGCTGTTGCGGGTGTTGCCGGGGCAGCGTTATGTCGGCGCGGGCGTCTGGCGCGGCCGGCCGGTGTTGGCCAAATTATTGGTGGGCAACAAGGCCGCCCGGCATTTCCAGCGGGAATTGCAAGGCGTGCGCCTGCTGGCAGCGCAGGGGCTGACCACGCCGTTGTTGCTGGCCGATGGCCTGAAAGAGGGTGAAGGCGGCTGGTTGTTGTTCGAATTGCTCGAAGGCGCCGAGAGCCTGGGGGATGCCTGGAAACAGGTCGAGCACCTGCCCTTGCTGGCCGACGAGCAGACGGCGGTACTGGCCGAAGCCCTGGGCGCTATCGCGCAATTGCACAGCAAAGGCCTGTGGCAGGAAGACCTGCACCTGGACAATCTGCTGCGTCACGACGGCAAACTCTATTTGATCGACGGCGCCGGCATCCGCGCGGAAACCCCAGGGCAGCCGCTGTCGCGGCAGAAAGTCCTGGAGAACCTGGGGGTGTTTTTCGCCCAGCTTCCCAAAGCCCTCCAGCCGTTCAATGAAGAACTGTTGGTGTACTACCTGCTGGGCAACGCCGAACATGCGCTGCCAATGGAGGCGCTGCAAAAACAGATCGACAAGGTGCAAGCCTGGCGCCTGAAGGATTTCCTCGCGAAAGTCGGGCGCGAGTGCAGCCTGTTCAGCGTGCAGCGCGGGGCGTTCGGCCTGCGGGCGATCCGCCGAGATGAAGAAGCGGCCATGATACCGGTGCTGGAGCAGGCCGATGCATTGCTCGACCAGGGCCACCTGTACAAGACCGGCGGCGCGGCCAGTGTCGGCAAAGTCGAGGTGAGCGGTCGTACCTTGGTGATCAAACGCTACAACATCAAGAACTTCGCCCATTGGCTCAAGCGCTTCTGGCGCCCGAGTCGCGCCTGGCATTCCTGGCGCGAGGGCCATCGCCTGGCCTTTCTCGGCATCGCCACGCCCAAGCCCCTGGCGCTGCTGGAAAAGCGTTTCCTGTGGCTGCGCCGCGGCGCTTACCTTGTCACCGAACACCTGGCGGGGCCGGACATCATCGAGCGCTTCGGCCCTTACGTGCAAAACGGTGACGCTCCCGAGGCGGAGTTGCTGGCGCTGGATCACTTGTTCGCCGACCTCATCCGTGAACGTATCAGCCACGGCGACTTCAAGGGCCACAACCTGTTCTGGCAGCACGACCGCTGGGCGCTGATCGACCTCGACTCGATGTGCCAACACCGTACCCACGCCAGCTTCGCTCAGGCCTACGCCCGGGATCGCGCACGGTTCATGCGCAATTGGCCGCAGGACAGCGCGCTGTATCGGGTGATTGATGAGCGGGTGCCCAAAACAGTCGATAGCGCCTCGTCCACCCTATGAACCCCAAGTGAAGACCCAGCTGTTCACTTGAGGTCCCCGATGCATCCTCGCCACGGACTGCATAGACCTTAAGGTCGAGAAAGGGGGCGGATTCAGGTGTGAAATGCACTGCCGCCTTCGCGAGCAAGTTTTGCTCCCACAAATCTGACGGGTGTATGACTGGAGAACCAGGTCGGCTGACAGGCCGCTTTCGCGAGCAGGCTCGCTCCCACAATGGGACCGGAGTACGACCGGGGGAATCAGGTCGGCTGTCAGGCCGCCTCGCGAGCAAGCTTTGCTCCCACAGATCTGATGGGTATGACCGGAAGAACCAGGTCGGCTACTAGGCCGCCTCGCGGTGGGGCAGAAGCGTTTTGCTTACTTTTGACTGGGCCGGCTTCCGGGCTTTTCGAAAGTGACCCGCTGTTGGGCGGAACCCTAAGCAGCCGTTACCGAAGAAACGGATATACACCCCACCTCATCCCCACCCCATTCCATCCAAAAAAATACCATCGCAAGGCACTTCAATGTATTTCAAAAAATGTAGGAATCTTCTACTCCATGAAAATAAAAAATCCACAGTAAAAGAATAATACCCGTTCCCTGCGTCGCGCTGAGTCAATCTTTGGTAAGGACTGTTAGGTTCCCGTTGAGCGGTTTTAACGTCATAGGCGGTAAGTTGCACCCACAAATTATAGTATCCAGCTTTAATTTTTACTGTTCCGTTCCTACGATTTTGCACTTCAAGACTAATCGCCGAGCTGCCGTCTGCGGCGCCTCGTGATGACATTACTCCCCCCATCACCTGTTGTGGCTAATACAAGATCGCGTTCAATTGCATTGGTTTTTAAAGGGCTCGCCACTGTCAATGTTGACAGTGGCGACAAGCAGTTGCTTGAGTTATACAGAGTTATTGATTATTCCGTTGGGCTCTGTGTTTTTGTATGCCCAGCTCTAGCTGTCGGAATGGATCACCTGGCCGTATAGGCTGTCTTTTATTTGTCTTTTGCGGATGTTCAGATACTGCATGGGAGGCAGGCATCGCTCGTTGTCGAAAGTGCGTACAAGCGTTTACGTGCCCACAAAACACGACCGGTCGATGTGTTCAAGGTTAAAAATCTTTAGCGCCGTGAGCGTCAATGAGTGCCCGAGCGACAGTGCTCAACAAGCTCCCACTCACTGCTAGAGGTTTAAGGGCGCTTTTAAGCTATAATCCCGCCCTTTAGCTGCCCCGTGCCCCAAGTGCGCGGCACATCAATTTTTCGAGGCGCTTGTCGCCCGTATGCAGACATAAGAGGCTAGACCCCTGTGGCATTGACGATTCTTGGCCTGTCCGGCGCCCTTAGCCATGATCCTTCCGCAGCGCTGTACATTGACGGCAAGCTGATCGCGGCGGCCGAGGAAGAGCGCTTCGTACGCGATAAACATGCAAAGAACCGCATGCCCTACGAATCGGCGAAGTTCTGCCTGGAGCAGGCCGGCATCAAGCCTTCCGACGTCGATGTGGTGGCGATCCCCTTCGCCCCGATCAGCCTGTTCGGCGAGGCGCGCTGGCACTACGCCAAGCGTTACTGGTACGCCCCGGACCGGGCCCTCGACGCGATCCTGATGGGCAACCGTCGCTACAAGCGCTATCGCCGCAAGATCGTCTGGTGCCTGGAACAACTGGGCTTCGATCCGAAAAAGATCAAGATCGAGCCGGTCGAGCATCACCTGGCCCACGCCTCCAGCGCCTACCACTGCTCGGGCTTCCAGGAGAAAACCGCAATCCTGGGCATCGACGGCAAGGGCGAATACGCCACGACCTTCTTCGGCTATGGTGAAAACGGCAAGATCCACAAGATCAAGGAGTTCTTCGACCCGGACTCCCTGGGCGGCCTGTACGGCGCGATCACCGAGTTCCTGGGCTTTGAAATGCTCGATGGCGAGTTCAAGGTCATGGGCATGGCGCCCTACGGCGATGCCAGCAAGTACGATTTCTCGCGCCTGGCCTCTTTTGAAAACGGCGAGCTGGTGATCAACACCGACTACGCCAACGTGATCGGCCTGCGTCGCTATAAGGAGAAGGGCAAGGGCTTCTACTTCTCGCCGAAGCTGATCGAATGGCTCGGCCCGAAACGTGAAGGCGACATCGCCGATGAGCCGTACATTCACTACGCGGCGAGCATGCAAGCGCTGTTCGAGAAGCTCGCGCTGCAAATGATCGATCATTACCTGGGCGACGTGCTCAAGGAAACCGGCAAGCTGGCCTTCGCCGGCGGCTGCGCGTTGAACGTCAAGTTGAACCAGAAAATCATCGCCCGTGACGACGTCAAGGAGCTGTTCGTGCAACCGGCTTCCGGCGACGCCGGTACTGCCGTGGGTGCGGCGGCTTATGTGTCCCACGCCCGTGGCGTGCCAGTAGAGAAGATGGAACACGTCTACCTCGGCCCGGCCTACAGCAACGAAGACGTGATCGCTGCGTGCGCCCGTCATCCGAGCAAGCCTGCGTGGCGCAAGATCGACAACACCCCCGAGCGTATCGCCAAGATCATGGTCGACGGCAACCCGGTGGCCTGGTTCCAGGGGCGCATGGAGTTTGGCCCGCGCGCCTTGGGCGGTCGTTCGATCATCGGTTGCCCAAGCGCCAGCGGCGTGGCCGATCGGATCAACGAACAGATCAAGTTCCGCGAACGCTGGAGGCCTTTCTGCCCGTCGATGCTCGACACCGTTGCGCCGCAGATGATCAAGGTCGATCACCCGGCGCCGTTCATGACCTTCACCTTCGAAGTGGCCGAAGAATGGAAAACCCGCGTGCCGGAAGTCGTCCATGAAGACGGCACGTCCCGGGCCCAGGTGCTCAAGCGCGAATACAACCCGCGTTACTACGACATGATGAAGGCCCTGGAAGTCCTGACCGGCAACGGCGTGTCGCTGAACACCTCGCTCAATCGTCGTGGCGAACCGATGATCTGCTCGCCGACCGATGCGCTGAACATGTTCTTCGGTTCCGATCTGCAATACTTGATTATGGAAGACATCCTGGTGGTCAAAGACGGCGTGGACGCTTATGACACGCTCGGCTGAGCGACATGTGCTGCAATTCTGCCACGGTTATGACGGGCCGTTCCTGGACTGCGCCCGTCAGTACGCCAGCCTGTTCGTGGGCACTGGCTATCGCGTGACCACGGTGTTTCTCACCGGGGCGGCGGATGCGCAAGTAGCCGCCGCTTGTGCCTCGGACGAGGTGCTGTTCATGGAGTACAGCTCCAGTGCCATTCGTGGCCTGAAGCTGGGCGCCATCAGCGACCTGCGCAAGATTGCCGCCTCGCGCAATTTCAGTTTCTGCATTGCCCATCGCTTCAAGCCGATTTACATCGCCCTGCTCGGCACCCGCTTGCCGGTGATTGGCGTGCATCATGCCTTCGGTGACTATCAGCGGCGTACCCGCCGGCTGTTCGCCCAGGTTTTTCGTAAACGCCTGAGCCTGCTCGGGGTTTCCGATGCGGTGCGTGACGACATGCGCCGCTGCCTGCCGAAATGGCCGGCTGCCCGGATCCAGACCCTCTACAACCGCATCGACCTCGACGCCACGCAGGCCAGCCTGGTCTCCCGGGAGGAGGCACGGCAGACCCTGGGGCTGGATGCGCACGCCTGGATTGTCGGCAATGTCGGCCGTCTGCACCCGGACAAGGACCAGGCCACCTTGTTGCGTGGTTTTGCTACGGCATTGGCGTATCTGCCAGCCAACAGCCAGTTGGCGATTCTCGGTGAGGGACGTCGGGAGCCGGAGCTGCGGGCGTTGGCGCTGGAGCTAGGCATCGCCGACCGCGTGCTGTTGCTCGGCCAGGTGCCCGAGGCGCGCCGTTATTTCCGCGCGTTCGATGTGTTTGCCCTGAGTTCCGACCATGAGCCGTTTGGCATGGTGCTGCTCGAAGCCATGGCTGCCGGCGTACCGTTGCTGGCCACTGCTTGCGGTGGTGCCAAGGAAGTGGTCGAAGGCGTCGGTATCCTGTTTCCGCTCGGTGACGCCGAGCACATGGCCCAGGGGCTGCAACACCTGGTGGCCATGGACGATCTGCAGCGTCGCCAATGCGCCGAGCTGATGCTTGATCGCTTGCGCGAGCGCTTCTCTGATCGCGCCGTACGCGAGGCATTCTGGCGTTTGCCCCAAGTCACCGAACTGGCGCCGAGGGCCTGAATGTTCAATCGATTCCAAGGCTGGCGTGAGCGCGGCTGGACAGCCGTAGACGCGTCGATTTATGCCCAGGCCTGGCAGCGTTTTGGCGGCAGTGTGGCGACTCATCCCCTGGTGGTCGAGCGCCTGGCGGCCCTGGCCGGGATTCCCGTGCGTTATCTGGCGTTCGAGCAGAACGGTGAACTCAAGGCGGCCATACCGACCTGGGGCCGCGACCTGGCGTTGTCCAAGGACGTGCTCAAGCGCAGTGGCAAGAAGGGCTTGTTCGACCTGGGTAATGCCGAGCTGATCCTGCCGGCGGCGCCCGATGCACAAGCACCGTTGCGTCATCGTGGACGTTATCTGTCGGCCCTCAACGAGGGGCGTTTCAGTGGCTTGAAGTTGCAGCAGGAACAATTGGCCATGGCCCGCGCGCCGGAAGAGCTGTCCAAGAAGTTTCGCTACAACCAGCGCCGTGAGCTGCGCTTGCTGGAAGAGGCGGGCGGGGTCGTGCGGCCGGTCGGCGAATTTTCCAGTGCCGAGCTGGCTTCGATCTACTGCGACCTGTTCCTGCGTCGCTGGGGCTTTGCGGCCACCGGTGCCGAGCGCATGGGCGAGGTGATCGAGTTGCTGCGCGAATGGCTGATCGGTTCGGTGATCTTCCTCAACGATGCGCCGATTGCCATCCAATTGGTGTATCGCGTCGAAGCGCCCGAGTGGATCAGCGTCGAGTACATCAACGGTGGCGTCGACCCACAGACTCGCGAATTCAGCCCCGGCAGTGTGTTGAGCTTTCTCAACACCCAGAGCGCCTGGGAACATGCCCGTGCCGCCGGCAAGCCGTTGCGTTTTTCGTTCGGCCGGGCGGACCGGGAGTACAAGGACCGTTGGTGCAACCCCGTGCCGGTGTTTACCGTATGAACCCACCGATCAGTCGCAAGCAACAGTTGCTCAAGCGCCACCGTCGCAACAAGCGCGTGGGGCTGCTGCTCGCCCTCATCGCGCTGATCTCGCTGGGGGTGGCAGTGGCCTGGTGGTTGCCCCTGGTGCTGGCGGTGCTGGGCTGGATCGCCCATGAAGCGTGGTTCGCCGATCATCTGTTCTATTCGCCCAGGGATGATTACCAGTACAGCTTCCCGCCGTTCACCCAGCAACCCAAGGTGCACCTCAATGCCGGGCGGCTGCGGCTGGACGAAGGCGTGATTCTGGACGATGGTGCGACGCTGATTCTCGCGTTGCGGGTCAAGAGCACCTGGCTGGGGCGCTTCATCGATCCGGTTGTCGAATTGTTGGGCGGTGAAAGGGACCTGCAAACGTTCGAGCGCGGGGTCAACGGCCTGCGCTATCTCAATCTCAGCGAGCAGGGCGCGGCGTTGTCCCGAGGCGAACTGCGCCTGCGCGGGCGTCATTGCCGTTTGCTGGGCGAGCCGACGCTATGGTCGTTCACGCCGCCGCAAGTGCAGCGCCAGCGGGTGATGGTCATCGCTCCCCATGCCGACGATGCGGAGCTGGCCGCCTACGGCTTGTACAGCCAGGCCGACGAAGCCTGGATCGTCACGCTGACCGCCGGTGAAATCGAAGCCGAACATTATCGACAGATGGGCTTGGACCGCGTCGAAGCTGCGCGGCTCAAGGGCCGTTTGCGCGCCTGGGACAGCATTGCCGTGCCGCGTTGGGCCGGGGTGCCTGAAGCGCACTGTGTGCAGTTGGGTTACTTCTGCCTGCAACTGGCCGCCATGCAAGCGGCGCCGAGCCAACCCCAAGGTTCTCGCGAGGCTGACCTGAGCGATACCCGGCTGTTCCGTCAGTTGAACCCGTTCCTGCTGCCTGGCGATGCCGACGGCGCGCCGACCTGGAACAACCTGTTGGCGGACCTGCGCGAACTGCTGCTCAAGGCGCGTCCCGAGGTCATTGTGTTGCCGCATCCGACCCTTGATCCGCACCCCGACCATCTCTGCGCCCATCATGCCGTCCTGCAAGCCCTCGAAGGACTGGAGTGGCAGCCGACCACGTTGTTGGGCTACGCCAATCACTTGCACGACAACGATCGTTGGCCCATGGGCAATACCGGAGAAGGCGTGGCATTGCCGCCGGTCTTCGATCCAGGTCAGTTGATGCAACCCTTGAGCTTGCCTTTATCATTGGCAGCCCAGCGGGACAAGGCCATGGCCTTGGGAATGATGCATGACCTGCAACCGCCTGCGCCTTTGAAGCGCCGGTTGAGGCGGTGGATACAGTATGTCCTGACCCGTAGAGTGAGGTCTGTTTATGGCGAGAACGATTTTTTCCGTAAAGCGGTCAGGCGTCACGAACTCCTCTGGCTGCTGACGCCTGCGAAGCACAGGTAACACATAAATGACGCATTACCGCCTCCAGCGTCCTTCGTCCTTGGTGAATGTGAGCTTGCTGTGATCAATCCATGCCCGCGTATTCTTTTTATCATTCCGTATTTCGGACGCTGGCCGTTCTGGATGCCATTGTTTCTCGAAAGTTGCCGGCGTAACGCTGATATTGATTGGCTGTTGTTCAGTGACTGCGGTGTTCCGGAAAATCTTCCGCCGAACGTGACGGTCGAAAGCACCACGTTCGAGGCGTATTGCCAGCTGGTTTCCCGGCGACTGGAGATCGAATTCAGGCCGAAACAGCCCTACAAGCTGTGTGATATCAAGCCTGCCCTCGGGTACATTCATGTCGATCGTCTCGACGGCTATGACTTTTGGGCTTTTGGCGATATCGACCTGGTGTACGGTGATCTTCGGCAGTATTTCACCGCTGAACGCCTGGCCAGCCATGATGTGTTTTCCACCCATGAGCGACGTGTCGCTGGCCATTTGTGCTTGATACGCAACAGCGCCCGTGCACGTGAAGTGTTCAAGCTGATCAAACACTGGAAAGAACGTTTTACCGATGATCGGCACCACGCGCTGGACGAAGGTGCGTTCAGCCGTATTTTCCTGTGGCGCAAGAATTTTCCCGAGCCGCTGTTTACCCTGGTGGGTAAATTCAATCCATGGCGTCGACGCAGTGAGTTCACAGAAGCGTTCAGCACGCCGGGTGGATGCATAAAGTGGCATGACGGTTCGGAGAATTTCCCCCTTCGCTGGTACTGGCGTAATGGTCGCCTGACGAATGATCGGGATGGAGACCGCGTTTTCCCTTATTTTCATTTCGTCTGCTGGAAGCGCAACGAGTGGTCGGCCCTGCCCGAGCCAGATCCTGCCGGGATACAACGGCTGGCGACATCGCCTGCCTGGATGATTGATGCGGCGGGTTTGCACCAAGGAGAATTATGAGTCAGCGGTTGAAGGTGCTGCAGCTGCAGCCGGATTACAACGTTAAGCAGCATGATTTCGCCGATCTTGCGGAACAGATCGTCAAGGCCCTGCCCAGTGAACGCTACGAGGTGACAGCGGCTTTTTTGCGTGGTCGCCCAGGGCCTGGCGAAGCCGTCAGTCGGGCGGACCGTTCAGTTTATTTCGAGTTTTCCGACAAGGCGCTCAAGGGAATGCGCCTTCGTGCGATGTGGCAGTTGTACCAGTTCTGTCGCCGGGAAAAATTCGATGTTGTCGTGTGCAATCGTTTCAAACCCGTCAACATGATGTTGCAGCTCAATCGATGGTTGAAAATCCCGCTGTGCATCGGCATTTCCCACGGGTTCGGGGAATATGACCGGTTTTATCGTCGCCGCCAGACGCAGCGGCTCGTGGATCGCCACTGGCGGTTTGTCGGCGTGTCGCCGGCCGTCAAGCAGTATCTGCTGGACTGTCGTTGCGGTTTTACCGACTCCAATACCTACGCCATCACCAACGCCATTGATATCGAACAGGCTGAAGCCTTGCAGCACCCGCGTGAGCGCGCCCGTGAACTGTTGGGTATCAACCCTTCGGTGAGGCTGATTGGTGCCTTGGGTCGGTTGGTTCCGGTCAAGGGGCACACATACCTGCTGCAAGCCTTTGCCGCGCTCAAGGACAAATACCCTACGGCCCAACTGGCGATCATTGGCGCCGGACGGGAAGAGTCCCGGCTGGCGGCGCAGATCGATCAGTTGGGGCTGAGGGATCGCGCCCACCTGTTGGGTTTCAAGGAAAACGCTCTGCAATACGTGAGGGCATTCGATATCTGGACCATGCCCTCCCTGGCCGAAGGCTTGGGCCTGGCGTTGCTGGAAGGCATGAGTGGACATCTGCCGGTGATCGCTTCGGACGTACCGGCCATGTTGCCATTGATTGAGGGGGCCGGAGGCCTGGCGGTAACGCCCGCCGATGTGCCGAGCCTGATAACGGCACTCGACACCTACCTGGGGCTTTCGGACTCCGAGCTCCAGGCCTGTGGCGAGCGAGCCTATCGATACCTTGTCGAGCAGCACGACATCGAAGTATTCCGTCGGCAATACCTTGAGCTGATCGAGACCGGCCTGAATGAAGCCCAAAAGGAGCAGCCATGAGCACCGCGCAACCTGTCGTAAGCGTGATCATCGCGTCTTACAACCATGGCCGATACATTGAGGAATGCATCCTCAGTGTCCTGGGGCAGACCTATCCGAGCATAGAGCTGCTGGTCATCGATGATGGTTCCACTGATGACAGCGTCGAACGTATCCAGCGCTTGCAGGCGGTGCACGGCTTTGACTTTCGGGTCCAGCAGAACCAGGGACTGACCAATACGCTTAACGAAGCGGTCGCTCGCTGCAGTGGCAGCTTGATTGTGCCGTTTGGTTCCGACGACATTATGCTGCCCGAGCGGATTGCCGTTCAGGTGGCCTACATGGACGGCAAGCCCGAGGTCGGTATCTGTGCGGGTAATATCGAACTGATCGATGCCGACGGGAATCTTTTTCCCGAGAGTCGTCAGAACCGCGAGGTACCCTTCCGGCGACTGGATTTCGAAGACATGTTCATGGAGCGCAAGCCCTACCCGCCGGCACCGACCCTGATGATTCGTCGCGAGGCGCTGGAGAAGGTAGGTGGGTTCGATCCGCAGATTCGCCTGGAAGACCTGTTGATCGAGCTGAAAGTGACCCGGGCCGGTTATTTTATCGATGGCCTGAGTGTCTTGATGGCGCGCTATCGCAAGCACGCAACCAACTCCTACAAGAACCATCGGTTCATGACCGACAGTATTCTGCGTACCTATGCCTTGTTCAGCGATCATCCGCTTTATGACCAGGTGCGCTATAAGTTTCTCAATTCCATGTTCCTGAAAACGTCCAACCGCGACCATACGTTCGCCCGTGAATTATTGGCGCAGATTCCCTTCAGGGCCTGGAATAAAAAAACCTGGCGAGGCTTGGGTCGGCTGTTTTTCTGCCCGCTGGAAAAACACTGAAGCCCGATCACCTTTGGCGAAGAAATCCAGGCCGCTACATTCGGTATCGAAGAGCGGCCTGCGCTAAAAGCCTGGGGTTCGAGGGGGCATCATGCCCGGGCTGGGTTGCTTCCCGACAAAATACGCTTTTGCAGGTTATCAACGGCTGTTTTTGAGGCAACCGTGGCGTAGCCGTCAAGCAGCGCCTCAAGATGTTGTTCGAAAAGCCAGCCGTAATCTTCCTTATAACGCTGCATGTGGCGCAGGTTTCGCTGGCGAAGCGCGATCCTGAGGGACGACGGATAGAGATGCAGGTCGGCGACATCGATCAGGCCGAATTCACCGTTTTCCAGCACCAGCACATTGCCCAGGTGCAGTGAGCGAAAGTAAACACCTCGTTCGTGCAGTTGCGCCATGAACCTACCAAAGCCTTCGACCAGGGCGTGGCGCTGCGCGGGCGTAGAAGTATCTTGCAGCGCCTGGCGCAAGGTCATTCCTGGGAGGGGAACGTAGTGCACTGCGCTGCTGCCATCGTTCAGATGGTACACGTGGCGGATTGTCGGGCTCGGTATTCCCAGGTTTTGCAATTGTTGGCTGTGCACCGCAAAGCGCTCGGAATAAGGATTGAAGCCGCCCGAGGTGTACCAGCGGCGGGCGCGAAACAGCTTGAGAAAATCTCCCCCCTCCAGGCGCAGGACTTTTGGTCCCAGACCGTCGGATTCGATCACTTGGGCGCCTGAGGCAAGGCTGTCCAGGGCTTGCGGCGTCAGCCGTTGCACAGGCGTGACCAGCAAGCGCCTGGCGCGATAATTGATGCTCAAGGCGGCGATCAGGGCCAGGGGGATCCACAGCAGGAACCAGTGCTCCTTCGGCCGGGAAAGAATGCCACCACCTTCAGTCAGCCCTGCTGCCATGCCATATACCAGCCAGGTGGAAGCGACCACCAACAAGGGCTGGACCCGATAACGCCAACTGTTCAGCAAGCCCCAGGCCTGGAAAAAGATCCATGGAACAAAGCCAATAATCCCGACGTAGTACAGGACCCCGAGGGCAAAGTTATGAGGCTCCGCCAGCATGTAGCCGATGCCTGGATCCACCTCCAGGTCGGCGCCGAAGCCGTGACCGATCCAGGGATGCTCGGCTATCGACTGCAAGATGATCTGCCAGATCTCGAAGCGGTACGAGTCCCCGCGGGCGAAGATCATCTCGGAGAACAATACGCTTGTGACGCCGCCGCCAATGATCAGGAGACTGAACAAGGCAAGCGAACGACGATTCCAGCAAAGGATGCCTATCCAGATGGCGGCGGCGCACAATGCGACCAAGGGGGTCCGTGAGCCGGTAGCGACGACCGCGGAGAACATGATCAGGGCCGCAGGGACAGTCAGCCAGAAAATATGGCGATTTTTCCAGAGCATGCTCAGGCTTAACCAGTAGACGCAGAAAAAACCGTACAGGTGTGAGGCGAGCAGTGGATTGTCGAAGGCGCCGCCGCCAATCAGGCGCATTTGCGGCTGATATATCTGGGCAAACGCATACAAATTGTAGAGCGTGGCGATCAGGGCGACCGTTGCCGCGCAAAACAGTAGAGGGTGCAGCAGGTCGCTACGATAGCGCACCAACAGGTAACAGCCGACGAACAAGAACGCGGTATGCAATGCGGTTTTGATCAGGCGCGCGATATTTTCGGTCTCGGGTGCCCACGACGCGCTGATCAGCGCCCAGCCCGCGAACATCAAGAGGGCAACGAAAATCGGCTCGCGGATCAGCTCCTTCAACGCGCTCGGCCTCAGGCACACGGCTATGAGGGCGGGGATGCTGAACAAACCGTAGAACAATTTATGGTGCTGGCTGCGCCCCGGCAGAAAGAACAAGGCACACAGGAGCAGCAAGAAGCCAAGTGGAAGAATCCATTGGCAGATGAAGTCGAAAACTCTATTGGACGTGGCGAGGTGCTTGGATAACATGCTTAGGAATTCATTCCTGAAAATCGGTTGGCCATTCTAGGTGATGGCTTTTCGGTGTTTTGCAGACGCGTAACAATAACAGCCTTAGCGGTTTGCCAGAACACCGAAGAAGCTGTGTTAAAGTCAGCCTCCTTTTTATCGATATTCGCGTGATATGGCCGACTCCAGTCTTCCCGCAAGCCCTTCGAGCTTGAAAATCTATTTCCGCCTGCTTGGCTACGTGAAGCCCTATATCGGCTTGTTCGGGCTGAGTATCATCGGGTTCCTGATTTTCGCGTCCACCCAGCCGATGCTCGGCTACATCCTCAAGTATTTCGTCGACGGCCTCTCCAATCCGAACGCGGTGCTGTTTCCGACGGTCCCTTACCTGCGTGACCTGCAGTTGCTACAGGCCGTGCCGCTGCTGATCATCGTCATTGCTGCCTGGCAGGGACTGGGTTCGTATCTGGGCAATTACTTCTTGGCCAAGGTCTCGCTAGGGTTGGTACATGACTTACGGGTGCAGTTGTTCAACAACCTGCTGACCCTGCCCAACCGCTATTTCGACAAACACAACTCGGGCCACCTGATTTCCCGTATCACGTTTAACGTGACCATGGTGACGGGGGCGGCAACGGATGCGATCAAGGTCGTTATCCGTGAAGGCATGACCGTGATCTTCCTGTTCGCGTCACTGTTGTTCATGAACTGGCGCCTGACCCTGGTGATGGTGGCGATCCTGCCATTGATCGCGCTCATGGTCCGCACCGCGAGCAAGAAATTCCGCAAGCAAAGCAAGAAAATCCAGGTTGCGATGGGGGACGTGACCCATGTCGCCTCCGAGACCATCCAGAGTTATCGCGTCGTGCGCAGTTTCGGTGGCGAGGTCTACGAGCAGAAACGCTTCCTCCAGGCCAGCCAGGGCAATACCGACAAGCAGTTGCGCATGACTCGTACCGGTGCGATCTACACGCCGGTGTTGCAACTGGTGATTTACAGCGCCATGGCGGTGCTGATGTTCCTCGTCTTGTATTTGCGTGGAGATGCTTCGGCGGGCGACATGGTGGCCTACATTACCTTGGCCGGTTTGCTGCCCAAGCCGATTCGGCAGCTGTCGGAAGTCAGTTCCACCATCCAGAAAGGCGTGGCGGGGGCCGAAAGCATCTTTGAGCAGTTGGATGTCAAGCCGGAAACCGATACCGGTACCATCGAGCGTGATGCTGTCAGCGGGCGGTTGGACGTGCGCCATCTGAGCTTCACCTACCCGGATACCGACCGGCAGGTACTGAACGACATCAGCTTCTCTGTCGAGCCTGGGCAGATGGTTGCATTGGTGGGGCGTTCGGGCAGCGGTAAATCGACCCTGGCTAATCTGATTCCGCGTTTCTACCACCATGACGCGGGCGAGATACTGCTCGATGGTGTTGAAATCGAACAGTACAAGCTATTGAATCTGCGCCGTCATATTGCCCAGGTGACCCAGCATGTAACGTTGTTCAGCGACACGGTGGCCAACAATATCGCTTATGGCGACCTGGCCGGTGCGCCGCGAGTCGATATCGAGAAAGCGGCTCAGGACGCCTATGCCATGGACTTCATCAGGCAGCTGCCTCAAGGCCTGGACACCCAGGTCGGGGAAAACGGCGTGCTGCTCTCCGGCGGCCAACGCCAGCGCCTGGCCATTGCCAGGGCCTTGTTGAAAAACGCCCCGCTGTTGATTCTGGACGAGGCGACTTCCGCACTGGACACCGAGTCCGAACGGCACATCCAGGCTGCGCTGGACCAGGTGATGAAAGGCCGTACGACCCTGGTGATAGCCCACCGTCTTTCGACCATCGAAAAAGCCGATCTGATCCTGGTGATGGATCAGGGGCGCATTGTCGAGCGCGGGACCCATGGGGAACTCCTGGCGCAGAACGGTTATTACGCACGCCTGAATGCCATGGGGCTGGACGCTCCGGCCCAGGATATCGCCTGAATACAAGTGGAACCTGGGGGGCTGGGCCGGCTCAGCCCCCCAAAGACATTTGTAACAAGGTCGATACCCATATTGACCAATCCACCATAAATCTACGACTCGCGCTTGGTAAGGTTCTGGCCACAGGACTTTCCTGGACTCACCTCTATCATCGAGGGGGCACCCTCTCGCGCGAGTACTTGAATGCTGCAACGTTATCTCTGGAAGCTACTGCCCAAGTCGCAGCGCTCCTTTCTGTTGGGGCGCCTGTCGGTTGTCGACCGACAGGTCGTGAACAAATCGATGTCGGCCAATTGCCGTTTCCCCGAAGCTTTCGCCCAGCGCGGCTGCCTGTTCATCCATGTGCCCAAATGCGCCGGCAGCAGTATTTGCGTGGGGCTTTTCGATGGCTACAGCCCGGGCCACCTGCCGTTGTATTGGTACGAAGAGCAGTTCGCGCAGCAGTACGCCGCCAGTTTCAAGTTTGCCTTTGTTCGTGATCCGCTGGAACGTGCATATTCAGCCTATGCTTTCCTGCGGGGCAACACGTTGGGGCCACGGGATCTTGCGGCCCAGCAACTGGTTGGCCAATACCGCGACTTCGATGATTTCGTCGCGCGTTGGCTGCATCCGGAGAACATCACCCGGCAAATGCATTTCGCTGCCCAGACGGACTTCCTTACCGACTCCCTCGGCCACCTGGCGATGGACTTCATCGGTTATCAGGAATACCTCGGTCGGGACTTTCAGCGAGTATGCGAGCATCTGGGGCTGGCCGCGACGTTGCCCCATGTGAACCACACCCGGCAGCGCGTGGCGGTGCCGGTAAGGGAAATCTGCTCGGTACGGACCCGTCGGTTGGTGCGACGGGTGTACCAACGTGACTACGAGATGCTTGGTTATGAATGAAACGTCAAAGGTATCGATGCAACAGGTGCAGATTCGTCCTTGTGCGCAGGCGCTCACGCCCGAGGATCGGGCCGCCATCAAAGCCCAGCGCCCCCGCTGCATCTGGCTGACCGGGCTGTCGGGGGCGGGCAAGTCGACACTGGCCAATGCCCTGGAAGTGCAGCTCAACCAGCAGGGCTTGCACACGGCCCTGCTCGACGGCGACAACCTGCGCCAGGGGTTGTGTCGGGGCCTGGGCATGGATGCCGAGGCCCGCAAGGAAAATATCCGTCGCATTGCCGAGGTGGCGCGTTTGATGGTCGACGCCGGCCTGATCGTCATCGTTGCCGCCATCTCACCGTTTCGCGCTGACCGGGAAGCGGCCCGACAGTTGTTCCCCGAGGGCACCTTCGTGGAGGTTTATGTGAGTACCCCTTTCGACGTCTGTGCCCAGCGTGACCCGAAGGGGTTGTACCGCGAAGCCCTTGCCGGGCGGATCAAGAATTTCACCGGGCTCGACAGTCCCTACGAGGCGCCGCTTGCGCCGCAATGCCAGCTCGATACCTGCGAGGTGGAGCTGGCCCAGGCCTGTGAGCGAATATTGGCGTTACTGTAAAACTGATGGGGCGTCCCTCCGGCGCCCCGTTGCAGCCATGGACGAGCCTTGCGCCAAGCCTGTGCTAATATCCCCGCCCTGTTCATTTTGTATGTGGGATGCTCCATGAAGTTGTCCATGCCGCGATTCGATCAAGCCCCTGTATTGGTGGTCGGCGATGTCATGCTCGACCGCTATTGGCATGGCGGTACCTCACGGATTTCCCCTGAGGCGCCGGTACCGGTGGTCAAGGTCGAACACATCGAGGATCGCCCCGGTGGTGCCGCCAACGTTGCCCTGAACATCGCCGCCCTTGGCGCGCCGGCCTCCCTGGTGGGCGTGACCGGCGACGACGAGGCTGCCGACAGCCTGACCAATAGCCTCAAGGGCGCCGGCGTGCGGGCGATATTCCAGCGCATCGCGCACCAGCCGACCATCGTCAAGCTGCGGGTCATGAGCCGTCACCAGCAACTGCTGCGCATCGACTTCGAAGAACCTTTCGCCACCGATCCCCTGGCCCTCGGTGCCGAGGTCGACAACCTGCTTGAAGGCATCAAGGTGCTGGTGTTGTCGGACTATGGCAAAGGCGCGTTGAAAAACCACCAGTCGCTGATCCAGGCCGCTCGTGCCCGTGGCATTCCGGTCCTGGCCGATCCCAAGGGCAAGGATTTCTCCATCTACCGTGGTGCCAGCCTGATCACGCCGAATCTCAGTGAATTCGAAACCATCGTCGGCGGTTGTGCCGATGAGCACGAACTGGTGAGCAAAGGCGCGCAACTGATGCAAGACCTCGACCTTGGCGCCTTGTTGGTGACCCGTGGCGAGCATGGCATGACCCTGTTGCGCCCCGATCACCCTGCGTTGCACCTGCCGGCCCGTGCCCGTGAAGTGTTCGACGTGACGGGTGCTGGCGACACCGTGATTTCCACCCTGGCCGCGGCGATCGCTGCTGGCGAGGAATTGCCCCATGCGGTCGCCCTGGCGAACCTGGCGGCAGGCATTGTCGTCGGCAAGCTCGGCACGGCGGCTATCAGCGCCCCCGAGCTGCGTCGCGCCATCCAGCGCGAGGAAGGCTCCGAACGAGGCGTGCTGGGCCTGGAGCAACTGCTGCTGGCTGTTGACGACGCCCGCGCCCACAACGAACGAATCGTCTTCACCAACGGATGCTTCGACATCCTGCACGCCGGCCACGTGACCTACCTCGAGCAGGCCAGGGCCCAAGGCGATCGCCTGATCGTCGCGGTCAACGACGATGCATCCGTGAGCCGTCTCAAAGGGCCTGGGCGCCCGATCAACAGCGTCGACCGGCGCATGGCGGTCCTCGCCGGCCTGGGTGCGGTGGACTGGGTGATCAGCTTCAGCGAGGGAACGCCGGAGAACCTGCTGCGCCAGGTCAAGCCGGATGTGCTGGTCAAGGGCGGTGACTACGGGATTGATCAGGTCGTGGGCGCGGACATCGTCACGGCCTACGGCGGTACCGTGAAGGTGTTGGGGCTGGTGGAAAATAGTTCGACGACGGCTATTGTCGAGAAGATTCGCAGCCGTTGAAGGGATCATTTTGTATTCCAGCGAAGGCCTTATATGGCAAGCGTTGCCTTTGCGGCCTGAGCTTGCTCATGGGCCCAGCTCGTTTCGTTTCGTGGTTAGTTAACTTATGAAAGTCATGCTTCTGGTTATGGATGAACAGCGTGTGATCCTTGATCGATTGTATGCAGTCGTGCGAGAGAATTGCGACGACTGCACAATCTATCGCTTGAGTAAGCCGCAGCAAATGAAACTTGGCAAGTTCCTGGCCTCGGTCAATTATGAAGATTTCGATCGGGTGGTGATTTTTTCGCGGGTCAAGCGCCTGGCACCACAATTGAGCGTATTGAAGTGTATCCCGGGGCTGATCTTCCTGGAGCACGACGCTTATCAGAACTACATGCCTGAAAGTAAATATCAGGGCGTCTACTCGCGTCTGTACCGCCGTTTACCCAGTTGCCGCGCCTTGGTGTCAGGGGCTGTGGTGGCTCGCCGGATGCAAGCCGAGAGCATCGATGCGGTGTTTGTCTCCAAAGGTTATGACGAACAGATGCTGCGCAATACCGACAGTGCCCGCGATATTCCCATTGGTTTTCTCGGCAGTCTCAAGAGCACTGAATATGCTCAACGCAAAGCGCTGCTTGAATCCCTGGTACAGCGCACCGGCATGCTCGTGACACGCACCCAATCGGGGCGCGAGTATCTGGAGACACTCAACCGCATCAAGATATTTGTCAGCGCCGACCTGGGAATGGGGGAGTTCATGATCAAGAACTTCGAGGCCATGGCCTGCGGTTGCGTGTTATTGGCCTGGAGTCAGGGCGAGGAAGATCGACTGCTGGGCTTTGAGGACATGGAAAACACCGTTTTCTATCGTTCCGAGGACGAGGCCGTGCAGAAGCTCGAGCTGCTGCAGCGTGATCCGGAACTGGCCGCGCGGATCGCCCGCAATGGCCAAGCCTTCGCCGAGAGCCGCTATTCTTTTGCGCGTGTCGGGCGGGCCCTGGCCGAGGAAATCCAGCGTGAAATGCGTCCCTGGCAAGCCCCTTCGGCATTCACTCGTGGCTGGGTCAAGCTGCGTTATGGCATGAATGTGCCGGGGTAAACGACATGGCGGATCGTGTACCTCAAATCAGTGATGAGATGGCGCTCGATAGATTGCCGGGCGGTCATCAATCACTGGTGGAGGCATTGCCCCAGGCGTTGAAGGACTGTTTGGAAAGGGCGTCACGGGTGGTGCTGGTGGCGAATAATCCAGCGATCACTGCGGCCGATTTCCAGGCGCTCGATATCGGCAGTGAAGACGTGGTCGTGACTTTCAATACCTGCGTGAAGTCGGCGCTGCTCAGCCCGCGCAGCGTTAATGTGTTCGTCCATGGCTTTAACGCTCCCGACGCCTATTTTTTCGGCCTGCCTTACAACGCCGAGGTCCAGCGATTGTTCGACCAGCCCGACGCACGCTGCTTCACAATGTTGGTGGGGTGCACCGGGGATATGTCGCCGCTGTCGGGCGTGGCCTTGTTTTGGGAGCGCATTCCATTACCACCTTTGTGGAACTATCCGGTCAACAGGGAGGGTGGCAAGCGCTATGTCGGTCCTTCGACGGGCTTCAATGCACTGGTGCTGTTCGATTGGTTGCGCGGCCATGCCGGTTATACCTACCAAATCATGACCCTGGGTTTTTCCAACGAGGCGGGAAAGTTCTGGAGCGGGCACGCTTGGGAATATGAGCGGCAATGGCTGCTCGAGGCCGATGTGAGTGTTGTGCCGTTGCAACGCTGCCGTTGGTGGCAAAGGTGGTTTCGTCGCCCTTGAGTCGCATTGGCAAGTTGAGCCATTTGATGCGATGCCGCCGGGCAATTCTTTTTTACGACAAGGGCAGGACGCGTGTTGAAAGTTGCGCTGGCTTTTTTTGGTATTCCGAGAAACTCGGAAATCTGTTTTCCCTCTATTCAAGAGAATGTCCTGGCACAAATTCCTGCCGGGAGCGAAGTACAGTGTTTTTATCATCTGTACAAAATCGATGAAGTCCGCAATCCGCGTTCGGGGGAGCAAGGTGAACTGAAAGCGGATAACTATGCGCCGTTCAGCACCATGACCGGTCGCCTCGACTCTACCGAGGGGGTCCTGGAGCGCTGGGACTTCGAGCGGGTCAAGTCCTTGGGTGATACCTGGGGGGATGAGCATGCTTCGCTCAGAAACCTGATCTACCAGCTCAACTCCCTGAATGCCGTGACGGCCATGATGGAACCGTTTGATCCGGATTTCGTCGTGTTTGTGCGCCCTGACAATTTCTACCACACAGCGCTTCCGGCCTATGTGTTTGCTCACCCTGATGCACGCAGATTGAATGCCTACATCCCGGACTGGCAATGGTGGGGGGGCTTGAACGACCGTTTCGCTATTTGCGGGCGTGATGCCTACCGAGCCTATGGCAAGCGTATCGAACGTATTTTCGATTTTTGCGAGGCAACAGGCAGGAAACTGCATTCCGAGCGGTTGCTCAAATACGCATTGCAACAAGCACAGGTGAAGGTTTGCACCCTGCCGACCACGGCGTCACGGGTGCGAATCGATGGCGCCTTCGCCGAAGAGTCTTTCTCGCCCAAGCGTGGCATGGGTAAGCGCGAGAATCGCTATTTCCATCTGTTTGCACGGTGGCGAACCTATCTGGATAAGCGGCGTTCCAGTTGACGCTATTTGTGTAGCGTCCCGCGAACCATGCGCATCAGGCCCATGGCTTTTTTGTGCAAGGTGGTCAGGCCTTGGCGACGAGGCGTGTGCACTTCCAGGCCTTGTTTCACCAGCCAATCCTTCCAGCGGATGCGTTCGTCGCGAACCACCCAGCCCTCTTGACTGGCGAAGCTTTCGGCCAGGTGCAGGCCTCGGGTACTGGCCGCAATCAACTGATCACGTTTAAGCGTATAGAGCTCTCCAATCGGCTTGCCATCTTCAAGCGGCATCAGGTACAGGTCGGGCCGTTTGCGATCCAGGCGCGCGACCAACTGGTCGCCTTCCAGACGCTCATCGACGTGAAACAGGCTCAGGGACTTGGCTTCCTTGGGCACATCCAGACGCAAGTCATAAATCAGTTGCAGCGATGCTGTCGGCAGGTGCACGTAGGCCCGTGGTCGCTCGATCAGTTGCAGGTTGGCGCTGCGCACCGGGCGGGCCGAGCCTGAGAGTGGCGTCAGCCGAAACGGCAGGGCTTCGCGGTAATGCAGGGCCGTGGCGTAGGGGGCCGGCAGCCAGGTGTCGTTGAAACGCCCTCCGAGCCAGCCTTCCGGGGTTTCCAGCAGGCATTCTTCGGCGATTTCGCTGATGGCGGTGAGCAGCGGCAGGTTCAGCTCGTGGGCCGGGACGTAGCCGGAAATCAGCTTGAGCACCACATCGCCGCGATCCTGTCGGCGCTGGCGCACCAGTACCCAATAGTCGCGGTTCTGCCAATGCAGGGTCAGGCGCACGGATACGCCCAGGTTTGCCAACTCCAGGGAAAAACGCTCGGTATCGGCCACGGCTACCGGGCGGCGGCGCTGCAAGGTCTGGGCGAAATTCAGCGGCATCCCGACGCTCTGGTAAGTCAGGCCTTCGGGTGTCGCTTCGACGAACAGGGGCAGGGTCTTGAAGTTGCTGGGATTCTTTCTGATGAGCGTACGCGGCATGTCGGCTCCTTCCTTAAGGCCGCGTAGGGCGGCGTCAGTTTTTACGCAGGACCTTGGCTACGGTCGCGACGTTATGGGCGAGGTGCAGCGGATTGATGGTGCCGACAATAGCACTGGCGACACCAGGATGCTCAAACAACAGTTCGAAGCTGGCGCGAACCGGGTCTACCCCGGGGCTCAGGCAGACGTGACCGCTGGCCAGGGCCTTTTTAACCAGGATCGCTTTGCCGTGTTCGCTGGCGTAGTCAATGACAGCCTTTTCGTTCTGTTCGTTCAGATTGTAGGTGACCATCGCGCAATCGCCTTGCTCCAGGGCTTTCAAACCACCGTCGACGGTCTTGCCGGAAAAACCGAAGCCGCCGATCTTGCCCTCGCGCTTGAGCGCCGCCAGGGTCGGGTAGACCTCGCTGTCGTTGAGGATCGCCAGGTCGTTGCCATCCGAATGTACCAGGACCAGGTCGATATAGTCGGTTTCCAGGCGCTTGAGGCTGCGTTCCACCGAAAACCGGGTATGGGCGGCACTGAAGTCGTGGCGCGACTGGCCGTCGCTGAATTCTTCGCCGACCTTGCTGACAATCACCCAGTCCTGGCGTTGGCCGCGCAGCAGCGGGCCGAGGCGCTCTTCGCTGCGGCCATAGGCCGGCGCGGTGTCGATCAGGTTGATACCCAGGTCGCGCGCCAGTTTGAGCAACAGGCGCGCTTCGTCGTCATCGGGGATCCGAAAGCCGTTGGGGTATTTGACGCCTTGGTCTCGGCCGAGCTTGACGGTGCCCAGGCCCAGGGGGGAGACCCGCGGGCCGTCATGGCCCAGGGGGCGATAGAGGTCATGCAGGGTCGGTTGGCTCATGGCAGCAGTTGCTCCCAGGCAGGGACGCCCATCGGCGGCTTCGGCAGGTCCGGCAGTGGGGCCGGGTGGCTTGGCTGGATGCCATCGCGTTGCAGGGCATTGACCACCCGATCGGCGAAGTCCGGGGCCAGGGCCAATTTAGTCGGCCAGCCCACCAGCAGGCGATCCTGTTCGGCGAGGAAGGCGTTGTCCGGGCGGGTCAGGCCCGACTGCAACGGTTCGGCGCGGTCCACCCGCAGCGTGGCCCATTGCGCGGTGCTCAGGTCAATCCAAGGCAGCAATTGGCCGAGTTCTTTCTGGGCGGCGGCGATCTGCGCGGCAGGCTCGCGGGTCACGCCATCGCCTTCGGCCAGATCGCCACCCACGTACCAGACCCATTGGCCATCGGCCGCCGGATGAGTGGTCACGGTGACGCGCGGCTTCGGTCCGCCGCCCAGGCAATGGGCGTAGAGTGGCTTGAGGCTGGGGCCCTTGACCAGGACCATGTGCAGCGGCCGGCGCTGCATGGCTGGCTGGTCCAGGCCCAGGGCGCTGAGCAGGTCAGCGGTGCCGCCCCCGGCGCTGAGGACAATGCGTTGCGCGCGAATCTCGCGGCCGTCGACCTTGAGTCCGATCAGTTCGCCACCTTCGCGCAGCGGTTCGATGTGTTGCCCGGCCAGCAAGCTGTCGCCGGCCAGTTCCGCCAGGCGCGCGATCACGCTCGGCACGTCCACCACCAGTTCGGCCAGGCGATAGACCTTGCCCTTGAAGCGCTTGTCTTGCAGGGCCGGTGGCAACTGGTCGCCCTTGACCTGATCGACCCGCCCGCGCACGGCCTTGCTGGCAAAGAAACTGGTGAGGTTGCCGGCCAGGGTGCCGGGGGACCAGAGGTAATGGGCGTCGGACAGCATGCGCACGCCGGACAGGTCCAGCTCACCTTCACCTTTCAGGGCTTCGCGCCAGCGACGCGGCATGTCGGCGATGGCTTCCGAGGCACCGGTCAGGGCGCCGTGCAAGGCGTACTTGGCGCCACCATGGATAATGCCCTGGGATTTGACACTCTGCCCGCCGCCGAGGCTGGCGCTTTCCACCAGCACGGTCGAAAAACCCTGGCGACGCAGGCGTGCATTCAGCCAGAGGCCGGCGACGCCTGCGCCGACAATCAGAATGTCGGTGGAAATAACGGATGGCATGAGCGACCTCAGTGTTCAAGACGAGGGCGCAGTATACAGACTCGATGCAGAGGGAATTTGTTGACGATCAACCTGTGGGAGCAAAGCTTGCTCGCGATGCAGGCAACTCGATTTCTTTAAGACCGCAGAGCCGTCATCGCGGGCAAGCCTTGCTCCCACACAAGCCTTGTTCCCATAGTTTCTGACTCTTGTTAGTGCCCGGCAGTCTTGGAGAAGAGTTGGATCACGACAACCCCGAGAACAATCAACGCCATCCCCAGCATTGCCGGCACGTCCAGTTTCTGCCCGTAGATGAACAGCGCCGCGACACTGACCATGACGATCCCCAGTCCGGCCCAGACCGCATAGGCCACGCCCACCGGTACGGTGCGCACCACCAGCGTCAGCATCCAGAACGCGGTGCCGTAGCCGACGATGACCAGCAGCAAAGGCAGGGGTGTGCTCAGGCCCTTGATCGCTTTCATCGAAACGGTGGCGATCACTTCGGCACAGATGGCGATGGCCAGGTAGTAGTAGGCGTTCATAGGCGGTTCCTCTTCGACGGTTGCGTCTTTCGATGGGGCCATTCTAGAGATGGGGCAGATGCGGTAAAGTCATTACCTATCTGTAATAGAGATAGGTTGAGCCATGAACGTACAGTGGAACCTGGAGCAATTGCGGCTATTTGTCGGGGTCGCCGAGAAACGTTCGTTTTCAGCTGTGGCCCGGGATCAGCGCAAGGCTCAATCGGCCATCAGCAGTGCGATTGCGTTGCTGGAGGACGACTTGGGGGTAAGCCTGTTCGAGCGCAGCAGCGGTCGTCAGCCCAGGCTCACCGACGCTGGCGAAGCGTTGCTTGAAGAGGCCAGGGAAGTGCTGCGTCAGTGCGAGCGTCTCAATGGCCGGGCCCTGGCCCTGATGCGCGGGCAGGAGGCGTCGCTGCGCCTGGCCCAGGACGAAGCCATGCCCTATCAGCCGGTCATCGACAGCCTGGCGGCCCTGGCCGAGCAATTCCCCACCCTTGAAGTGCAACTGGCCAGCGCCGCCCAAGGCGATGTGGCGCGCAAATTGGTGGAGCGCCGCGCCGACCTCGGCTTGCTGTTCTATCACGACCAGATCCCCGAGGCGCTGGAGCGCCGGGTGCTGGGCAGCGTCGAGATGGTGACGGTGTGCGGCAGGGGCCACCCGCTGGCGAACCATGACTATGTGACCTGCCGGGAAATGGCCCGGCATCGCCAGTTGTTGATGGCGACCCAGTCCAGTGTCTATCCCGGCAGTGAGCAGGCCAGCCCGCAGGTCTGGCGGGCCGACAGTTTCTATGTGCTGGCCGAATGGCTGAGGAGTGGCCTGGGCTGGGCCTGGTTGCCACGGCATGTGGTGCAATACCCGGCGTACCTGGGTGACATGGTTGAACTCAGCAGCGAATGGACCCCGCCGGCCCTGGTGGTGGAACTGGTCTGGCGTCGCGATGAACCCCTGGGCCCGGCCGCGCGTTGGCTGGCGGAACGTTTTGCCGTGCAGTTGCAGGCGATTGGCTGAAAAAGCCGATAAACTCCGCCGCCATGAACAGAACTCTCTATAGCGCGTTGTTTTACCTGGGGCTGCCACTGGTAGCGATTCGGCTGTGGTTGCGGGCCCGCAAGGCGCCGGCTTATGCCCGGCGCATTGGCGAGCGGTTCTCCTGGGGGCTGCCGGTCATGGTGCCGGGGGGCATCTGGGTCCACGCGGTGTCGGTGGGCGAGAGCATCGCCGCCGCGCCAATGATCCGCGCCTTGCTGCAACGTTATCCACAGCTGCCGATCACCGTCACGTGCATGACGCCCACCGGTTCGGAGCGGATCCGGGCGTTGTTCGCCAGCGAGCCGCGCATCCAGCATTGCTATTTGCCTTACGACTTGCCTTGCGCCGCCAAGCGTTTTCTCGACCGGGTTCGCCCGTCCCTGGCGGTGATCATGGAAACCGAGCTGTGGCCCAACCACATTCACCAGTGTGCCAAGCGCGGCATTCCCGTGGCCCTGGCCAACGCGCGGCTGTCGGAGCGTTCGGCACGGGGTTATGCACGTTTTCCCAGGCTCACTCGGCCGATGCTCGCCGAAATGAACCTGTTCGCCGTCCAGACCGAAGCCGAAGCCGAGCGTTTTCGCCAGTTGGGCGCCCGGGCGGAAACCGTCGAGGTCACCGGCTCGATCAAGTTCGACCTGACCATCGACCCGCAACTGCTCGAGGACGCCAGTGCCTTGCGTCGCCAGTGGCAGGCTACCGAGCGCCCGGTGTGGATCGCCGCCAGTACCCATGAGGGCGAGGATGAAGTGGTGTTGGCCGCCCATCGTCGGTTGCTCGAGAGTTATCCCGATGCGTTGCTGATCCTGGTGCCGCGTCATCCCGAGCGCTTCGACGCAGTGCACCAACTGTGTGTAAGCGAAGGGTTGGCCACGGTGCGGCGCTCCAGCGGGCAGCCCGTGACCGCGCAGGCTTCGGTGTTGCTTGGTGACACCATGGGTGAACTGCTGTTTCTCTATGCGTTGGCCGATAGCGCGTTTGTCGGTGGCAGCCTGGTGCCCAACGGTGGGCACAACCTGCTCGAGCCGGCGGCGTTGGCGAAACCGGTGCTCAGCGGGCCGCACTTGTTCAACTTCCTCGAAATCGCCGCGCAACTGCGCGCTGCCGGTGCGCTGGCGGAAGTGGACGATGCCGAAAGCCTGGCCCTGGCGGTGCAGCGTCTGTTCGAACTGCCTCGCGATGCCCAGCGCATGGCCGAGGCGGGGCTTGCGGTGATGCGCACCAATCAGGGCGCGTTGCAGCGGTTGCTGGATGGGTTGGGGCGGTTGCTCGCCGGACAGTGATCGTTCCCACGCTCTGCGTGGGAATGCCTCCACGGACGCTCTGCGTTCGGCTTTGGAGGGGCCGCGGAGCGTCCCGGGCTGCATTCCCACGCAGAGCGTGGGAACGATCGGCACTTAATTATTGCGTCGGCCGTGAGCGCAATTGCTCCGCTGCTGCCTGGGCCAGGTCCGGCGGCAGGAAGTCGCGGTCGGGGTTGTAGTCGGGCTTGAGGTAGCGCGACAGGTCCTGCAAGTCCGCCGGGCTCAACGTCCCGGCCGCCTGCTTGAGACGCAGGTTGTCGAGGATGTAGTCGTAGCGGGCGTTGTTGTAGTTGCGTACCGAGGTGTACAGCTGACGCTGGGCATCGAGCACATCGACGATGTTGCGGGTACCCACCTGGTAGCCGATTTCCGTGGCTTCCACCGCGCTCTGGTTGGAGATGATCGACTGGCGCCGGGCCTGGACCTGTTCCACGTCGGTGTTTACCGCGCGGTGCAGGTTGCGGGTGTTTTCCACTACCTGCCGGCGCAGGCCTTCGCGTTGCTGCTCGGTCTGGGTGAGCTGCGAGTAGGACTCACGCACTTGGGAGCTGGTCAGTCCGCCGCTGTAGATCGGGATGCTCAGTTGCAGGCCGATGGTGCGTTGCTCGGCATCGCCGCCATAACGCTGGCCTGTGGGGTTCGGGTTGGTGAAACCGAGGCCGTCGTTGTCGCCTTTTTTGTACTGGGCTATCGCATCGAGGGTCGGCGCATGGCCAGCCTTGCGTTGGCGCAGGGTGTCCTCGGCGGCATCGACGGCGTAGTTGCTGGCCAGCAGGTTCAGGTTCTGCTTGGCCGCCGTGTCGACCCAGGCTTTGGCATCGTTCGGCGTCGGCGGCAGGATCGGCAGGGTGTGGACGATGCCCTGGAGCGAGTTGTACTGGCGGTTGGTCAGGGTGATCAAGGCTTCGAAGGCATCGTCGACCTGGCGCTGGGCGAGGATCCGGTTGGCCCGTGCTGTGTCGTAGCTGGCCTGGGATTGCAGCACGTCGGTTTTGTCCGACAGGCCTACGTCGAAGCGTTCGTTGGATTGGTCGAGCTGGCGCTTGAACGCGGCCTCCTCGGCCTTGGTCGAGGCCAGGTTGTCCTGGCTGCGCAGCACGTTGAAGTAGCTCTCGGCGCTTTGCAGGATCATGTTCTGTTCAGTGGCCGACAGTTGCAGCGACGCTTGTTCGTCGACGGACTTTGCCGCCTGGAGCTGGAACCAGCGGTCGGCGCGGAAAATCGGCTGGGACAGCGTCGCCTGGTAAACCGTGGAACTGCGGTTGGCGGTCATCGCCGGCTGGTCAAGCTCAGTACGCGTGTTGTTCAGATCGGCGCCGGCCGAAAGGTTGGGCAACAACCCGGCGCGAGCCTGGGGCACCACTTCCTTCTGGGCGCCATACTGGGCGCGGGCAGCGGCCAGGTCGGCGTTGTTGTCCACCGCTTCCTGATACACGCTCACCAGATCGGTTTTGGTGGTCAAGGGCGCTTCGGCGGCCCAGGCCATTGCGTTGGACGCACAAGAGACGGCCAGGGCCAGTGAAAGTTTGCGCAGCATGAGGCTATCCCTAGTTCGCAAATGAGTGCGCATAAGTGGCGCGCGGCGTAGCGAGTGTAGTTGCGCCTGCGCGCGGCAACAATCCTGTATATGCGCCATTCATCACGCCTTTTGCCCTGGCGATGGCGTTCTCTCGTGGTTGTGTCTAGACTGGCCGGGTTCTTGTCGGGGTGCCTTGCTATGAGGCTGAGATCGAATAATTTCGGATCCCGTTGAACCTGATCAGGTTAGCGCCTGCGTAGGGAACAAGATTTCTCGTCACCCGGCGAGTCCTCTTGTGCTTCGTCCGGGATGTTGTTCGACCATCGACTTTCGATTTTCGAACATGCTCGAGCAGCAAGCACAGCGTCCGCACTTTCGTGCAGGGACGCGTCCATTCGTTACAGGTTCGCTCCGACAAAAATCCACTGCCTGGATGTGTGTCTGGAGAGCCCGTGATGACGACAAAATCAAAAAACGCGACCAACCTGAGTGAATCGGCCCAGGTCGATCAGCAATCGGTTCAGCCCTTTACCCGCTCGCAAAAAATCTATGTCCAGGGCAGCCGCCCGGATATCCGCGTGCCCATGCGCGAAATCAGCCTCGACGTGACCCCCACCGACTTCGGCGGCGAAATCAACGCGCCGGTCGTGGTGTACGACACCTCGGGCCCCTACACCGACCCGAACGTGATCATCGACGTGCGCAAAGGCCTGGCCGACGTGCGCTCTTCGTGGATCGAAGCCCGTGGCGACACCGAGCGCCTGGCGGGCCTGAGCTCCAACTTCGGCCAGGAACGCCTGGCCGACCCCGAGCTGACCAAGCTGCGCTTTGCCCACGTGAACAACCCGCGTCGCGCCAAGCCGGGTGCCAACGTCAGCCAGATGCACTACGCGCGCAAAGGCATCATCACCGCCGAGATGGAATACGTCGCCATCCGCGAAAACATGAAGCTGGAAGTCGCCCGCGCCGCTGGCCTGCTGGACCAGCAACACGCCGGCCACAGCTTCGGCGCCAGCGTGCCGAAAGTCATCACCCCGGAATTCGTGCGTGACGAAATCGCCCGTGGTCGCGCGATCATCCCGGCCAACATCAACCACACCGAACTGGAACCGATGATCATCGGCCGTAACTTCCTGGTGAAGATCAACGGCAACATCGGCAACAGTGCGCTGGGTTCGTCCATCGAAGAAGAAGTGGCGAAACTGACCTGGGGCATCCGCTGGGGTTCGGACACGGTCATGGACCTGTCCACCGGCAAGCACATCCATGAAACCCGCGAGTGGATCATCCGCAACTCGCCGGTACCGATCGGCACGGTGCCGATCTACCAGGCCCTGGAAAAAGTCGGCGGCGTGGCTGAAGACCTGACCTGGGAGCTGTTTCGCGACACGCTGATCGAACAGGCCGAGCAGGGCGTCGACTACTTCACCATCCACGCCGGCGTGTTGCTGCGCTATGTGCCGATGACCGCCAAGCGCGTCACCGGTATCGTCAGTCGTGGCGGTTCGATCATGGCCAAGTGGTGCCTGGCGCACCACAAAGAGAACTTCCTCTACACCCACTTCGAAGACATCTGCGAAATCATGAAGGCCTACGACGTCAGCTTCTCGCTGGGCGATGGCCTGCGTCCGGGCTCGATTGCCGACGCCAACGACGAAGCGCAGTTCGGTGAGCTGGAAACCCTCGGCGAGCTGACCAAGATTGCCTGGAAGCACGACGTGCAATGCATGATCGAAGGCCCCGGCCACGTGCCGATGCAGTTGATCAAAGAGAACATGGACAAGCAGCTCGAGTGCTGCGACGAGGCGCCGTTCTACACCCTCGGCCCGCTGACCACCGACATTGCGCCGGGCTACGACCACATCACCTCCGGCATCGGTGCGGCGATGATCGGCTGGTTCGGTTGCGCCATGCTCTGCTACGTCACGCCGAAGGAACACCTCGGCTTGCCGAACAAGGATGACGTGAAGACCGGGATCATCACCTACAAAATCGCCGCCCACGCAGCCGACCTTGCCAAGGGCCACCCGGGCGCGCAGATCCGTGACAACGCCTTGAGCAAGGCGCGTTTCGAGTTCCGTTGGGAAGACCAGTTCAACCTCGGCCTGGACCCGGACACCGCCCGCTCGTACCACGACGAAACCCTGCCGAAGGACTCGGCCAAGGTGGCGCATTTCTGCTCGATGTGCGGGCCGAAATTCTGCTCGATGAAAATCACCCAGGAAGTGCGCGAGTACGCGGCCAACCAGCGCATTGAAGCGGTGGATGTCGACGTTGCCCAGGGCCTGGCGGAGCAGGCTGAGCGGTTCAAGAAGGAAGGTAGTCAGCTTTATAAGAAAGTTTAAGCGGCAAGCGGCAAGCTGCAAGTTAGAAGCAAAAGCGCGATCTGCTTTTTCTTGAAGCTTGCAGCTTGCAACTTATAGCTTGCAGCCCTCTCCCACCGAGATCCTTCTCTTGAACACTTATTCTCCCGACATCGCGGTCCCCACCGACAAACGCGTCTTCGGCGCTCGCGATCTGTTTTCCCTGTGGTTCTCCCTGGGTATCGGCCTGATGGTCTTGCAGGTCGGCGCCTTGCTCGCGCCGGGCCTGGGCTTGAGTGGTTCGTTGCTGGCGATTTTCCTCGGCACGCTGGTGGGCGTCCTGCTGCTGGCGGCCGTCGGCGTGATCGGCAGCGACACCGGCCTGTCGGCCATGGCCGCGCTGAAGCTCAGCCTCGGCGGCAAGGGCGCGAGCGTGCCGGCGGTGTTGAACCTGCTGCAGCTGATCGGCTGGGGTTCGTTCGAAATCATCGTCATGCGTGATGCCGCCAGCCTGCTCGGTGCCCGAGCCTTCAGCGAAGGCAGCCTGGGCTCCAATCCACTGCTGTGGACACTGTTCTTCGGTGCCCTGGCGACTCTGCTCGCGGTCAGTGGGCCGTTGACGTTCGTGCGCAAGGTCCTGCGCAAGTGGGGTATCTGGCTGCTGCTGGCGGCGTGTATCTGGCTGACCTGGAACCTGTTCGCCAAGGCTGATCTGGTCGCGCTGTGGGCCCAGGCGGGCGACGGCTCGATGCCGTTGGCGGTGGGATTCGATATCGCCATTGCGATGCCGCTGTCCTGGCTGCCGCTGATCGCTGACTACTCGCGTTTCGGCAAGCGCGCCAAGAATGTCTTCGGCGGTACTGCCGTGGGATTCTTCATCGGTAACTTCTGGCTGATGAGCCTGGGTGTGGCCTACACCTTGGCGTTCGCGCCAAGCGGTGAAGTCAACGCGTTGCTACTAGCCTTGGCGGGCGCCGGGCTGGGCATTCCGTTGCTGCTGATTCTGCTGGATGAGTCGGAAAACGCCTTCGCCGATATTCACTCGGCGGCGGTTTCCAGTGGCATGTTGTCGGGGCTGAAGGTCGAGCACCTGGCCTTGGCGATCGGCGTGCTCTGCACCCTGATCGCCTGCTTCGCACCGTTGGCGCAATACCAGAACTTCCTGTTGCTGATCGGCTCGGTGTTCGCACCGCTGTTCGGCGTGGTGCTGGTGGATCACTTCATCCTGCGCAAACGCAGCAGCCAAGTGGTGTCAGCCGCGTTGCGCTGGCCGGCCCTGTTGGCCTGGTTGGGTGGGGTGAGCACTTATCACTTGCTGGCCAACTTCTATCCGGACATCGGAGCAACCCTGCCTTCGCTGATTCTGGCAGGGTTGCTGCAACTGTTGCTGGGCCGGGCTTTCAGCTACGGCCGGGGAACAGCTCGGGCTTGAGGATGCCATTGAGGCGTGGGTAGGCGATCTTCAATTCGATGTGGCCCAGGGCGTATGGCGCGATGGTGCTCACTTCGTACTTGAGGATCACCCCGCCGTAGGTCAGCGCCACGTGTGGGGTTTTCTGGAAGGACCACTGTTTCAGGAACTCGGGTTCCTGATCCAGCTTGGTGCTGATCAGCCAACTGTTGTGGGCGACCTGGGCGGCTTTCCAGAAGGCTTCTTCCTGGCCCGGCAGCAGCATGTCCGACAGTGTCAGCACCTTGTGTTGCTGGCGCGAATAGTTGATGAAGCCGCGACCCGGCGTGCCGTGGGCGCCGCCGGTGTCCAGGTAGCTGGACAATTCGATGATCACCAGGCCGTCATGTTGCTCACGTACCTTGGCCTGCAAATAACTGCTGTTGCGGGGGGCGGCGTTGCGCAGGAACTGCTCGCGATAGGCGGCAAGCGTCGGCGCCGCCGGGGCGTCCGGCGCGGGGCGGGTCATTTGCAGCAGGCGTTTTTCAACGATGCCGTCCAGGGCCGGCTCGGCGGGAAAGTGCAGGGTATCGATGTTCACCAACGGGCAGTCGGCACTGGCGCAACCTTGTTGCAGCTGTTCCGACGCGTCGCGGGTGGTTTCCAGCGGTGCGCGGTAATTGGGTTGGAACAGGCTTTGGCAAGCGCCCAGGGTCAGGGCAATGGCGGCCACGGAGGCAGTTTTGAAAAGCGACATGGGCGTCCTTCATGGAACAGGGAAAGGCGAAAAGTTACCCGCTTCGACTGCCAGCAGGACAATCAGTTCGCCACTAAGCTCATTAGAGTTCTTTCATCTTCTGCCGTCCATCCCGATGAGTGGAAAGGGGCTGCATCAAAGGGTACGGGCGCGTTAGGATGGCGCGAAGCCGAGGTTGGAACCTCGTATTGATCCACTGCACACGAGGATTGTCATGACCGATTTCGCCAACGCCACACCGAACGCCGTGGAAATCGTCAAGCGCGAGAGCTGCTTCCAGGGTTTCTACAAGCTCGACCGTGTGCATCTGCGCCATGAGTTGTTTGCCGGTGGCATGAGTCGTGAAATCAGCCGTGAATTGTTCGTGCGCCATGACGCGGTCTGCGTGCTGCCTTACGACCCGCAACGCGATGAAGTGGTGCTCATCGAGCAGTTTCGCGTCGGCGCCATGGGCAAGACCGGCAATCCCTGGCTGGTGGAACTGGTGGCCGGCCTGATCGACAAGGACGAGCAACCGGAAGAAGTTGCTCATCGTGAAGCGCAGGAGGAAGCTGGGCTTGCCTTCGCTGCGCTTTGGCCGATGACCAAGTATTTTCCATCTCCGGGCGGCAGCGATGAATTCGTTCATTTGTACCTGGGGCGTTGCGACAGCAAGGGGGCGGGCGGGCTGCATGGCCTGGCGGAAGAGGCGGAAGATATCCGCGTCAAAGTCTGGTCTTTCGAAGATGCCCTGCAAGCTGTGCGCGACGGACAAATCTGCAATGCACCGAGCATCATCGCCCTGCAATGGCTGGCCTTGAACCGCGAGGAAGTGAGGGGGCTATGGTCCTGAACAAGCTGCGCGATCGCTATCGCGTCGATCTGGTGGGGTTGCAGGCCGCCTGCGAGGCCAACTACGCCCGCCTGATGCGCTTGTTGCCGGACATGCGCAACGATCCGGCGCCACGGCGCATCGCCGTGACCCATGGCGACCAGATGCTGGGCGTGCTGGCTCTGGAAGTGCTGCAGGCCTGTCCCTACACCACCACGCTGCAAGTGCGCCAGGAGCACAGCCTGCCCTGGCTGCCGGTGCCGCAGCTGGAGGTCCAGGTCTATCACGATGCGCGCATGGCCGAAGTCGTCAGCGCCGAACATGCACGACGCTTTCGCGGCATCTATCCTTACCCCAATGCCTCAATGCACCAGCCGGATGAAAAAGCCCAGTTGAACCTGTTCCTGGGCGAGTGGCTGAGTCATTGCCTGGCGCTGGGCCACGAGTTCGAAGTCGTTCGGTAGTTGTGAACCGGTTCCGGTTCGCGGGTTTCCCCTTTCGATCATCCCCCAGCATAATTGCGGCTTCATGCAACGGCGTGACTGCGCCTGGGAGAGAGCGATTTGCCGAGCGTATCCAGCTTGACCACTGCCGATGCGGCGTTGCTGGTCCAACTGTCTGACAGCCATTTGTTCGCCGAGGCCGATGCCTCGCTGCTGGGCATGAATACCCGCGACAGTTTGCGTGCGGTCATCGATTTGGTGCTCAAGCAGCAGCCGGACATTGACCTGATGCTCGCCACCGGGGATCTGTCCCAGGACGGCACGCTGGAGTCCTACGCGGCGTTTCGGCAATTGACTGCGCGAATCGATGCGCCGGCGCGGTGGATTCCGGGTAACCATGATGAGCCGCAGGTGATGCTTGAGGCGGCGGTCAAGAGCACGTTGCTCGATCCGGTGGTGGACATTGGCAACTGGCGCGTGACGATGCTCGATTCCGCCGTGCCTGGTTCGGTGCCGGGGTTTTTGGCCGAGGAGCAGTTGATTCTGTTGGCCAATGCCTTGAGCGAGGCGCCGGAGCGGCATCATCTGGTGTGTCTGCATCATCATCCGGTGTCGATTGGGTGTGCGTGGATGGAGTCGATCGGGTTGCGTAATCCGGAGGCGCTGTTTGCGGTGCTGGATCGGTTTCCCCAGGTGCGGGCGGTCTTGTGGGGGCATGTGCATCAGGAGGTTGACCGGACGCGCGAGGGGGTTCGTTTGTTGGCTTCGCCTTCGACCTGTATTCAGTTTGAGCCGGGGAGTGAGGATTTTGCGGTGGGCTCGCAGGCGCCTGGGTATCGGTGGTTGCGGTTGTTGCCGGATGGGCGGTTGGAGACGGGGGTTGAGCGGGTGGTTGGGTTTGCTTTCACCCCGGACTATGGCTCCAACGGGTATTGAGGACGAGGCGGCGTGATAGCTGGCCTATTTCTCACTGCTGTACTCCGATCCAATTGTGGGAGCGAGCTTGCTCGCGATGTCGGCTTGACTGAGTACATATCCATTGCTGCGGTAACGGCTGCTTCGGGTTCCGCCCTGACGGCGGCTCACTTTTTTTCAAACGCCAAAAAAAGTAAGCAAAAAAGGCTTGCCCCACCACTCGGTGCCTCGCCGAAGGGCCATCCATGGCCCAGCGCGGCTATCCCGGCATCCATGCCGGGATGCCCACTCCACAATGCCTGCGTTCGGCCATCGTGGTTAACGGGGCCTCAAGATCAAAAGCCAAGCCGAGGCGGCCTTAAAGCCGACCTGGCTCTCCTAGTCGTACACCTGTCAGGTCTGTGGGAGCAAAGCTTGCTCGCGAGGCGGCCTTATAGCCGACCAGACTCTCTCGCTCGTACACCCGTCAGATCTGTGGGATCGGCAGTGGTCGCAAATTCCTAGGTCACACTGACCCAATGTGGGAGCGAGCCTGCTCGCGAAGGCGGCGGCACATACAACATGGATGCAAGCAGACCCACCGCTATCGCGAGCAAGCTCGGCTCCCACAGGGATCGGCGGTGGACACGGATCTTATAAACGACCCAAAACCTGTGTGGGAGCGAGCTTGCTCGCGATGGCGGCCTGACAGCCGACCAGGATTGTGGGAATGGTCGGACAATCCTCCGGGCTGCAGCAGATTTTTCCGACGAGCTCTGGCGGTTGCTGGGTGGGAAGGGCTGTCGCTAACCTTTTCCCGTCGCTGAAAGTTCAGCGGCCGGGCCTGGAAACCCGAAAGTAGAAGGGCGTTATTTCAATCCTAGTGGAGCGCCAACATGTCTGAAGATAACTCTGGGCCAACAAAAAACGATTCCATTTCCCGAAGCCAGCCAGATTCCCCCGATCCTCGATGAAGCCGCCAAGCGCGCCATCGACCATTATCTTGACCCCAAACCTCAAGCCAAAAAGAAAAAGCCCTCAGGCCAGCTGTTCACCGTCGTGGACGGTGTCGACACCGAAAGCCTGCTGGCCAACCTCAGCGAAACTTTGGCCTCAGCCGATGCCATGGTCAGCGACCTTGCCTTCGACCTGNACCGTCGTGGACGGTGTCGACACCGAAAGCCTGCTGGCCAACCTCAGCGAAACTTTGGCCTCAGCCGATGCCATGGTCAGCGACCTTGCCTTCGACCTGAAAGGCTCGCGACGCCATGTTGCCCTTGGCATTCAGCAACTGATCGAGCTGGGCGCTTTATTGGCGAATCGGATGCTGGACAACGTCAATACACAATCCTGACCACACCGCGCGCAGAGGCGAGCAAGATCGCTCCCACAATTGGACCGGAGTACGACCGGGAGAACCAGGTCGGTTGTCAGGCCGCCTCGCGAGCAAGCTTTGCTCCCACAGATCTGACGGGCGTACTACCGGGAGAGCCAGGTCGGCTACTAGGCCGCCTCGTGGTGGACGTTGATCTCGGCGCCCCGTTAACCACGCTGGCCGAACGCAGGTATTGCGTAGTGGGCATCCCGGCATGGATGCCGGGTTAGCCGCGCTGGGCCCAGAGTGTGTAAAAACACCGAAGCCAACCCTTGCTATGATTCCCCCAGGATTTCATCGCAAGGGC